>CALKVW010000011.1 GCA_938004785.1 uncultured Polyangiaceae bacterium
GGTCAGCCCGGGCCTCGTCGACGCGCACACCCACGCGGCCTGGGTGGGCTCTCGACACGACGAGTACGCAGCGCGCATGGCGGGCGCGGGCTACGAGCAGATCGCCGCGCGTGGCGGAGGCATCCGCGCGAGCATGCGCGCGGTGCGCGCAGCCTCGCTCGCAGAGCTCGCCGCCGAGCTCCAAGCGCGCCTCGCGCGCATGGCCGAGCTCGGCGTCACGACCGTCGAGGTGAAGAGCGGCTACGGGCTCGATCTCGAGAGCGAGCAGAAGCAGCTCGGCGCGATCGCGTGCGCCGCTGGAGTGGCTTCGCTGCCGCGCGTCGTGCCGACCTACCTCGCCCTGCACGCCCTGCCGCCCGAGGCCGAGGGCGATCGCCCGGCCTTCGCCCGTCGCGTGGCGCAGCACGACCTGCCCGAGCTCGCCCGCGAGGGCCTCTTCCGCTACGTCGACGCCTACGTCGACCGAAGCGCGTTCTCGGTGGCCGAGGCGCGCCCCGCGCTCGAGAAGGCGCGCGAGCTCGGCGCCGGCCTGCGCCTGCACGTCGGTCAGTTCGCCGACGTGGGAGGGGCCGAGCTCGCCGCAGAGCTCGGCGCCGCGAGCGTCGACCACGTCGAGCACCTCTCGGAGGCGGCGGCGCGCGCACTCGCCGAGGCCGGCACACGCGCGGTGCTGCTCCCGGTGGCGAGCTACACCTTGGGCATGGCGCCACCCGACCTTGCGCTGCTCCGGCGCGTGGGCCTCAGGCTCGTGGTCGCGAGCGATGCGAACCCAGGCACCGCGCCGACCGAGAGCCTGCCTCTCGCGATGGCGCTCTCGGTGCGCAGCTACGGGCTCTCGGTCGACGAGGCCTGGCTGGGCGCGACGCGAGAGGCGGCGCGCTCGCTCGGGCTCGACGACGTCGGCACGCTCCGCCGCGGCGCGCGCGCCGACCTCGTCGGCTGGGATCTGCCGCACGAGGCCGCCGTCGTCATGCCCTGGGGAACACCGCGGACGCGCTTCGTCCTGCGGGACGGCCGGCGGATCGCCGGCCACACGCCCGGCGCTCGAGGCTGAGACGTCTCGCGCGGCCGGGCCAGCCAGGCTAGCCCAGCGCGCCCACGACCGTCGCGGCGCGGTCGACGCTGCGCTCGGCCTCTTCGATGCTGGCGCGCTCTGCGGCTTCGCTCCCCGCGAGCGTGGTCGGGTCGACGTCGAGCAGACGAAGCAACCAGCGAGGCGGCTCGAAGCCGAGCTCGGGCTCACGCTCGAAGAGCGCGCCGAGGTGCTCGGCGTAGGCGCGCGCGAGCTCTCGGAACTCGATGCCGTCGAAGGCCTTGGCGCGGCGACGGCTCGCGTAGGCCGACGCGACGAGCGCCACGAAGCAGAGCTTGTAGAGGGCGCGCAGCCTCGCCCGATCGAAGGCGGAGCGATCGCGCATCGCGAGCTTGAGGAAGTGCACGTTGAGCGGCACGTGAAAGGACTCGTCGCGCGTCAGGATGCGCAGCATCGGGCGGATGGCCTCGTGCCGCACGCGCCCGAGCGCCATGCGGTAGGTCGTCGAGCCGATCGTCTCGAACATGAGGTTCACGAGCACGATGGTCTCCATGCGCTTCGCGCGCCCGTAGAGACCGTAGAAGGTGCGCGTCACGCGCCCCATCGGGCGGATCTCACCGCCGATGAACGCCATGAACTCGGTGAGCAGCTCGCGGTGCCAGCCCTCTTCGTCGCCGTAGAGCCGGAGCGCCTCCGCCAGCTCCGGGTCGCGCGCCTCGACCTCCGAGGCGAGCTCGTGCGCCTGACGGAGCCCGGACTCCTCGGCCCGGAACGCTGCGTTGAAGAAGGCGACCGCGGCCTGGCGCTCCGCCTCGCTCGCCCAGTCGACCGGCGTGGACAGATCGAGCACGTCGTCGTCGAGCCGCGCGCGCCGGCGCTCGAGCGCTGCGACCCACCAGGCCGTCGGTCGGTCCGAGCCGCGCCCCGGACCGAGCGGACGGGGCCCGCGATCGCCAGCGGCGCTGCGGCTCGGGGTGCTCTCTGCTCGAGCGGCGTCGGCTCGGGTGGGTGCGTCCGACGAAGGCGAAGCCGATCTTCCCATCGATCGGGCGGCAAGATAGTCCAGCCCTCGGACCCGGCGCCAGTGCGAGCACGAACGCGGCCGTGGATTTGCTAGTCTCCTGGACCCGTGCCCGCCGAACAGCTCGAGCTCCCGCTCGCCGGCACCCAGAGTGCACCCACCTCGGCGGCGAGGATCCCACGCAGCCGCCGCGTGTTCGTCAACCGCAGCCTCAAGATGAGCACGGTCGACTGGGTGGGCTTCGACATGGACTACACGCTCGCGATCTACAACCAGTCCGAGATGGACCGGGTGAGCGTCGAGCACACGGTGAAGAAGCTCGTCGCGCGCGGTTACCCCGCCGAGCTCTACGAGCTCGACTACCCGATCGAGTTCCCGATCCGCGGCCTGCTCATCGACAAGAAGCACGGACACATCCTCAAGCTCGACCGCTTCAAGCACGTGCAGAAGGGCTTCCACGGCATGCGCCGGCTCGCGCGCGACGAGCTGCGCGCTCTCTACCAGTCCAAGCGCGTGCGCACCTCGGGCACACGCTTCCACTGGGTCGACACGCTCTACGCGCTCAGCGAGGTCGCGGTGTACGCGAGGGTCATCGACCACCTCGAGTCGCTCGGACGAGCGCTCGACTACGGCGCACTCTTCGAGGACATCCGAGAGTCGATCGACGAGGCCCACCGCGACGGCAGCATCCTCGACGAGGTCGCGGCCGACCTGCCGCGCTTCGTCGATCGCGACCCCCTGCTCGCGGCGACGCTCCACAAGCTGCGCTCGGCGGGCAAGCGCCTCTTCCTGCTCACCAACAGCGGCGCCGCCTACACCGAGAAGATGATGGGCTACCTGCTCGGCGACGCGATGAGCGAGTACCCGAGCTTCCGTCACTACTTCGACGCGGTGGTCGTCGCCGCGCGCAAGCCGGCCTTCTTCACCGAGGCGAACCCGCTGCTCTTGCGCACGCAGAACGGCACGCGCCAGGCGCCGCTGCCGCTCGAGCGAGGCGCGATCTACGAGGGCGGCAACCTGCACGACTTCGAGCGCGCCCTCGGCACGACGGGCGACCGCATCCTCTACGTGGGTGATCACATCTACGGCGACATCCTGCGCTCGCGCCGTGAGAGCGCGTGGCGCACGGCGCTCATCCTGCAGGAGATGGAAGGCGAGGTCTCCGCGATCGAGGCCTGCAAGCGGGAGAGCGACCTCGTCTCGGAGCTCTCGGCGAAGCGAGAGGAGCTCGAGGATCAGCTGCGCTACCTGCAAGGCCGCTTCAAGGATCTCAGCCGACGCATCGCCGAGCTCGACGGCGACATCGCCGAGCGCGCCCTGGCCGAGGCCGAGCGGCTGCGCACCAAGCGGAGCGTGGAGAGGATCCGCGGGCAGATGCGCGCGCTCGACCACCAGGTCGAGGAGCTCGATCAGGCGATCGACGCCTGCTTCCACCCCTACTGGGGGTCGCTCATGCGCGAGTCGGACGACCGCTCGGGCTTCGGTGACCAGGTCGAGGACTACGCCTGCCTCTACACCTCGCGCGTCTCGAACTTCTCGGCCTACTCGCCGCTCCAGCACTTCCGCAGCGCCCGCGATCGCATGCCCCACGAGCAGTGAGGCTGGCGACGGGCTCGCGGGGGTGAGCAGCTCGCTGCCCGGGGATCGCCTCAGCCTGCGGGCGCCTTCTTCTCGGCTCCTCGCGCGCTCCCGGGCTTCTTCTCTTTCTTCGCGCGCTCCTCGGCCTCGGGCGTGGCCTTCTCCTGCTTGCGACCGCCGTCTTCGTCCTTCGCCTTCGCTTTGGCGAGCTTGGCCTTCTCTCGCTCGAGCTCCGCCTTCGCGGAATCGCGACGCGCCTTCTCCTCACGGTCGACCCTCTTCTGCTCGGGGCCGCCCTGGCAGCAGCGGAAGCCCGTCGAGTAGTCGTGGTAGCGCGCGTTGTGCGCGCCGGTCTTGTAGTCGCAGCCCTGACCGTTGATGTGCGTGTCGAGGTAATAGCCCCCGCGGAAGGTGCCGCTCGCCGAGCTCGTCCACTCGTGGAGGTTCCCGACCATGTCGTAGAGCTTGTAGGCGTTGCGACAGCGCTTGAACTCTCCCCCACGCGCCACGGTGCCCTTCATCTGGTTGAGGCGCGGGTCGTTCATGCGCTCCATCGTGTAGGCGCTCTGCTCCGGAGGCTGGTTGTTGCCGGGACCATGGAGCAGGTTGAAGCTCGAGACCCCCTTGTCGTTGCAACGACCTTCGACGTGGTCGTCGCCGTAGGGGTACAGCGTGGGCTTCCTGCCCTTGCACGCCCGCACCCACTCCTCGTCGGTGCAGAGGCGTTTGCCGGCGTTGCGACACGCACGATCGGCCTCGTCGCGGCTGATGTGCGCCTGGGGCACCTTGCCCTTCGCGCTCACGGCCATGACGTCGAGCCCGGTGACGGGGTGGTAGGGAGAGTGGTCGCGCAGCACGCGCGGTTTGCCCTTCGTGCCGGGCTTGGGCAGCGCGACCTCGACCGTGCGCGCCTCGTACTGGTCGATGCAGAAGACGCCGTCGACCGAGGCCATGTCGGCCGGGCAAGGGCCGGCCTCCGCCTCGCGGGTGGCGAAGAGCTCGAGCGCAGGCGGCTCTCGACCGCTCGGGTCGAGCTCGAGCGCCGGCGCGGCGAGCAGCGCCCAGGCCGCGAAGGCGGCCGCGCTGGTGACGCGGCGCAGTGTCGACGCTAGGGGCATGCGAGGTCTCCCAGTCCGGGTCTAGCGCGCGAGCCCCTCCCAGGTCCAATGATCCCCGAGCCGAACACCCCGCGAGCCTTCGACGAGCGCCCCACGGCGAAGTTCAAATCCGAGCCGGAAGACTTCGTCGTGAACGAGATCGAGGCCTACGCCCCCTCGGGCACCGGCGAGCACCTCCACGTGCGCCTCGAGAAACGCCTCTGGACGACGCCGCTCGCCGCCGCCCAGCTGGCGCGCGCGCTGGGCGTCGACCCGCGGCTCGCGAGCTGGGCCGGGCTGAAGGACCGCGTGGGCGTCACGACCCAGACGATCTCCCTTCCCTGGCCCGTGGCGCGCCCCTTCGAGGAGGCGCTCGCCGGCGTCCAGGAGCCCGGGTTGCGCGTGCTCGGCGCCGCCCGACACGGCAACAAGCTCAAGCCTGGCCACCTCGCGGGCAACCGCTTCCGGATCCGGCTGCGCGGTTTGGACCCCTCCTCGGCCGAGCAGATCTCCGCGCGCCTCGAGCGAGCGGCGCTCGAGGGGGTGCCGAACGCCTTCGGAGCCCAGCGCTTCGGGCGCGACGGCGACAACCCGGCGCGTGCGCTCGCTTGGCTCTCGGGGCGAGAGCGAGGTCCTCGCGACAAGCGTCAGGCGCGGCTGCTCTACTCGGCGCTGCAATCGATGCTGTTCAACGAGCTGCTCGAGCGCCGCCTCGCCGACGGGAGCTGGCGCGAGGTCTTGCCGGGCGAGGTCGCAAAACGGTGTGATTCCGGAGGTTTGTTCGATGTTCCTGAGAGCGGCGCCGAGCTCGAGGAGGCGCGGGAGCGCGCAGCGCGTTTCGAGATCACCGCCACGGGCCCCATGTTCGGCGCGTCCATGCGCAAGCCGAGCGCCGAGGCCCTCGCGCTCGAGCAGGCCGTGCTCGCCGAGCGAGGCATCGCCGAAGACGCCTTCAAGCCACTTCAGCGGCTCGGCGAGGGCACGCGGCGCCCCCTGCGGGTCGCCCTGAGCGATCTGGCCATCGAGGCCAGGAGCGACGGGCTCGAGCTCGCCTTCGTCCTGCCGAAAGGCAGCTACGCGACCACCCTGCTCGAGCTCGCCTGCCGGCTGGACGAGCCGGTCACGAGGCCCCAGAACCCTGAGCGGACGCTCCCGGGGGCTGGCCCCGACGACGCCCTCGTCGAGTCTGACCTCGACGAGGGCTCGACATCCGACGGATAGCAGAGCACAACATGCGCGTCGCTCGGACCGGATCGCCGGGCCCCGGGGTCGACCTCGGAAGCGCCGCCGGAAGCGGGGCGGCTCTCGAAAGAAAGGTGAGCACCGTTCGATGAACTTGGTCGAGTGGCTGAAGCGCGTGATGGTGAGCGCTGGCGCGGAGTGGGTCATGTGGCTCCTGATCTCGCTCAGCGTCGTGTCGGTGGCGATCATCCTCGAGCGCGCCTGGTTCTTCTCCTCGCTGCGTGACGATCTCGCAGGCCTGGCGAAGGATCTGCAGACGGCCCTCGAACACTCGATCGAGGCGGCGCAGAAGCGCATGTCGCAGTCGCCGAGCGCGGAGGCCGCCGTCGTCTCCGCCGGCCTGGCGATCGCGCACCGCGGGCCGCTCGCCGCCCAAGAGGCCATGGCCGGCGCGGCCGCGCTGCAGCGCATGAAGCTCGAGAAGCGCCTCGCCTTCCTGGGCACGCTCGGCAACAACGCGCCGTTCATCGGCCTCTTCGGCACGGTCATCGGTGTCGTCATGGCCTTCGACGCGATGGGTCAGCAGGCCGCGGAGGCCACGGCGCAGCAGGCTCAGCAGATGGCGCCTCAGGCGGTCATGTCGAGCATCGGCGAGGCGCTGGTCGCCACGGCGGTCGGCATCGGCGTCGCCATCCCGGCGGTCGCGGCGAACAACTTCTTCCAGCGCATGACGAAGGCGACGCTCGCGAACACCGACGCGCTCACCCGCGTGCTGCTCGCGCACCTCAAGGGCGACGACAAACGGCCGCAGATCGCGGCGGCGCCGCCGAGCAAGCCCGCGAAGGAGGCCGCCGAGCCGGCGAAGTCCGAGCCGGCGAAGTCCGAGAGCTCGAAGAAGGGCGCCGCGAAGAAGCGCGCCGCGGACGATGAAGAGAGCGAGGAGCAGGGCTGATGGCCGCTTCTTCGGAAGACGACGACGGCGTCATCTCGGGCATCAACGTCACGCCGCTCGTCGACATCGTCTTGGTGCTCCTGATCATCATGATGGTCACGGCGCGCATGATCGTGTCGCAGAGCGTACCGCTCGACCTGCCGAAGGCCGCGAAGGGGCAGGAGCAGCAGGTGTTCTTCGGCGTGGACCTCGCTCCGAACGGCGATCTCTTCGTCGACGGCAAGAAGGTCGACGCGAGCGAGAAGGTCCTGCCGCTCGCGAAGGAGGCCCTCGCGAAGAACCCCGAGCTGCGCGCCACGATCCGCGCCGACTCGACCGTGCAGCACGGGCGTGTCATGCGCGTGGTGGACCTGCTCAAGCAGGCCGGCATCAGCCGGATCGCCTTCGGCGTGACGCCCACCTCTCCCGAGCCCGGCTCGGCGCCTGCGCCCGCCGCCACCGCCACGCCCTGACACCCAACCCCGACGCCCGAACCCTGAAGGAGCGCGCTCCGTTGCCCTTCGACGGCCCGATGCAGAACACGCCCTCCGAGCACCTCTCCGCGAGCTCCACCCCGATGGAGCTCGCCGGAGGGCAGGCGGGCATGGCGTTCACGGCGCCGCTCTTCGGGCCGGTGCTCGATCTGGGCGACCGGGCGATGCGCGTCGGCACCGCCTTCGGGCTGCTCGTCGCCCTGCTCTTCCACGGCTACGCCAGCGCGCGCGCGGTGACCGCGCTCTTCGACATGGCCCACTGGGCGCGCGATACGCGCGTCGAGATCCGCGAGTACCTCTGGGCGGTCTACGAGGTCGACGACGCGCCGAAGCCCGAGCAGCCGAAGGAGGAACCGCCGCCGGAGCCCGAGCCCGAGCCGCCTCCGCCCGAGCCCGAGCCCCAGCCGACGCTCGCCCCGCCTCCCCCGGAGGACCCCTACCAGGAGCCGCCGAAGGCTGCCGCGCCGCTGCCCGCCGCCGCGATGGACACGATGACGGCGAAGGACGACGCGCAGGAGCCCTACGAGTTCGCTGGCACGATCATCGACAACGACGGCGGCAAGGGCGCAGGCTACGGCCAGGTCGCCACCACGGGTCAGGGCGACAAACCCGTCACCAACCCCAAGGCCAGGCTCGACGGCACGCCGGGTGGCACGGGCACGGCGCCCGCGGCGCCGCCGCCTCCGACGGTCGACAAGTCCCGACCGCCGAGCCTCGTCGGGTCCACCTCCTGGAGCTGCCCCTTCCCGCCCGAAGCCGACGCGGAGGGCATCGACCAAGCGGTCGCCGTGATCGTCGTCACCGTGCGCCCCGACGGCTCCCCTCAGTCGGTCAAGGTCGTGAGCGACCCAGGATCGGGCTTCGGGCGAGCGGCGCGCATGTGCGCGCTCGGGCGACGCTTCAACCCTGGATTCGACCGGGGCGGCGAGCCGACCACGGCCTCGACGGCGCCCATCCGCGTGCGTTTCTCACGCTGAGCCCGCTCGCTGAGCCCACTCGCTGACTCTGGCTGCCGACCCCATGGTCGCGCCCCGCCTCCGCTGGCGATTGCTGGGAGGATCGGAGCCAGCGGGGTTAGACTCCACGCCCTGTGGAGCTCAACGATCGCGTCGAACGCCTCTCCAAGGTCGCGCTCTTCCAGGGGCTGACGCGCCAGGCGCTCGACCTCATCGGCCGCATCGCCTGCGAGGAGTCGCACGGCCTCGGCACGCAGATCTTCAAGCACGGTGAGCCGGGCGACAAGCTCTACGTCATCCTCGAAGGGCGCGTGCGCATCAGCCGAGACGTGCCGGGCATGGGCGAAGAGGCGCTCGCGATCCTCGGCCCGGGCGCGGTCTTCGGCGAGATGGCGCTCATCGACGCTGCGCCGCGCTCCGCCGACGCCAAGGTGCACGAGCGCTGCAAGCTGCTCGCGCTGCCGAAGGACGCCTTCGAGGACCTGCTCTTCCTGCACAAGGATCTCGCCTACGAGGTCCTCTGGAGCTTCGTGCGCATGCTCACCTCGCGCCTGCGCGAGACGAACGACAAGCTCACCTTCCTCTCGGTGACCGGCAAGTTCGAGTGAGGGGCTCGGCGGCGCGCGGGCCGAGGCTCCACGCCCTCGGCGCGCGTCCTTCGCCAGGACTCCGTCACGGGTCGCGCACCCGGCCCGAGGCCGTGCTAGACGCCCCCCATGTGCGGCGTCTTCGGCATCTGGGGGCACTCCGAGGCTGCGAAGATCACCTACCTCGGCCTGCACGCGCTGCAGCACCGGGGCCAAGAGTCGGCGGGCATCGCTTCGTCGGACGGTGAGCGCCTCTTCGCCCACAAGACGATGGGCCTCGTGCAGGCCGGCTTCTCGGAGACCGAGCTCGGCGCGCTCACGGGCAACGCGGCGATCGGGCACGTGCGCTACTCCACCGCCGGCGCCTCGCAGCTGAAGAACGCGCAGCCGCTCGCGGTCGACTACGCACAAGGGTCCATCGCGCTCGCCCACAACGGCAACCTCACCAACCACGACGCCCTGAGGAGCGAGCTCGAGCTCAAGGGGTCGATCTTCCAGAGCTCGACCGACACCGAGACGATCGTGCACCTCTTCGCGCGCTCGAGCGAGGTCGCGCCCGAAGACCGCATCGTCGACGCGCTCTCGAAGGTCGAGGGCGCCTACTCCCTGCTGCTCTTGACCGAAGGCAAGCTCGTCGCCGTGCGTGACCCCCGAGGCTTCCGGCCGCTCGTGCTCGGTCGCATGAAGCGCGAGGGCCGCGACGTGTACGTCGTCGCGAGCGAGCCGACGAGCTTCGAGCTCATCGGCGCCGAGTTCGAGCGCGACGTCGAGCCCGGTGAGATGCTCGTCGTCGACGACTCCGGCCTGCGCTCCTCCTACCCCTTCGAGCCGCGGCCTCGCGCGCACTGCCTCTTCGAGTACGTCTACTTCGCCCGTCCGGACGCGGTGCTCGAGGGCGCGAGCGTCTACGAGGTGCGCAAGGAGCTCGGCCGCAGGCTCGCGCTCGAGCACCCGCTCCTCGGCCCCGCCGACGGCGACGCGATCGTCGTGCCGGTGCCCGACTCGGGCGTACCCTCGGCGATCGGCTTCGGCGAAGGCTCCGGCCTGCCCTTCGAGATGGGCCTCATCCGCAGCCACTACGTCGGCCGGACCTTCATCGAGCCGCAGGACTCGATCCGCCACTTCGGCGTACGCCTCAAGCTGAGCCCGAACCGGGATCTGCTCGAGGGTCGGCGCGTGGTCGTCGTCGACGACTCGATCGTGCGTGGCACGACCAGCCGCAAGATCGTGCGCATGCTGCGCGACGCAGGCGCACGCGAGGTGCACGTGCGCATCTCGAGCCCACCGACGAAGTGGCCTTGCTTCTACGGCATCGACACCCCCACGCGCAGCGAGCTCATCGCGTCGACGCACACCGTCGAGAAGACCTGCGAGTTCCTCGAGGCCGACTCGGTCGGCTACCTGTCGCTCGATCACCTCGTCGCGGCGGTGCGCACCGTCATCGAGCGCAAGGGCCGCCGCAAGAGCGGCGCCTTCGAGGGCGGCGAGGCCGGCGACGACGCGCCGGGCGCAGACCTCGCCCAGCCGCCCGAGAGCGCCTCACGCAAGAAGGGCTTCTGCCACGCGTGCTTCTCGGGAGAGTACGCGGTCCCGATCCCCCGCCACGGCGCCCATCGTCTCAGGCTCGTGCAGAGCTGAGCCGCTCGCGGCTGGCCGGCGCCGACGAGGCCGCGCGCCGCGAGCTTGACCCCTCACGCACGGGCCTCCACGATGCAGCCCATGACCGCAGCGGCGGCGTCCGCGCACGATCCTCTCGCGCTACAGCCCGACAGCGTCAGCATCGTCGAGGTGAGTCCGCGCGACGGCCTGCAGAACGAGAGCGTCGTCGTGCCGCTCGACGGCAAGGAGCGCCTCGTGCGCGCGCTGCTCGACGCCGGGCTCACGCGCGTCGAGATCACGAGCTTCGTCTCACCCAAGTGGGTGCCTCAGCTCGCCGACGCCGCCGAGTTGGTGGAGCGCCTCGGCGCGGCCGAAGGGCGCTGGCTGAGCGCGCTCGTGCCCAACCAGAAGGGCCTCGAGCGAGCCCTCTCGGTGGGGCTGCGTGAGATCGCCGTCTTCCTCTCGGCGAGCGAGACGCACAACAAGATGAACGTCAACAAGACCATCGACACCACGCTCGAGGTCTTCCGCGAGATCGTCCCGCCGGCGCTCGAGGCGGGCGTGCGCGTGCGCGCCTACGTCTCCACGGTCTGGGGCTGCCCCTACGAAGGCGAGGTGGAGCTCGCGCGAGTCATGCACGTGGCGCGGCGCCTCGCCGATCTGGGCTGCTACCAGATCTCCTTCGGCGACACGATCGGCGTGGGCACACCCAACAAGGTCCGCGACGTGGTGAACGCGCTGCGCTCCGAGCTGCCGCTCGACGCCATCGCGCTGCATTTCCACGACACACGCGGCACCGCGCTCGCGAACGCGCTCATGGGCCTCGAGCTCGGGGTGCGCCACTTCGACGCCTCGGTGGGCGGGCTCGGCGGCTGCCCCTACGCGCCCGGCGCGAGCGGCAACCTCGCCACCGAGGACCTGGTGTTCATGCTCGACGGCATGGGTCTCCGCTCCGGGGTCGATCTCGGCAAGCTGCTCGAGGCCGGCCGCCTCGCCGAGCAGCTCGTCGGTCGCGCCCTGCCGGGCAAGGTCCACCAGGCTGGCGCGTTCACGCGGCGCAGCACCAGCTGAGCGGGCGCCCCCTCACGGCACGCGCGACGAGCGCGAGGCCACGCGATCGCCCCGAAGCGCGGCGCCGAGTTCGTGTCTCAGTTGCCGCCGGCGAAGCAGCCGAGCCGCGTGAACCAGACGTGCTGGGCGCCGTCGCGATCGTCTCTGAAGAGCACGCCGACGTCGCCGTCCGGCCCGAAGGCAGGCTTCGGATAGATGCTGTCGCCCGCCGCCGTGGTGATGCGCTGCTCGGCGCTGAGGCCGCTCGGCAAGGGCTCGAGCGAGGCGTCGAGCATGCGGGAGTAGAGCTCGTAGCCCTGGTTCTGATCCCGATCGTCGGCGTAGACGAAGAGCACGCGATCGCCGAGCGCGCGCATCGCGGGGTAGCGCGAGCGCGCGTTCGAGGGCGGGCTCGACACGGGCTTCGCGGGCACGCGCACGCTGCCGCCGCCGCTCACGACCGAGCCCCAGATGCCGCGCGGCGTGCGCGACTTGTCGAACCAGGCGACCACGTACTCGCCATCGTTCCACGCGACCGTCGGCCCGACGGCCTCGCTGGTGCCGTCGGTGAGCGAGACCCGGTCCGAGAGCGGCGCGAGGTCGAAGCCGAAGGATTGGAACTCGATGGAGCTCACACCGCTCGAGAGGTCGGAGCGCAGCCACGCGACGCCGATGCCCTGCGAGCTCGCGGCGACGACGGGCGACTCGTTCTCGAAGCCGCCGAACTGCGTGAGGGGCGTCTCGGCCGAGCTGGGCACGCCGTCGAGATCGACGAGGCGCGCGTAGATCTGGAAGAGCCCGTCGCGCTCGTCTTGCCAGGCCACGACGAAGCGTGTGCCCGTCCACGCGAGCTCGACGTTGACCGAGAAGCCGAAGGCCTCGGAGATGCGCGTCGGCGGCCCGAAGGGCTGGCCGTTCGCGTCCACCGTGACGAAGTAGACCTCGTAGTCTCCCTCGAAGCGGGCCTGGTAGGCGACGCCGTAGCGATCACCCGTCCAGATGGCGACGCCGCCGGTGGAGTCGGCCGAGTTGAGCGTGAGCGACTGCTGACCATCGCCGATCGACGCGCCGGTCTCGGAGAGCAGGTTCCGGTAGACCCGGAAGCCGCTCGAGGTGCCCGTGTACACCGCCGTGTAGGAGCTGCCGCCGTAGGCGAGGCTCGAAGGGCTCGCGGGAGAGATCTCGTCGGTGGAGACGCGCACCGGCTGCGCGTCGAGCGGCACGAAGCTCGCGTCGTCGTCGACGACGCCGTTGCAGTCGTTGTCGACGCCGTCGCAGACCTCCGGGTTGCCCGGGAACGCGGCCGCGTTGGCGTCGTCGCAGTCGTCGCCGCAGGCGCCGGGCTCGCCGGCTTTGTAGCCCTCGCGCGGCCCGTTGTAGCCGTCCTCGTCGAGGTCGAAGCTCAAGGGGTCGAAGCTGCAGAGCCCCGTGTCCGGGTCACAGGTGTCGGCCGTGCACTCGTCCTCGTCGTCGCATTCGACCGGGTTCACCTCGACGCACCTGGCGACGAGCTCGCCGCCGCCGCCACCCTCGCCGGACTCGGCCGCTCCCCCGCCTTCACCAGGAGGCACGAGGCGGCAGCGCGTATTGCGACAGAGGTCGTCGAAGCCATCACAGTCGGCGTCGACGATGCAGGCCGGAAGCGGCTCGAGTGGCTCGCCACGATCGAGCTCGGAGCGCGACCCGCAGGCGCTCGCGGTGAGCGCCAGGGAGAAGCTGAGCGCCAACGAAGCGGCGAGCCCAGCCGCGAGCGGGGATCGTGCGCCGGTGCTCGGGCTGGGCGCGGTCGTGGGTCGCTTCATCGCTTGTTCGGCTCGCATGCTCGGAGGGGAAGCCGGCCGAGCCTACAGGCAACCGCCGAAGCCTTCGACGTCGATGGGCTCGCAGACCAGACCCGAGGGGCAACCACTCGGTCCCTCGAGCGGGCAGAGCTCCACGCACTGCGTGCCCGCTCCGGTGACGACGCACACGTGCGCCGCGCCGCAGTCCTGGGCGCCGCTGCAGGGGTCGCCTTGTTGGCCCGGGCCGACCGCCATGCAGAACGCGCCGTAGACCTCCTGACCGCAGGGGTCGCTCGGGTACTGCACGTAGATGTAGCAGCCCTCGCCCGGCGCGCAGTCGCCGTTGCCCTGCTCGTAGGGGTCGCAAGCGAAGTCGTAGATGGGCGGCTGGGGGTTCGGGCAGCCCGGATCGACGTAGTCGCTCGTGGCGTCCTTGCCCGCGTCGAAGCCGCTCGTCGTCGTGGACGACGGGATGAGGCCCGTGCCCTCGCCGCCGTAGCCGGCCCCGCCCTCGCCGTCGCGTGGGATCACGATGGTGTCGCTGCAGGCCGTGCCCAGACCTGCGACGGCGCTGGGCAGCACCGCGACGACGAACGCAATCGACCAGCCTGTGCGTCGCATGTGCGCGAGTCTACATCGCCCCTGCTCGGCACGGGGAGCCCGGCAGCACGGTTTGAGCAGCGCTGAGGAGCGCGTGCGACGATCGCTGCGCAGCTCAGCCCTTGCGTCGGGCGATCGTCACCTTGCGGATGACCGGCGCGGTGGTGGGTTTGTCGCCGCGCGTCGGCACCGAGGCGATGTCGTGGATCGTGCTCGAGGGGCTGCACTCGCCGAAGATCGTGTAGCCGCCGTCGAGGTGCAGCGGCGGCCCCTTCGCGGGGTCGGGCTCGTCGATGATGAAGAACTGCTTCGAGTTCGTGTTCGCGCCGCGGTTCGCCATGCAGAGCAGGCCGACACGATCGTGCGTCGCGTCCTCCCAGATCTCGTCGGGGATCACGTAGCCGGCCTCCTCGGCGCCGTGCTGCGTGCCACCCTGGATCATGAAGTGCTTGATCACGCGGTGGAACTTCGTGTCGTCGTAGGCGGGCTTCTGGATCCACTTGCCGTCCTCGAGGAAGGGGCGGAGGCCGCGCGCGAGCCCTACGAAGTTCGCGACGGTGATGGGCGCCTTGTCGGCGTAGAGGCGGCAGTCGATCGTGCCGCGATCGGTCTCGATGCTGGCGTGCAGATCGCCCTCGCCCTCGAGGCCCTTCGTGGCCTCGTCGAGCGTGAACTCCCCCTTCTCGGGGTCGCCTTCGCTCACCGGCACCTGCGCCACGGGTTTCGCGTGGATCTTGCGCTTCGGGCGCTGAGGCGCCGACGCACCCAAGGTGCCCCCACCCGCCTGCGTCTTCGTGGAAGCGCTCTGGACGAGCCCGGCAGCGGGATCCCGCGTCGGCTCGGGCTCGGGCGTGGGAGCTTCGCAGGCCGAGAGCGAGACGGAGAGCAGGGCGACGACGAGTGCTTGCGCGTTCTTCACGGCGCAGGATCTACCACAACCCGGGGCGAGGCCGCCCTCTACGCCGGCGAGCCGCCGTGGTAGCGGCGGCCTACCATGCGAACGGGGCCTGGACTTCGATCTGCCTGCGCGCTGACGCTCTGCCTGCTCGCCTGCGATGGCCGCGTGGAGCAGCCCCGCGCTGCGAGCGGCTCGCCGGCACAGCCTGCGAGCGGCAGCCTCTCGGTCGTGGCGACCGCGGCCGCGCCGAGCGCGCCGGCTGCGCCGCTGCGCTGCATCCGCCCCACGACCGACGAGCCCGAGCGCCCGGCGCCCCCACCCGGCCCGGCCGCCGGCTGCCCGGAGCCCACGCCCTTCCCCGAGCTGGCGACGGCGAGCCTGCGCTTCCTCGAGGCCTCGGGTGGTCCACTCGAGCTCACGGTCGAGCTCGCGAGGCGCGACGAGGAGCGGCAGCGCGGCCTCATGTACCGCACCCAGCTCGCCGACGATCGCGGCATGCTCTTCGTCTTCGAGCGCGAGCGCAGGCTCGCGTTCTGGATGAAGAACACCTGCATCGCGCTCGACATGATCTTCGTCGCGGCCGACGGCCTCATCGTCGGCATCGAGGAGAACGTGCCCACGTTGAACGAGAACACCTACTCGCCCGGGTGCCCGGCGAAGTACGTGATCGAGGTCAACGCGGGCTGGACGCGCAAGCGCGGGATCCGCGCGGGGCAGCGCGTCGAGCTGCCACCGCTCTGAGCTGCTCCGCGTCCACGGCCAAGCCTCAGCGCGCGAGCAGCACCAGCCCGAAGGCGGCGGCGAGCAACATCATCATCGCCGAGACGCCCGTGAGCGCGATCTTCGCCTCGCGTCCGTAGGCTCGGCTGGCCCACAAGAGCGCGAGCCCGATCGGAGGCGCGCAGAGCAGCAAGCTGCCGACGACCACAGGGTGCTCGAGGCCGCGGGCGCTCGGCACGCCCTCTGCGAGCGGCGGGGCCTGGCGCGGCGCCGATGCGAGCTGTGCGTGGAACGAGGACCCTGAGGCCTGCGCGAGCGGGGGCGATGCAGGCTGCGCTGGGGGCGCCCAGCCGCCGCGGTCGACCGGTGCGTAGGACTCGGCCTGCCCGGCGTGCTCGGCGGAGGGCCGCGTCGGACCCGCCGGCACCGGCGCCACCGCAGGGCCGACCACGTGCACGCTGGGCGGGGGCTCGGCGGCGTCGAGACGCAGGCTGCGCGGCGTGGGGTACCGGCCACGGCGAGCGGCCTCCGGGGCGCTCGCCGGCCGCTTCGGACCGCGGGCACGCAGCGCCCTCACGAGCTCGTCGGAGACGGCGGGCAGCTGTACCACGTTGCGGTGCGAGGCCGATTGGGCGGGCCAGGCCGGCGGGACGAGGTCGGTGCGCTGGTCGAGCGCGCCCACCAGCCACGATGAAGCGGCGCCTTGCGGAGGGGGCGGGTCGGAGCGTCGATCGGCCATGCCAGGAGTCTACGTGAGCCCGCGGCTGGATCTTCCGGAGAGGACGCCCACACGGCCTCGAGCCCGAAATCGACCCTGGCCTTTCTTCCCTTTTGGCCCCATGCGCGCTAACCCCGAGGGGTGAACGTCTGGACCGAGCCACGGGGTGCCGGCGAGCCGGCTCCTCGGCCGGGGCACCTGCCCGACGGCGCGGAGCCTGCTCGGCCGGCGTCGCCGCTGCTCTGCGTGGAGCGCGCGCCCAGGCCCAGCGCACGCGAGCTGCGCGACGCGGCGAGGACCTTCGCGCGCTGCGCCGGGCGGCGGGCGCGCCCCAACGATCTCGACGCGCGAGACCCGGCGTTCATCGCCGGCGTGCGCCCCTTCATGGACGCGCTCTACGACGGCTACTTCCGCTGCGAGACGGAGCTCGAGCAGGAGATCCCCTCGGGAGGCGTGCTGCTCGTCGCGAACCACAACGGCATGACGGGCACACCCGACATGTTCTGCCACATGGCCGCGTTCTGGCGCCGCTACGGTCACGGGCGCGTCGCCTACGGCCTGATGCACGACGTGCCCTTCGGCTTGCCGGCGGCAGGCGCTTGGTTCAACGCGGCCGGCGCCATCGCCGCGAGCCCGGAGAACGGCCGCCGCGCGCTCGCGCGCGACGCCGCGGTGCTCGTCTTCCCGGGCGGCGACGTCGACGCGTGCAAGCCCTTCCGCGACCGCTACCGCGTCGACTTCGGTGAGCGGCGAGGCTTCATCCGGCTCGCGCTGCGCAGCCGCGTCCCGATCGTGCCGATCGTGAGCGTGGGGGGCCACGAGAGCCTCTACCTGCTGAGCGACGGTCGCTGGCTCGCGGACAAGCTGCGGCTGCGCAGCTTCCTACGTACGAACGTCGCCCCGCTCGGCTTCGCCCTGCCCTACGGGCTCGTCGCGGGCGTGGCGGCGCCTCACCTGCCGCCGCCGGTGAAGATCCACACGCGCATCTGTGCGCCGATCGAGAGTGGTCTCCCTGCCGATGCGGCCGACGATCCCGCCGAGGTCGAGAGGCTCTACGTGCGGGTGATGCGCTCGATGCGTCGCTCGATGAACGAGCTGCGGGCGGCCGGGCGCCACGGCCTCTTCCCGCGTGGTGCCTCGAGCGCCGGCGCTGGCCGAGCCCACGCTGCCCCGGGTCCCGCTGCGCCCATCCCGGCTCCTTCGGTCCAGGCTGGCTCGGTCCAGGCTGGCTGGGCACGCGAGGCGCGCCCGTGAAGCGCGCGGAGCTCGTCTCGGTCGGCTTCGCGGTGCTGCTGCACGCCGGCGCGCTCGTGGTCGCGCGCGCCTTCCCGCCGCCGACCTACCCGGCCTCGAGCGATTTGCGACCACTCGAGCTCGTCGAGGTCGAGCTTCCCGAGAGCCCGCCCGAGCAGCTCTCGGAGCCCATCGCTGGTGCAGCGCTCGCGCCGGCGCTCGACAGGGCGCTCGACCGCAGCCCGCGCGCGGCGATGCAGGAGCTCGCACCGGGACGCGTCGTCGAGCCGGGCGACCGCAGCGCCACCGACCCGCTGACCGAGCCGAGCACCGGCCCCGTGATCACGGCGCCCGAGCCGGGCTCGGGTGCTCCGGACGAGTGGAGCGCGCCCTCGTCGAACGACTGGGCGCCGCCCGGCATCGGCCCCCAAGGACCGCTCTGGGCCCAGCCCGGCATGCTGGCCCCGTCCGCGCTCGCCGCCGCACCGGCCGCCACCCAGGCCCCGAAGGCGCCGCGCGCCGAGCGTGACGTCGCCAACAAGCTGCTCTCGAGCGATCTGCGCGAGCGCGACAAGAAGCTCGGGCTCCAGCTCCCGGCCGCAGGCTCGGTCGCTTCGGTCGTCAAGGGCGCGGTCTACGCGGCCGACGTGCCGTCGAATGCACGCGCGGCCATCCAGGTGACGCTCGGACCGGGCGGGCGCGTGACGGGCGTGCGGGTGCTCTCCCAATCCGGAGGCGACGCGGCGACGTGGAACGCGATCGCGCAGTCGGTGAAGGCGAGTCTCGGCGGCGCCAAGCTCGCGCTGACGGGCGACTGGGAGAAGGGCGCCACGATCGTGGTCAACGTGCAGTCGAAGATGCAGCTGCCGTCCGGCTCGGCAGGCGACGGTGGGCTCGATCTGTCGACCACGCAGACCTTCGACGTCGGCGACATCGGCGCGAAGGCGCGCCGCGTGGTGTACACGACCTTCAGCGCGACCCCGCTGAACTGAAGCCGGGCTCAATAGCTGACCAGAAAAGCCGAACCCGGTGGTTCGGCTTTTCGACTCGTCGTTCGTCAGAAATCGAGAAATGCGGAGAACTCGGCGAAGAACTCTCTGTTGTCGGCTGCCGCGCGCGGAGCTCGGGGCCCCACCCCCGAGCGCTGTTTGGCATTTCTGGTCACGTCTTCAGCGCGCGGCGTCGAGCACGGCGTAGAAGTCGGCGCGCACGGTGCCGATCGTCTCGCGCGGCCCGACCATGCGGAGGAACCAGTTGCCGCGCTCGGGGGTGCGCACGACGGCGCCGAGCAGCACGTGATCGGACAGGATTCGTTGAGCTGCCGAGCGGCCGCGCAGCTTCGGCCCCACGTCGAGCTTGAAGTTGCCCTCGATCTCGAAGGCCTCGTAGGGGCCGGCTGGCGAGCTGCCGCTCTTGCGTTTGGCAGAGCTCTTCGGATCGCCATCGAACTCGGCCATCCAGGCATCCCAGTTCTTGTCGCGGTCGCCCTGTGCCCCGGTGCCGAAGTAGAGCAGCTGGATCTCCACGTCGTTCGTATCGTTGCCGACCCGGCCGACCTTCCAGACCCCTCGCCTCGCGCCGGCTTCGCTCTTCTCGAGCTGGATCCAGCGCTCCGGTACGCGCAGCTCGAGCGGAGCGACCCCGCGCGGCTGGGCGCTCGAGGGGCTCGGCGAGGGTTCGGGTGCGGGGGAGCTGCAAGCCGCCACGCCGCACGCCAGAGCGACGAACACCGCCGCGCCTCGGAGGGAGCGTAGAATCGCGGTCACGTTTCAGGGCCTCGTGGTCACGTGGGAGATGGATCGTTTTCCCATGCTGCCCGTCTCGAGCCAAGCCCTGCATCTCGAAGAGGAATGCCAGAGCATGGATCAGATGGGCGAGTACCTCGTGCGGCGCCTCGTCGGCGAAGGCGGCATGGGGAAGGTCTACGAAGCCGAGGAGCGCCTCTCGAAGCGCAGGGTCGCGCTCAAGGTCCTGCACCCGGAGCTCTCGAAGAGCGACCACGCGCGCAAGCTCTTCGTCAACGAGATGCAGATCCTCGCGCGCCTCGAGCACCCGAACATCGTGCGCAGCCTCGCGAGCATCGAGGTCGGTGGCGAGTTCGTCATGGTGCTCGAGTTCCTCGAGGGGCGCACGCTGCGCTCGGTGCTGCACGAGCGTGGGCGGCTGCCCTGGCTCGAGGCCGCGCAGATCGTCTCCAGCGTCGCGAGCGCGCTCGCCACCGCGCACGGCCAGGACCCGCCGGTGATCCACCGCGATCTGAAGCCGGAGAACATCATGGTGGTCGAAGGCGGCAGCATCAAGGTCATGGACTTCGGGATCGCGAAGGTCATCGAGGCGATGAACCAGACGAACACCCAGAGCGTCGGCACGCTGCAGTACATGAGCCCGGAGCAGATCGACGCACACACGATCGACCACCGCTCGGACCTCTACTGTCTCGGGCTCGTGTTCTACGAGCTGCTCGCGGGCAAGCCGCCCTTCAGCTCGAGCTCGCCGAGGCAGCTGCTCAACCTGCAGTGCACCGCCGAGCCTCCGCCGCTCGGCGAGGAGGTGCGGAGCGGGCTACCGAAGGGCGTCGAGGACCTGCTGTTCTCCCTGCTCGAGAAGGCTCCCGAGGATCGCCCCTACCTCGCCGAGGACGTCGTCGAGGCGCTCGCGCCCTTCCTGCCCGCCGCCGCGCGCCCGGGCGCCGTCACGCGCGTCCCAGCGAGCCCACGCGCCGCTCGCTCGAGCCAAGCCCGCCCCGACGACGCACCCTCCGACGAGCGCGCCTCCGGCCCGAGGCTCTCGGCGAGCTTGCGCGAGCCCGACCGGCGCAGCACCCCGAGCGGCTCCGCGGGTCGCCCCTCCGACGAGTCCCTCGCCCGGCCAGCCGACAGCGCCCCCATCGTCGACCGCTCGCGCAGCCCACGCGCGCCGTCCGCCCCCGCGACCGAAGAGGCAGGCGCCCGGCGCGAGCCCGCACCACGCGCAGACACCATCGCCCTGCTCGACCGGCCGACCCCTGCGCGTGAGGTGCCGCAGAGAGTAGCGGTCGCGATCATCGTGGCTTGCTCGCTCCTGGCCGGCATCGTCGCCTACGTGCTGCGCGCCTCGAGCGCGCCCAGCTCGCCCGAGGCGAGCCCGAGCGCGGCACCGAGCTCCTCCGTCGGGGGCGCGACCACGAGGCCCAAACGACGATGAGGCGCGCCTCCCCCGAAGCGACAGGCTACGCGCCCGGCGCGTCGCGCGGCACGCTCGGGGCGGCGTCGCGCCATGAGGTCGCCGAGCGAGCAGAGCTCGAGCTCCTGCGGCTGCCCCGGCTCGACGATGCGAAGCTGGGCACGCTCGAGGCGCTCGCGAAGTGCGGCCTCGGAGGCGTGCTCGACGCAGGACGCGACGACGAGGGACCCTGGCTGGTGCGTCGGCTCCCCGAAGCGACGCTCGCCGAGCTGTTTCGCACCTCGCACGAGCCTTGGCCCTGGCTCGAGGCCGCCGCGCTGGTCCGCGACCTGTGTGAGTCGCTCGCGCTCGCGACGGAGCTCGGCCTCGAGCCCGGCGCGCTGAGCATCCAAGAGATCGGCATCCAAGAGATCGGCCTCCAAGAGGTCGGCCTCGACGGGATCGGCCCGGTTCGCGGCCGCAGGGGCTTCCTGCTCGCGAGCCAGCTCGTGGCGGAGCTCACGGGCGAAACCGAGCCGACGCGAGGGACGGAGCCGCCGCCGCTGTACACGCCGCTCGCTCAGCTCGAGGGGCGCCCTTGGGACGGGCGTGCGAGCGTGTGGCTGCTCGCGCTCGTCTTCTATCGCCTCGTCGCTGGCCGGCACCCTCTGCAGGGGCTCGGCCTGAGGCGCGCGCTCGAGGAGATGGCGCGCTCGGCCTTCCCGCCCTTCGACGAGGCGCTCGCGGTCGAGCTCCCGCCGGGACTGCAGAGCCTCGTGCTGCGCGCGCTCGGCGTCGACGAGGCCACGCGGGAGCCGCCGACGCTGCGCGAGCTCTCCGACGCCTTCGCGAGAGCTGCCCCGAAGCGCGGCGCGCCGGCGGCGGCGGGCAAGCCCGTCACCGCGCCCGCGCGCTTCGCGCGAACGAGCTCGACGCCCGCGTCGGTCGACGCGCGGCCGGGTGCCCCGGGGCAGCCCGCGGCGCCAGCGAGCCCGCAGCGCGCGCCGAGCAGGCGCGGACGGCGCGACCGGCTCCTGCTCGCGCTGCCGCTGCTCGGCGGCGCCGCGATCGCCGCGGCCGCGCTGGCGTCGATCGGTCCAGCGCCTCCCCCTCCCACACCGCGCGCCTCGCTGCCGGCTGCGACCGCGCTCGCCTCCGCCGACACCGACGCCGCCTCGTGCTCGAGCTGCCACCCGCGACAGGCGAACGAGTGGAAGCGCTCGGTGATGGGTCACTCGGTGAAGAGCCCCCTGTTCAACGCGCTCGAGTCGCTCATCGAAGAGCAGGTCGGCCGCGACCGAGACTGCCCGGAGGGCGCCGGGATCCTGCGCCGCACGAACGGCGCCGTCGCCTGCCGCGACGCCCAGAGCGGCTTGCCCGTGAGCGGCTCGGGCGGAGAACATTGGTGCGTCAACTGCCACGCCCCGCTCGAGAACCTGAGCCGCGTCATGCCGCCGTGGGAGGGGCGCGCGGGTGGCAGCGCCCGGAGCCGCCTGCCGGTGCGGGATCTGCTGGGCGACGCCGAGATGGAGGGGATCTCCTGCGCCTTCTGTCACCAGGTGCACGGCCCGGTCGGGCCGAAGAGCGCCCGCGGCTACCAGGGCAACCCGAGCTGGACGAGCTTCGTCACGGGAGCGATCTTCTCCGCACGCCCGGAGGATCGACGCGGAGAGCTCGGCATCTCCAACAGCGGCTACGATCTGGACCCCTCGAGCTTCCTCGTGCCCCGAGGCCAGCTCGCCGACTCGCCCGCGGGTGTGCACCTCGCGCCGAGCGAGGCGCAGCGCGACTACCTGCGCTCGAGCCGCTTCTGCGGCGCCTGCCACGACGTGCGGCTCTTCGGCAGCGACGTCGTCGGCGCGACTCGAGGTGAGCACTTCAAGCGACTGCGCAACGCCTACAGCGAGTGGGAGGCCTGGGCCGAAGGAGAGCGCCGCAGCGGGCGCACGCCGGCGAGCTGCCAAGACTGCCACATGAGCGCCTTCCCCGGCGTGTGCCTGGAACGAGAAGGCGCCCCCGGCGATCGCGGCTGCCCCCCTGGCACGGTGTTCGAGCCACGCGCGCCGGGCGAGCGACCGGAGGGGCTCGCCGCCGTCGCATCGCGCTCCTCGCGACCGGTGTCGACCCACTACTTCAGCGGCGTCGATCTGCCGCTCTCACACGCGTACCCGGCGGGACTCATCGACGAGGCCGCGCTCGACGCGGCGCGCATCCCGCTCTCGTCTCGAGCGCGCCGCGACATGCTGCTCGCGCACAGCTTCCGCTTCGAGCTCGGGCGCGCGAGCCTCGGCGCCGGGCGCCTCGAGCTGCCCGTGATCGTCGAGAACGTCGGCGCCGGGCACCGCATCCCGGCCGGCTTCAGCCAGGAGCGCGAGTTCTGGGTGCACCTGCGCGTCAGCGACGCGCGCGGACGCACGGTCTACGAAGTGGGCAAGGTCGAGCGCGCCGACGAGGATCTGCGCGACAAGATCTTCGAGCGCGTGAACACCGACCCGAACCGCCTCGACGCCGGCGGCCGCCCGATCGGGCTCTTCGGCGCCGACGTACGCGACGGCCCGGACGTGCCGCGCTGGAGCCCCCCGCCCGACGCTGGCGGCACGCTGTTCCGCGGCCGCGGCCTGGTCAACTTCCAGAACGGCTTCCAGCGCTGCGTCAGGTGCATCGGCGTGCTCGGCGCCGACGGCCGCTGCGAGCCAGGCCCCGGGCAGGGTCGCACACGCGCCGATCGCTTCGACGACGGGGACTACGATCTCGACACGGGTGCTTGTCGCTCCAACCTATCGGGGCGCGAGGCGCTCTTCGAGACCTACTTCCCCGTGGGTGCGCTGGACGCCTCGCGAGGTCTCGCCAAGGCCCCCGACGCCATCATCGACACACGCTCGCTTCCTCCGCGCGTGCCCACGACCTACGTGTACGAGCTCGATCTGCGCGGCGCCGCGCTCCCGCTCCGCGCGGAGGCGAGGCTCTTGTTCCGCGCCTTCCCTCCCTTTCTGATCCGCGCCTTCGCCGACTACGAGCGCGAGATGACGCGCCTCGGCAAGCGGCCGAGCGGGCCCTCGGTGGATCGGGCGATGCTCGAGCGGCTCGAGATCGTCGAGGTCGCGCGGGCCGAGCTCGAGGTCAGCCGGTGAAGTCGGCGAGCTCCGCCTGGCCCAAGGCGGTCTTCGACGCCCCCATCTTGCGTGGGCTCGACGCCCGCGCGGCGGCCGAGCTCGAGTCTGCCGGTCGCTTGATCGAGCTCGCCGCGGGCGAGCGTCTCTACGGCGCCGGCGACCGCGGCGACGCCTTTTACGTCGTCGCGCGTGGCGAGCTGGAGCTCAGCGAGCTGCGCCCGGGGGACGGGGTGCGCGAGCTCGTGCGTCGGGTGGGCGCCTCGGATCACGCAGGCGCGGAGGCCGCGCTCGCGCTCTCCCGCAGACACGAGGCCATCGCGAGCAAAGCGACGGTCGCCGCCGAGATCCCCGCGCATCTCTTCCGGCGGGTCACCGCGCGCGCGGGCCGCAGCGAGCTCGCGGACGCGCTCGAGCGCTCGCTCAGGCGCACCGCGACGCTCGAGCTCCTCGCGAGCGCGCCGCTCGGCAAGCGGCTCGATCCGAGCGCCATCGACGCGCTGGTCGACGCCGCGCGCTGGCGCGAGCTCGCGCGCGGGGAGGCCATCTACCGGCGTGGGGATCCGTCGACGGCGCTCTACGTCGTCGCCGATGGCTTCGTCCAGGTCCAGACCGAAGACGAGGGCGGGCGCCAGCACCTGCGGGCCTACGTACGTCGGGGAGACTTCTTCGGCGACCGCGAGATCGAGACCGCCACGGCGCGGCGCGACTCCGCCGTCGCCAGCGGTCCGGCGGCCGTGCTCGAGATCCCGGGCCGCGTGGTCCGGAGCGTGATGGAGGCGCACGGCGAGCTCTTCGCGGAGCTGCGCCGCGTGGGAGGCGACGACCCCGACGAGCCGGTGCGGCGAGCGGCGGCGCTCACGACGCAGCACGCCTTCCGCGATCTCTACCGGCTGAGCGTGGCCCGCTCGCTGCTCGTGATCGACCAGGACACCTGCGTGCGCTGCGGCCACTGCACCTGGGCCTGCGGCGAGCTGCACGGCACGGCGCGCATGAACCGCCGCGGCGACAAACTCACGACGCGCCTGCGCGTGCTCGAGCAGCCCGGCGCGGAGGCCACCGCCGAACCGACGGGGCGCGGCGCACGCGCCGAGGCGGGCTTCGACGTCTTCCGGATGGGGGCCGCGGAGCTCGCTGCGCCGAAGCCGCTGCTCTTGCCGAACAGCTGTCAGCACTGCGAGCAGCCCGCCTGCATGATCGACTGTCCGACCGGCGCGATCGGCCGCGATCCCGAGGGCGAGGTCTACGTGCGCGAGTCCCTCTGCACAGGGTGTGGCGCCTGCGCCCGCGCTTGCCCTTGGGACAACATCCACATGGCCGAACGCGCAGCGGGCGCGCCTCGACCTCCGGGCCCGAGCGCGGAGCTGGTGGCGACGAAGTGCGATCTCTGCCGTGGTCGCGCAGAGGGCCCGGGCTGCGTCGAGGCCTGCCCTGTCGGGGCGATCTTCCGCGTCGATCCGTCGAGCGACTTCGCCGACGTGGCGGAGGTGCTCGGCAGGCCCGCGACGGCTGGCGGTCTGGTCGGATCGACGCGCCGGCTGGCGACGCGACTGTGGCTCGCAGGCGCGACGATCGCAGCAGCCGGCATCGGCGCGGCCGGGATCACGCTGCAGGCGCGGGGCGAGCTCGCCCCGGGGCGAGGGCCGGGCTGGTGGGCCGGCGTGGCGGCAGCCTGCGCGATGGCGGGGCTCGTGGGCTACGAGCTGCCCAAGCGCGCAGGGCTGCTCCGCGCGGCCTGGCGCCGCCGACGAGGCGCGCGCGCCGAGGCTCCGAGGCTCGAGCGCCCTCCGAGCACGCCGCTGCCCGCTCCGCGGCCGAGCTACGTGGTGCATCTCGCGCTGGGCGTGCTCGCCGTCGGTCTCGTGCTCGTGCACGCGCCGCTTCGCCCGCCTTCATCCGACAGCGGCTCGGTCGCGCTCTCGAGCTTCGCGCTCGCGTCCCTCAGCGGGCTCGTCGCCGCCCTCGCCTACGCGCTCGTCCCGCGCAGGCTCTCGCGCATCGAGGCCACGGCGCTCTTGCCCGAAGATCACGCTCGCGCCGCCGAACAGCTCGAGCGCCGCATCTTCCGGGGCCTCAGCGGCAAGAGCGAGCTCGTGAAGAAGATCGCCGAGACGATCCTGCTGCCCTACGCGCGCGCGCCGCTCGGGCCGCTCGCGCTGCTGCTCGCCAGGCGCTCGCTCCGTGCCGAGCGCGTGCGCTTGCGGCGGACGATCGAAGCGAAGCTCGAGGGTCGCGGGGGCGACAAGCTCGAGGGCCTCGACGAGCTCGTGCGCGCCGCGGTCGAGCAGCGCGCGCTCCCGGCGCAGCGCCTCGCTAGCGCTGCGCTGCGTGGGGTCGCGCCGCTCCACGTCGCGAGCTTCGTGATCGCGCTGATCGGTGTGGTGGTGCACGCGACCTTGGCGTCGGGGTGTGGGCGATGAGCCAGCGCGACGACGCCGAGCCGCGCTCGAACCGCACCCTCTTCGTGGCCGCGAGGCCCGCAGCCGAGGCGCGCCGAGCCCGGAGGCCCGACGCGCCCGGCGGCAGCGATCTCAGGCGCCCCGCTCGCCTCGGCGTCGCCGCCGCCGCCAGCGCGCTCGGCACCTCGTTCGCGTTCGCTCTCGCCCCGGTCGCGCCTCCCGCTGGGCCCGGGCCGCTCACCCCGCCGCACCTCGCCGCCGGGCTCCGCTGTGAGAGCTGCCACGGCGACTCGGCGCCCGGCAGAGAGGCGCACCTCGAGCTGGCGCGCGGCGCCTGCACCTCCTGCCACGGAGCGCACGCCTCGGTCCGTCCGGGCCACCAGCGCCTCGCGCGCCGCGGTGAGCTCGGCTGCGCGAGCTGCCACACGATCCACGGTGAGCAAGGCGGCGTCGCCCTGCCCGCCGAGGGCGTCGCGCGCCGCTACGGCACCCGCGGCGAGCGAAGGATCGACGATCTGAGCTTCCACGCCGGCAGGGAGCTCTTCGTCCCGGTCGTCGCCGCTTCCGCCTGCCTCAGCTGTCACACCGATGCGGCCGACGATCCCTTCGAGCGCTGCCGCAGCCCGGCGCTGCGCGGCAGCCCCGACGAGCCCTCGCTCTGCTTCGACGAGCACCGGCGCGCGCTTCCCACCGACCTCGGCGCCCAGCGGTCGCCCCGCTCGGGGCTCGACCCTGAGAGGGGCCGCGACGAGGCCAGGACGCGTGGGCGCGAGCCCGTGTGCCGAGCGCAGCACCAAGACGATCGGGCCTTCGCGTGGGAGGCGGCGCGGCACGCCGTGCTCGTCGCGCCGAGCCCGCCGGTGGGCGAAGGAGGCGGGTCGAGCGGCTGGCTCGCGCTCGGCGCTGGGCTGCTCGCCGGGATCGCTGGTTGGTTCGGGGCCTCCCCGCTGCTCGCGCGCACGGGCGTCCGCGCCACGCGCCCGAGCCCCGACCCCACGAGCCCTGCCCCGACGCTGCCCCGTCGACAGCTGCCGGTCATCGACACCTCGACCTGTCTCGGCTGCTACGCCTGCGTCGACGCTTGCCCCTACGACGTGCTCGCCGTCGAACGCTACGTCGCGGTGGTGGTCCGGCCCGAGGCCTGCTGCGGGCTCGTGCTCTGCGAGCAACGTTGCCCCAACGGCTCGCTCCACCTCGGCGAAGCCGATCGCCTCGACGAGCGCCCCTCGCTCGGCCCGACGCTCGAGAGCGCCGAGGTGCCCGGGCTCTTCCTCGCCGGCGACGTCACCGGCCTACCGCTCATCAAGAACGCCATCCACCAAGGCGCGCGCGCCGCCGAGCACGCGGCGGCCTCGGCGCACACTCGCTCGCGGCCGGTCGAGACCGGCGGGCTCGAGCTCGTCGACGTCTGCGTCATCGGCGCCGGCCCAGCCGGGATCAGCGCAGCGCTCCGCCTCGCCGAGCTCGGCGCCTCGAGCCTCGTGCTCGAGCAAGGGGGCGTCGCCCAGAGCATCCAGAGCTTCCCGCGTGGCAAGCTCGTCTTCGATCAACCGCTCGAGCTACCGGTGCACGGCAAGCTCTGGCTCGAGCAGGCGACCAAGGAGGAGCTGCTCTCGGCCTGGATGCGCATCGTGCGCAAGGCGAAGCTCCCCATCGAGGAGTCGACGCGCGTGATCGCCGCACGTCGGCGCGACGACGGGCTCTTCGAGGTCGACGCCGAGCGCGAGGGCGCCCCGCTGCGCCGGGTCCTCGCGAGGAGCCTCGTGCTCTCGGTCGGCCAGCGAGGCTCTCCGCGCAAGCTCGACGCGCCCATCGCCGAGCAGGCCCTCGCGCGCGTGCACTACCACCTCGCCGACGCCCGGAGCCTCGCTGGTCGCCGCCTCGTCATCGTCGGGCTGGGCGACGTGGCGATGGAGGCGGCCGTCGCGCTGGCCAATCAACCAGGAACCTCGGTCACAATCGTCCACCGTGGCGCTACTTACACACGTGGGCAATCGAGGAACGTCCAGGAGCTCGAGCGGCTCCGCAAGAGCGGCAAGGTCCGGCTCATCTGGGGGCATCGGGTGGCGCGCGTCGACGCGCAAACATTGGAAATTACACCGATTTCTGGCGAGACCCGGAAGGCCGTCGAGCCAGTGCCCTTCGACCACCTGCTCGTGCTCATCGGCGGCACGCGCCCCTGGGCCCTGCTCGAGGGGCTCGGCATGCGCCGCCCCGATGGCCCCGCCGGCATCGAGCGCGGCCGAGTCCCGACTGCGTAGCGAGGAGATTGAACGATGAAACTCACGACCGTCGTGCTCGGAGCGGTGATGGGAGCGCTGGTGGTGGGCGGGGGCGTGTATCAGCTCACGCCTCGCGGAGGCTTCGAGGTCGCGCGCGAGCCCGACCCGGGCCAGCCTGAGGGCGAGCGGACCGCGCTGGGCCTCGCGACGGGCACCTCGGCCGGCGCCCCGAGCGCCGACTTCACCGCCGGCGAGGCGGTGGAGGTCGCGGCGAGGCTCGCGCACCCGAAGCTCGCCGAGACGGCCGGCGCGAGCACCTTCGTGCTCGTCGAGGTGCGGGGCTCGAGCTCCGCGGCCGGTGGCGCGGCGCCCGCGAACCTCTCGCTGGTGATCGACAAGTCGGGCTCGATGAAGGGCACCCGGATCCTCCACGCGATCCACGCCGCCGAGGCCGCGGTCGATCGCCTCCAGGACGGGGACGGAGTCTCCGTCACGGCCTTCGACACGCGCGTGGAGACCGTCGTGCCGCACACGCGCGTCGACGGCGGGAGCCGCGAGTCGATCAAGGCCGCCATCCGCAGGATCCAGCTCGGTGGCGACACCTGCATGTCCTGCGGCATCGAGGCCGGCCTCTCGGAGCTGCGCCAGGCTTCGCCGTCCGGTCAGGCCGACGCCCTGCAGCGCATGATCGTGCTCTCCGACGGCCAGGCCAACCATGGCGTCACGGACCTGCCGGGGTTCCGTTCGATCGCCGCGCGCGCGCAGACCCAGGCGGTGAGCATCACCACGATCGGCGTCGACGTCGACTACGACGAGAAGGCGCTGAGCGCGCTCGCCCTCGCCTCCAACGGGCGACACTACTTCGTCGAGAACGACGCCGCGCTCAGCCGCGTCTTCGAGGCCGAGGCCGCGGCGCTCACGCAGAGCGTGGCGGCGAGCGCCGTGGCGGAGATCGAGCTCTCGCCCGAGGTGGAGCTCGTCCAGGTCTTCGACCGCGGCTTCCAGCGGAGTGGCTCGCGGCTCACGGTGCCGCTCGGTGCCATCGGCAAGGGCGAGACGAAGACCGTGCTCGTCGAGCTGCGCCTTCCGGCGCGCGCACCGGGAGCCCAGGGCATCGCCAGGGTCGACGTCGCCTACCGCGATCTCGTGAGCGATCGGCCGACGAAGGTGGGCGGCGAGCTCGCCTTGCTGCGTGTGCCGAGCGGCGAGGCGTCGAGCGACACCGACGCGCTGGTGCTCGACCGGCTGCAGCGGAGCCGGACGGCGAGCGCGCTCAAGGAGGCGAATACGCTCTTTTCGGTCGGCAAGTCCGGCGAAGCCAAGAAGAAGCTCGAGCAAGCCAAGCAGTCGCTCGTGGAGAGCCAGTCGCGGGCCAAGGGGCGCGCCCCCGCCGGCCGCGCGCGCGACGTCGACGACAGCTTCGCCATGCAAGAGGCCGAGCTGTCGCGCGCGGCGAGTGGCTTCGCGGAGCCGCCGCCTGCCGCGAGCCCGGTCGCCGGCGCGCCGAAGCCGGCGAGCGCGCCCTCGCGCGAGGACAAGAGCAACGTCAAGCGCAACGCGCAGATCGCGACGGATCTCGCGTTCTGAGCCGCGCGCTCGCTAGCGCTTCTTGGGTGTGAAGCGCAGCGAGTAGCTCACGACGGTGGCGCCCGTCTTCGGCTTCTCGAAGTCGATCGCGCCGAAGACCTCGCGCACGCAAGCCTCGAAGCCCTCGCCCTTCAGCGCGCTCTTGTACTTGGTGAGCGCCGCTCGGCCGCCCTCGCGCTCGATGCGCAGGTCCACGCTCACGTCGCCCGTGTCGGGCGGCTGGATCACCGCGTAGCAGCGGCGGAACGCGTCGAAGTGCGGCTCCACGCTGCGCTTGATCGGCGCCTTGGTCGGCGCGTCGTTGGGGCCACCGCCGATGTGCATGCCGATGTTCTTCACCTCGACCTCGGGGAGCGGAGCCTCCGGCGGCGGCGCGGCGGCCGACGCCACGGACGAGGCCTGGGCCGTCGCCGACGCGCTCGCCGTCGGCACGCCCGAGAGCGCGACCGAGGGAGCGCTCGTGGCGAGCGGTGCGCCTTCTCCGCTGCCGCCACAGCCCAGCGCGAGCGGCGTCGTGATCGAGAGCAGGGCGAGCGAGGCGACGAGGGCGAGTGGAGTGCGCTTCACGGGGAGGCCCCGCCATAGCAGAGCGCCGTCGGCCTCGGAAGCGCGCGGAACCGAGGCCGAAGACGTGACCAGAAATGCCGAACAGCGCTTGGGGCTGGGGCCCGAGCGCTGCGCGCGACAGCCGACGACGGAGCGTTCTTCGCCGAACTCTCCGCACTTCTCGATTTCTGACGACCGACGAGTCGCAAGAAGCCGAACCCCTCGGATCGGCTTCTCCGGACGGACACCGAGCCCTCAGGCCTTGCGGAGCAACACCCGCTCGAGCGCCGCACCGACGTGCCCGGCAACCTCGCCCATCGCGCGGGTGCCGAGCAGCGTGTCGTCCAGCTCGTCGGCCAGGAGCAGGAGCGCTGGTCGACCGGCGACGCGCGCCACGACCACCGACACCTCCCGGCTCGCGTGCCCCATCACACCGATGAGGCTGCCGTGCGCGCTCGTGCCCGGGATCGGGCCGAGGTAGTAACCCGCGGCGACCGCGGTCGCGAGCACGCTCGGCACACGCTGCGGCACCGCGACCTCCCGCAGCTGCTCCTCGGCTCCGAACGCCGGGTTGCACACCCAGCCGTGGAAGTGCTCGCGTCGCACGACGAAGACGGCGGCTCGCTCGGCGACCCGCAGCATCGCGGTGAGCGCGAGCTCGATGATGGCGTCGCGGTCGACCGCTCGGTCGAGCGCACCGAGGATCTCCGCGAGGCTCGCGAAGCTCGCGCCGGTCGCCCCAGGCACCGGCAGCGCCGGGCCGCGGTCTTCGGGCAGCGGGGTGAGCTCGCTCGGGTCGAGCGCGAGGGTGGGCCTCGACGGCGTCGGCGCCGGGATGTCCGGCGGCGGCGACGCCCCCGACGCAGCCTGCGCGGTCCACCCGGGCCGTGCGGCGGAGGCGCCCGCGCCGCCCGACGGCGCGCTCACGGCGGGCATCGCTGGCGGCGGGCTCGAGGGGAACGACACCGCGGGCGCTGCGGGCGAGGGCTCGACGAGCAGCGACGGCCGCTGGCTCGCGCCGTTCGCGACGCGGGCCTGGCCGCTCGCATCGAGCACGGGCGGCCCAGGTGGCGTGCCCACGGCGGCCTCGAGCGCGTGGGGGCGAGGCTCCCGAAGCGGCTCTGGACCCGACTCGCCGACGCCTCGGTTCGATGGCGAGCCGCTCGCGATCGCGCCGCCTCCGGACGGCCGGTTCTCCGTGGAGCGCGCTACGCTGAGCAGGAGCGGCACGTCGTCCGAGTCCGGCGGGGGCGCGATGCTCGTCCGGCGGACCAAGGGGATCGGCACCTCCTCCGGCGATGGCACCGGTGGTGGCGGCGGCACCGAGTCGGGCGCTCCGTGAGGGAACGCTGGGGTCTTCCGCCTGGGTCGTGTGCCTGCCCCCGCGTCCTGGCCGAGCTCGAGCCGCCGGATCGCCTCCTCGACCGCCGCGATCGTGACGCGCACGAGGCGCACCGGCTGGCCGAGCTGGAAGCCGAACTCGGCGGCGACGTGCGCGTCGAGCGCGTCCACCGTGGCGACCTCCACCACGCCGGTCGCTGGGTCGACGCGGGTCGGCACCGCCGCGAGCATGCGACACATGCCCCGCGGCAGCCTCGCGGCGATCTTCGCCGAAGCAGCGACCTGTCGCGCGGCCACGCCGCCACCTCGCGAGAGCTCCTCGTCGAGCGCCCGCTCGCTGAGCGCGCCGCCGTCGACCAGCGCGCGGGCCACCGACACGCCACGCGCGACCGAGAGGTAGAGCGCTGCCTCGACGTCGCGGGCCTGCACGGCCCCGGTGGACAAGAGACGTCGCGCGAGCTCCACCGTCACGCGGTGCACCATACCAGAGGCGCGGGGTCGGTGCGCAGCGCGCCTCGGTCAGCGGCGCTTTCCCGCGAACTGGAAGACCACCTCGCTCTGCCTCAGCAGGCCGAGGTCCTCGCGAGCCATGCGCTCCACCGCGGCCGGGTCGTCGCGGAGCCGCTCGACGTGACCCCGCAGCTCGTCGATCTCCCGCTGGAGCTGCCGGTTCTCGGCCCCCACCTGCTCGAGCTCGAGCTCGAGCCCACGCAGTCGAGGCAGCCCCTCGGGCGCGAAGATCATGAGCGGAGCGCCGACGAGCGCGAGCACCAGCACGGCGATCGGCAGGACACGCTCGACGAAGATCGCAAGGCGCTGCATCGGAGGACCGGTGGCTGACTTCGCACGTCGCTGCGCAGTTGGGCAAGTGTTCGAGGCGCGGCGCGTCAGGGCCCGAGCCGATCGAAGGAGCCGCGTGTGCGCGTTTCTCCTTCACCCGCCGGAGCCTTTTGCCTAGCATCCGGCGCCCCCGTGGCGGCTCGATGGTCGAGCCAACCTGTCGAGTCCGGGCAGCGGGGCAGCGTCGTCGAGGAGGAACATGTCGATCGAGATCGTGCGCGGGGAGCTGGAGCGTCTGTTCTCCTTGGACGAGCTCATGGCTCTGTCCGGCGAGGTGCTCGGGCTGCCGCCCGAGTCGGTCGGTGGGACGGCGTCGAAGGCCTCGTTCGCGCGCGCGCTCGTCGAGCGTTGCGCGGAGATCCATGCGCTGCCCGCGCTGCTCGACGCGCTGGTCGCAGCGCGCGACGAGGTCGACGCGAAGCTTCGCGAGCTCGCCAGGAGCCCGTCCGGCGTCACCAGCGACGAGCTGAAGCCGGGGGCCAGCTTCGGACCCTTCACCATCGTGCGCAAGCTCGGCGACGGCCCGCGCGCGACCACCTACCTCGCGAAGCGCGACGGCCAGGAGCGGGTGCTCAAGGTCTACCGCGCAGGGCTCGCGAGCGACGCGGCCGCCGTGCAGCGCTTCCTCGCGCAGGCTCGGCTCGGTGCGCGCGTGAGCAACGAGGGGCTGCCGGCTGGGGTCGAGGCCGGGCTCGAGGGCGCGACGCTCTGGTCGTCCTACGCCCACGTCGACGCCCAGCCCCTCTCGGCCCGCATCAGCCGCACCGGTCCCCTGCACCTGAACGAGGCGCGCGCGCTCTTGCGCGGCGTGCTCGGGGCGCTCTCGGCGCTTCACGAGGCCAAGCTCGCCCACGGCGCGGTGAAGCCGCGCGGCGAGGACCTGCCCCACGGCGCGGTGAAGCTCGAGAACGTGCTCGTCGGCCGCGGCCCGAGCGGCACCCCTCGGGCGATCCTCGTCGACCAAGGAAGCGACAAGCTGGGGTCCTGGGCCTTCGCGCTCGCGACGCCCGCGACGCTCCGCGGCCTAGGCCCCGACCAGCTCCAAGGTCGCCCCGCCGATCCCTCGGGCGATCTCTGGGCCTTCGGCGCGCTCGCCTACGAGCTGCTCTCGGGCAAAGCGCCTTTCCAGGGCGCGAGCACCCTCCAGCTCGGCTCTGCGCTCACGGGCCAGCCGCCGCCGCCGCCGAGCGAGCTCGCCCCGCGAGGCTGGGTGGTGAAGGAGCTCGACGAGCTCGTGGCCCGCCTGCTCGACAAGAGCGCCGCGAGCCGCCCGAAGTCGGCTGCGCAGATCATCGAGCTGCTCGAGGGGATCGGCAAACCCTCGGCCCAGGCCAAGATCAGCGACTCGGAGATCGACTCGAGGATCGACGCGCTCGTCGCCGATCCGACGAGCCACGAGGCGGCGCTCGCGCTCGAGACGGCGATCGAGCAAGGCGCCGACCCCAAGCGCGTGGCGGAGGCCTTCTCGATGGCCGCCGATCAGCTCGAAGTGCCGGAGGGAGAGGGGCGCGACAAGCCGCTCGAGGCGAAGAAGAGCCTGCTCTTCCGCGCCGCCCGTCTGCACGAGAGCGCGAAGGACAAGGAGGGCGCCGAGGCCGTCTACGTCACGCTCTCCGAGCTCGACCCGGACGACGAGATCGCCCAGACGGCGCTCGAAGACGTGCGTCGCGAGCTCGGCAAACACGAGGAGCTCATCGAGATGCTGCTCGCCCGCAGCGAGAAGAGCGAGAGCCACTCGGAGCGAGCCCGTGCGCTCAACCAGATCGGCCACCTCTACGTGCGGGAGCTCGACGATCGCGAGCAGGGCGTGTTCGCCTACGCGCAGGCCCTCGCGCAGGACGTCCAGAACGACGACTACGCGCAGGACCTCGAGCGCGCCGCCGGCACCGACATGAAGCTCTGGACCGAAGCGCTCCAGATCTGCAGCGAAGCCACGACCCACCCGCGCATGCCGACCGAGGTCAAGGTGACCCTCTACCTGCGCCTCGGGCGCTGGTACTCCGAGAAGGTCGCGCGCCCCGACCTGGGCCTGCCCTGCTTCCAGGCCGTGCTCCAGCTCGACGCCGCGAACGACGGCGCGCTCGCCGGCATGGCGGCGGTCTACCGTCGCGCCCAGCAGTGGCAAGAGCTCGGTCAGGTGCTCTTGCGCAGGGCCGACCGCGCGGCCACGCCCGACCGCGCGCGCTCGTACCGCGCCGAGGCGGCCGACCTGCTCGAGACCAAGCTCAGCGACCCGGGCCGCGCCCGTGATCTCTACGAGCAGATCTTCGCCGAGGACCCGAGCAACGACGCCGCGGTCGAGGCGCTCGCGCGCATCTACCAGCAGATCAAGGACGACGAGGGCTACGCGCGCATCCTCGAGCGACGCGCCGACGCGCTACGCGGCGAGGCCAGGGTCGAGGCGCTCTGCAAGATCGCCGAGCTCTACGAAGACCGCCTCGACAACCTGCCCGAGGCCTTCCGCCGCTACGAGGCGGTGCTCGACCACGACGCCCACAGCCTCACGGCGCTGCGAGGACTCGACCGCATCCTCAACCGCATGGGTCGCTACGGTGAGCTGCTCGACAACCTCGAGAAGCAGCTCACGATCGCCGCGACGCCCCGGCAGAAGATCACCCTGCTCGAGCGCATGGCGGGCATCCACGACGAGGAGTTCCTCGATCACGAGAAGGCCTCGCGCGCGCTCGAGCGCATCCTCGAGATCGATCCTTCTCACGAGGGCGCGCTCACCTCGCTCGTGCGTCACTACCGCTCGCTCGACCGCTGGGAAGACGTCGCTTCGCTCTACGAGCGCCAGCTCAAGATCGTGAGCGCCGACGCGCAGCGCGTCGACATCCTGCTCGCGCTCGGCCGCGTGCTCGTCGAGCACGTCGGCTCGCCGCAGCGAGCCCAGCGCGCCTACGAGCGCGTGCTCGAGATCGACCCCAACCACGGCAGCGCCCTCGAGTCGCTCGCCAACGTGCGCGTGCAGTCCGGCGACGCGATGGCCGCGCTGGCCGCCGTGGAGTCTCTCGCCGAGAAGAGCGACAAACCCGAGCAGAAGAGCGATCACTGGATCCGCGCCGCCCGCATCCTCGAGGAGCGGGGCGACAAGGACGGCGCCATCGAGCGCTACAAACTCGCGCTCGAGGCCCACCCGTCGAACTCGGCCGCAGCGCAGGCCCTGCGAAAGGCCTACCTCGCGCGAGGCGACGCCGCGAGCGCGGCCGAGCTCGTGACGCGCGAGATCGAGTCCACCGAAGGCAACCTCGCCAAGGCCCGCCTGTACGGCGAGCTCGCGCTGCTCTACCGCGACAAGGTCAAGGACAAGGCCCGCGCCACCGAGGCCGCGACGAAGGCCGTCGACCTCGATCCGACCTCGCTCGTCGGGCTCATGGTGAGCGGCGATCTCGCCTACGACGCGGGCCGATTCCTCGAGGCCGCGAAGCACTACGAGATGGTCGCGGGTCGTGCCGACGCCCTGCCGCAGGCCGACGCGGTGCGCGTGGTCGTGCAGTACATCGAGGCGCTCTCGCGCTCGGGCTCCACCGACAAGGCGCTCGGCACCGTCGACACGCTCATGCGTCTCGCACCGGACAGCCCCGATGCGCTCGCGAGCGCGGCCCGCGTGCTGCTCGACGCAGCCGACGCCAAGCGCGCGCTCGAGCTCTTCGAGAAGCTGCTCGACGGCTTCGGCGACAGGCTCTCACCGCGGCAGCGCGCCGACGCCCTGCTCGGGCTCGGCGACGCGCGGCACCGCCTCGGTGATCTCGACGGCGCGATCGCTCCCCTCAGCGAAGCGGCCGACCTCGACCCCGAGTCGTCCGCGGCGATCGACGTGCTCTGCCGCGTCCAGGAGGCCAAGGGCGACTTCGAGGAGCTGGTCCGCATCAAGACGCGCAGGCTCGACGCCTTGAGCGGCGAGGCCCGCACGAACCTGCTGCTCGAGATCGGCGATATCTGCTTCCAGAAGCTGAACGACCGCACGCGCGCCAGCAAGAGCTACGTGGCTGCGCTCGACGAGCGCCCCGACGACCGGCGCGTGCTCACCAAGCTGATGCAGCTCTACAGCGAGGAGAAGGACTGGTCTCGCCTCGTCGAGGTGGTCCTCAAGCTCGCGAGCATGGTCGGCGACGCGAAGCAGAAGGCGAAGTACATGCACACGGCGGCGATCGTCGCCGGGCGTCAGATGGGCGACTCCGCGAAGGCGGCCGCCTACTACGACGAGGTGCTCGAGCTCGATCCGAGCCTCGACAAGGCCCTCTCCGAGGCGATCGACGTGCGCGACCAGCTCGGCGATCACGAGGGTGTGGAGCGTCTGCTCAAGCTGCAGCTCGATCAAGCCACCGACACCGGCGATCGCGACAAGATGCTGAGCACCTTCGACAAGCTCGGCTACCTCTACCGCGACAAGTTGGGCTGGACGAGCGAGGCCATCGACGCCTTCGAGGCGGCCCAGACCCTCGACGCCGAGGACGCCGCCAGGAACGAGCTCTTGGCGACGCTCTACGCCAGCGACCCGGCGCAGTACCTCGACAAGGCGGTCGCCGCGCAGCGGCCGATCCTGCGCAAGAACCCGGGCAGGCCCGAGCCCTACCGCCTGCTCCGCAAGCTCTACACCGAGTCGAAGCGCGCAGACGCCGCCTGGTGCCTCTGCCAGGCGCTCAGCGTGATGAACCTCGCCGAGCCGGACGAGGAGCGCTTCTACCGGCGCATGCGCCCGGAGATGGCCGCGGCGGCGCAGGCCCGCCTCGGCAACGAGGACTGGGAGAAGCTCACGCACGAAGGGGCCGACCCGCTCGTCACGGCGATCTTCGCGCTCATCGAGCCGGCCGTGCTCAAGCGCAACGCCCAGCCACTCGAAGCGCTCGGCTATCAGCCGGGCTACGCGCTCGATCTCGCGCGCCATCCCTACCCGATGTCGCAGACCATCTTCTACGCGGCCGGTGTGCTCGGCATGGACCCGCCGCTGTGCTTCCAGAACCCGCAGGACCCTGGCGGGCTGTCGTTCCTCCACGCCCACCAGCCCGGCATCGTGCTCGGCGCGGCGGCGCTCACGCACGAGCTGCCGGGCCAACCGGCGGCTTTCATCGCCGCGCGGCACCTCACCTACTACCGACCTGGCCTGTACATCCGTCACCTCGTGGCGACGGGCACCGCCCTGCGCGCGTGGCTCTTCGCCGCGATCAAGCTCATCGTGCCCGCCTTCCCGATCACCCCGGAGCTGGAGGGCGCCGTCGGGGAGAACCTCGCGCTGCTCGAGAGCACCATCGTGGGCCACCAGCGCGACGTGCTCACCAGCGTGGTCACCAAGCTGCTGGGTGCCGGGGCCATCGACCTCAAGCGCTGGGTGGGTGGCGTCGACCTCACGGCCGACCGTGCCGCCCTGCTCCTGGCGAACGACCTCGAGATCGCGATCGAGATGATCCGCGCGAGCGACGAAGCGAGCGCCGCGATCGTCCACCGAGAGCGGATCAAGGAGCTCATCCTCTTCGCGACCAGCGAGGAGTTCTTCTCGATCCGGCGCAAGTTGGGCGTGAACATCGACGCCTGAGCGGCGACGCCCCACCTTTAGCTTTGACGTGACGGGGCCGGCGCACTAGAGTCGGCCGCCGTACCGGGCGTGGGCGGCGAAGTCGGAGCCGATGACCGACGCCCGGGGCTGCTCGGAGGCGACCTTCGCAGAGGCGGCTCGGGCAGCGGGGTATCGCTGCTCCACCTCGTGCGCCCTCGTCACCCAGCGGGGCCGTCCGAGCGGGAACCGCGGGCGCCCCCACTCGGTTCCGGCTCGTTTTCAGCGGGGCCTGTTCTGGGCGGCTCCACCCGAGCGGTGGAGCGAGCCCGTCACATCGACGACGGTCACGATGGCGGCGAAGCGAACCAAGCAGGCAACCAAGGGCAAGAGCGCGAAGAAGTCGGTAGCGAAGGCCGCGAAGCCTGCGCGCAAGCCGGCTCGAGAGGCCGCGAAGAGCTCTCCCAGAGGCGACTCTGCCAAGAAGCCCGCCGCGAAGAAGCCGGCTGCGAAGAGCGCCTCGGGCAAGAACACGCCCGCCAAGGGCGCCAGCAACTCGGCCGACGTGAAGAAGGCAGCCGACGCGAAGAAGGCCCCCGCGAAGGGGCAGGCGTCGAAGCCGGGCGCCGCCAAGCAGCAGCTCGGCAAAACCGCCGTCGCGGCGAAGTCCAGCGCCCAGGCGCCGAGCCCCGCCTCGGGCTCGGCCAGCGCCAAGAACGCGAGCGCGAAGAAGGCGGCCCCGGCGAGCCGCTCCGCCTCACGCCCAGACGCCGCCCCTGCACACCGGAGCGAGGCGCGGGCCGAGTCTTCCAAGCTGGTGATCGCGCCGTCGTCCTCCAGCAAAGCAGGCCCGAGCAAACCCGGAGCGAGCCCCGTCGCTGCGCCCCGCGCTCGCGCCGCCGCGCCCGCGACGAACCGTGGCGCCGACACGATCACGCTCGTGCCTGCGCAGAGCCGCCCCTCGAGCGCGGGCCCGAGCCGCCCTGGCGGGGGGGTCACGCTCGTCCGACGAGCCTCCGAGCGGCCAGCGGCGGCCTCTCCGCCCCTCCCCTTGCCGATGCGCAAGTTCGAGGAGCCGCTCACCCTGGAGCAGCGCTACGAGGCGGTGCAGAAGCGCCTCGCGGCGCCCGGCAGCGAGGAGCTTCGAAAGAAGTACGAGGAGAGCCTCGACATGTCGTGGATCTACCACGACAGCGCGCTCGAGGGCGTCGTGTACACGCTCGAGGAGCTGCGCGCCGGGCTGTCGGCCGAGCCGGTCATCGTCGACTCGAGTCTCCAGCCTGCGGTCGACGAGATCCGTCGCCACAAGGAGGCGATCGACTACGTGCGCGATTACGCGTCCAAGTCGCGTCAGCCGATCACGATGGACGTGATCAAGAAGATCTTCCTCATCCTGCACCCGGCCGAGGGAGACCTGAAGACGGTGAAGTTCCGTCGAGACATCCCGCAGCACCGGCTCTACTTCCACGAGTACGCGCCGCCCGACAAGATCGCCGTCGGCGTGCGCAAGGTCGTCGACTGGCTCAACGAGCCGGAGACGAAGAAGACCCGCAATGGCCTGCGCATCGCCGCGCGCGCGCATTACGATCTCTTGCGCGTCTTCCCCTTCCAGAACGACAGCGGCAAGGTCTCGCGCCTCTTCATGAACCTGCTCTTGCTGCGCGCGGGCTACCCCGAGGCGATCATCCACTCGACCGAGCGGCAGCGCTACTACGACGCCCTCAAGGGCGTGGCGAACGTCGTCCTGCAGATGGTCCAAGAGGCCGTCGAGAACTCGCTCGCGAGCGTGGAGAAGCTGCTCGACGAGCACGAAGCCAGGCTGCGACCCCAGCCGGCGGCAGCTGCGCCCGAGAGCAGCCCCGCGACCTGAGCTCGGTCATGGCGAGCGCGTCCCAGCCTCGCGCCGGCGCGCGCGCTCCGAAGCGCGGTACGGCGACCGCGCCCAGCACGCCGCGGGCTGCACGTCCACGGAGCGCTGCGGCGCGCCGTGAGGCCGCAGCGCGCGTCTTCGCGCGCCTGCGGGAGCTCCACCCGGACGCGCACTGCGAGCTCGACCATCGCGACGCCTTCGAGCTCCTGGTCGCGACGGTGCTGAGCGCACAGACGACCGACAAGCTCGTCAACCGCGTGACCCCTGCGCTCTTCGCCGCCTACCCCGACGCACCCGCGCTCTCCGCCGCCGAACCGGAGGAGGTGGCGGAGCTGCTGCGCCGCGGGGGGCTCGGCATGTACAACCAGAAGGGCAAGAACATCGTCGGCCTGGCTCGACGGCTCGTGGAGCGGCACGGCGGAAAGGTCCCGAGCGACCTCGAGTCGCTCACGGCCTTGCCAGGTGTCGGTCGCAAGACGGCGAACGTCGTGCTCGGCGTGGCCTTCGGTGCCCCCGAGGGTGTCGTCGTCGACACGCACGTGGCGCGGCTCTCTCAACGCCTGGGCTTCACCGAGCAGACGACGCCCGAGAAGATCGAGCCCGAGCTCTGCAAGCTCTTTCCTCGCGCCGACTGGGACGCCCTCTCGCATACGCTCATCTTCCACGGTCGGCGCGTCTGCGCCGCGCAGCGGCCGGCCTGCGCCGCCTGTGGCGTCAGCGAGCTCTGCCCGAGCGCGTACCGCGCGGAACAGATCGGCCGGAAGGCGCGTACCCCCTCTGCTGGCTCCTGAGGGCTCGAGCGTTCGCGCGCTTGCCGGCCCGCTCCGGGCAGGCCATGAGGGGCGCGTGACGACTCTGCGTGCCCCCTTCCGCTCCGCTCAGCGCGTCTACTTCGACGATCTCGACGCGCTGAACATCCTGCACAACGTGCGCTATCTGCTCTTCATCGAGCGCGCGCGCGGCGAGCTCTTCAACGCGCTCGGCTTCCACTGGCAGGACGACACGAGCCAGAACCCCGACAAGTGGCACGTCATCGCCGAGCACTCGATCCGCTACCTCGTCCCCTTCCGCGGCGAAGGTGAGATCCTGATCGAGCTCTGCCCGAGCAAGCTCGGCCGCACGAGCTTCGTGATCGACGCCGTCGCCAAGAGCGTGCACGGCGACGAGGTCTACGCCGAGGGCTCCACGCGGCTCGTGCGGCTCGATGCCGAGACCCAGCGCCCCTGCCCCTGGAGCCCGCGCTTCCGCGCAGGCATCACGCCGCTCTTGCCGCGCGAGAGCTGAGCGCGGCGAGCGCGGCCCTCCCGACGGTCGGACGCGCGAAGGCCCGCGCGGGTCGGGCGCGGGCCTTCGTGGGCGAGCGTCCGCGACGGGCTCAGACCCTGCGCAGCTCCGGGTGCCGCGCGAACAAGAGGTCGAGCTTCGCGTTGGTCGCCTTCTCCTGCACGCTGTTCGCGCGCAGCCTGGCGCGCAGGTTGTCGAAGTCGACCGCGTCGATCTCCTGGTCCTGGTTGTAGCAGGTGAAGACGAAGTGCTCCTTGCCGGTCTTCGGATCGACGTGGCGCTGGAGGCACTGCGCGCAGACCTCCTTCATCATGCACTGCATCGGCGAGTTGATGCTCGCGATGCCGAGGTGCTTCGGATCGAGCAGTGGCGCGAGCACGCCGTGCCTGGCGTCGCGCACGGCGTTCATCATGCGGTCGGAGCCGATCGCGATGATGCGGTTCACCTCGGAGAGCTTCAGGATCTCTCCGCCGATCTCGCGCTTCCCGTAGGCGACCATCGCCTGGACGATGTTGCCGCGGAAGTGACGATCGTGTGGGCGCGTCGGCGTGATCTCGACGCCCGAGTCGGTGCACCAGATCACCTGGTCGGTCGCGATCTCGATCTCCTCCTGCTTGAAGAGGTCCTCGCCCTTCTTGTATCCAGCGAAGTAGACGACGCGGTCGCCCTTCGCGCGCAGCGCGCGAGCGATGCTGAAGAGCACGGCGTTGCCGAGCCCGCCACCCGCGAGCAGGACCGTCTCACCGGAGGGGATCTCGGTCGGCGCCCCCGTCGGCCCCATCATGATCACCTTCTCACCCACGCGCAGCGTGGCGAGCAGCCGGCTCGAGACGCCCATCTCGAGCGCGATCGTCGAGAGCAGGCCCTTCTCCTTGTCGACCCACGCGCCGGTGAGCGCGAGCCCCTCGGTCGCGAGGCGCTTGCCCTCGACGAAGGGCGCGTTCACCTCGAAGTTCTGCAGCCGGTAGAACTGCCCGGGCTGGAACTTGCGCGCAGCGAGCGGCGCCTTGACGATCACCTCGACGATCGTGGGCGTGAGGCGGTTGACCTCGTGCACCACCGCCGTGAGCTCCTCTTCCACGCGCTCGAACACCCTGCGGCGCGCCTCGTCACGCTCGGCCTGCGCCGCGGGCCCGTGGTCGAGCTTCGCGAGCTCGAGGCGGAAGAGCGCGCGCACGGAGGGGTAGGCGTCCTTCGCGCTGGCCATCGCCTTCACGACGCTGCCCGCGTAGTAGGGGTGGTTGTCGCCGTAGAAGCTCACCGCGTGCACGCCGTCGTCGTAGCTCGTGAAGTAGCCCTTCTTGGGATCGTCGACGGGGCGCACGACGAGCTTGCCGTCGTCCTCGACGAAGGCCTCGTGCGCCTGGAAGTACTGCCCCCACTTGTCGAATGCGAAGCTGCCCGGATGCTCCCGCTCGTAGGTGACGTTGGGCTGGGTACCCGCGGCCACGCACACGGTGCGGGCCGGCAGCTCGACGGTCTCCTCCCCGTCCCTCCACTTGCCGTCTTCGCCCTGGACCTGCCGCACGAAGCGCATCGCCTTCACGGCCTCGCGCTCGTCGAGCACCGCCTCGACCGGTGAGAGGTTCTCGAGGTAGCGCACGCCCTCCTCGAGGCTCTTCTCCACCTCCTCGTGGTTCAACCGGTACGCGGGCGAGTCGACGAGGCGCTTGCGGTAGGCGATCGACACGCCACCCCAGAGTTCGATGAGCGGCTGGAAGTCGGGCTCGCGCCCTTCGTCGGCTGCCTTCCGGCGCTCCTCGCGCACCAGCGCGGCGTGACCGAGCTGCTCGGCCACGAAGGCGCGCTCCTCGTCGTCGAAGAGATCGACGATGGCCCTGTCGCCGTGGGTGCTGACGAGCTCCGCCACGAGCTCGGCCGTCTTCTCCACCTGGATCGGGTAGTAGGCGATGAGCTCGGTCGCCGTGTCGATCGCGGTCAGTCCACCGCCGATGACCACGGCAGGCAGGCGCACCTGGAGGTTGGCGAGCGCCGTGCGCTTGTAGGCGCCCGTGAGCTGCAAGGCCATGAGGAAGTCGCTCGCCTTGCGGATGCCACGCGCGAGGTTGTTCTTGATGTTGATGAGCGTCGGCCGCCCGGCGCCCGCCGCGATCGCGACGTGATCGAAGCCGAGCTGCCAGGCGTCGTCGAGCTCGACCGCGCCGCCGAAGCGCACGCCGCCGATGGCCTTGAAGTTCCTCCGGCGCGCGAGCGTGACGTAGAGCACCGTGAGGAAGTTCTTGTCCCAACGAACGGTGATGCCGTACTCGCTCACACCACCGAAGCCGAGCAGGATGCGCTCGTCGAGCTCTTGGTAGAGCTTCTGGAAGTCGCGCACCGGCCGCGGCGGGCGTGTCTCGTCGCCGGTGAGCTCCACCGGCAAGGGCTCGATCTTCAGGCCGTCGATCGCGACGACGCCGAAGCCCTCGCCCGCGAGGTGGTGGCTGAGCGTGTAGCCCGCGGGCCCGAGGCCCACGACGAGCACGTTCTTGCCGTTGTAGGGCTGGTCGTGGGGCCGCGCGACGTTGAGCGGGTTCCAGCGCGTGAGGAAGCCGTAGATCTCCAGGCCGAAGGGCAGCGCGAGCACGTCGGTCAGCACGCTCGTCTCGACCTGGGGGATGTTGACCGGCTCCTGCTTCTGGAAGACGCAGGCCTTCATGCAATCGTTGCAGATGCGATGACCCGTTCCGGGCAGCATCGGGTTGTCGATGCAGACCAGCGAGAGCGCTGCGAGCACGTCGCCCTGCCCTCGCATCGAGTGCATCTCGCTGATCTTCTCGCCGAGCGGGCAGCCGTCGAGCTTCACGCCGAGGCCGTTCTTCTTGATCGCGCCGGTCTTCGGCTCGCGCAGGCCCTTGGAGCAGGAGTCCTTGTCGCGGTCGTGACAGAGCAGGCAGTAGTCGACCTCCGCCTCGACCTCGCGGGCGCCGGCTCGACGATCGGTGAGCGCGAAGCCGTCGCGCGCGCGGCGCTCGTCTGCCGGGCCGACGAAGAGCTCGGGCATGGCCGGGTCGGGGCGGCGCAGCTTCACGAGCTGCATCGGCTCCACGCTCTTCGGCGCGCGCAGCGAGGGCCAGCGGTGCGCCGGATCGTGGTGATCGGCGCGCCGCGCGGCGAGGTGGGCCTCGAGGGCGTCGAGCGCGATCGAGGCGACCGCCGCGTCCTCCGCGTCGCTGGCCGCATCACCCGCCACGGCGAGCGTGTCGCCGAGCGCGCCGGCCACCGCCGCGTCGCTCGCGAGCCCAGCCCGGACCCGCGCCGCGAGCGCGTGCAGCTCGGGCGTCCACTGTGCGCCGCCGGCCTTGGCGGCCTTGCGTGCGACGTCGTCGAGCTCGACGAGGCGCCTCGTCGCTTCTGCGGTCGCGAGCTCCTCGTCGCTCGGCGCGGCATCCATGCCCGCGGCGACCAGCGAGAGCTTCGCCGCGCGCGCCGCGATCTCCGAGGCCTCGCCCGAGGCGCCGACGAGGGCGCGGAAGGCGTCGCCCGCGCCCGCCTTGAAGAGGCGCTTCTTCACGAAGTCCTTCTTGAAGGCCCAGAGCGGCTCGCGCCTCGCGACTTCGCTCGAGATCCTCCCGATCTCTCCGGACACGCCGAAGATCTCCGCCACGAAGTGCGAGACGTGCGGGGCGGCGGCGAGCAGCGCGTCGCTCACGGCCTGGGGGCTCATGCCCTCGCCCTTGGACTGGCGGTAGGCGTCGAAGCTCGCCCATGCCTCGGGGTCACGGTCGCGGAAGCGCGCGTCGAACAGCTGGTGTAGCTCCGCGAGCTTCGCCGGATCGTAGAGATCCGCGTAGCCGAAACCCGGTACGCCGAGCGCGAGCTCGGATGGATCCGTGGTGGCGTCCACCCAGGCGGACATGTCGCGGAGCGGCTGCTTGGCCTCCGCGGAGACGGCGGTGTGGGTGGTGTCGGGACCGATGGAGGAGAGCGACATGTGCTGCGTTTCCGTGGTTCCGCGCGGCCCACTGGGCCCGCGTCGGCGGCTTCCTTAGCACGACGCGCGCTGCGCCACGAAGCGCGGGATGCGCTCGCTCGAGCCTGCGCCGCAGGTCGATCACCCGCGACGAATCACGCGCCCAGGAGCGCTCGCAAGCCGGGGCCGCTCAGCGCTCGGAACCCAGCTCCGCCCAGCGCTCAAAAGCCACGCGCGACGACGCGCTCGATGGTGCGCGTCGACATGCGCCCCTCGAGGACCTCGGGCTCGCGCAGGAGCGCCTGATGCAGCGGAATGTTGGTGCGAATACCGTCGATGATGAACTCGTCGAGGGCCACCTGCATCTTCACGATCGCCTCGGCGCGCGTGGGCGCCTGTACGATCACCTTCGCGAGCAGCGCGTCGTAGTGCGACGGCACGCGGAAGCCTCCGTAGACGCCCGAGTCGACGCGCACCCCACCACCACCCGGCGGGTGATAAGCGGAGATGAGCCCAGGCCAGGGCGCGAAGCTGCGCGGATCTTCTGCGTTGATGCGGCACTCGATGGCGTGCCCTCGGAAGCTCCACGGGCGCGTATCGGGCAGGCTGAGCTTCTCTCCGGCGGCGGCGCGGATCTGCTGCTCCACGAGGTCCACGCCGGTCGTCATCTCCGTGACCGGGTGCTCGACCTGCACGCGCGTGTTCATCTCCATGAAGTAGAGGTCGCCCTTCTCGTCCATGAGGAACTCGAGCGTGCCGAGCGAGGTGTAGGCGGTGGAGCCGATGGCCTTGCGGATGAGCTCCCCGATGCGGCTGCGCTGCTCGTTGCCGAGCGCGGGGCTCGGCGCCTCCTCGACCACCTTCTGGTGTCTGCGCTGCAGCGAGCACTCGCGCTCGCCGAGGGTCCAGATCCCTCCGTGGTGGTCGGCGAGGACCTGGAACTCGATGTGTCGCGGCTCCTCGACGTACTTCTCGAGGTAGACGTCGGGGTTCTTGAAGCCGCTCTCGGCCTCGTTGCGGGCCGCCTCGTAGGCGCGGGGGACGTCTTCCTTCGCGCGCACGATGCGCATGCCTCGACCACCACCGCCGCCGGAGGCCTTGAGGATGACCGGGAAGCCGATCGCCTCGGCTTCCCGCACGGCGTCTTCGGCGCTGTGGAGCACGCCCGTGCCGGGCAGCAGCGGGAGCCCGTACTTCTTCGCGTTGGTGCGCGAGGTGACCTTGTCGCCCCACTGACGCATCGCCTCGGGGCTCGGGCCGATCCACGTGAGACGGCACTTGCGACAGAGCTCGGCGAAGGCCGCGTTCTCGGAGAGGAAGCCGTAGCCGGGGTGGATGGCGTCGGCGTTCGTCACCTCGGCGGCGCTGATGATCGCCGGCACGTGCAGGTAGCTCTTCGAGGGCTCGGGTGGGCCGATGCACACGGCCTCGTCGGCGAAGCGCACGTGCAGCGCCTCGGCGTCGGCCGTCGAGTGCACGGCCACCGTGCGAACGCCGAGCGCGCGACAGGCGCGGATGATGCGCATGGCGATCTCGCCACGGTTTGCGATGAGGACCTTCTTGAACACGTCGTGCCCCGATTTCCCGAAGACCTGGCGCGCGCTCAGCCGAGCTTGAGCTTGAAGAGCTTCTGACCGAACTCGACCGGCTTGCCGTTCTCGACGAGCACGTCGACGACCAAGCCGGCTTGGTCGGCCTCGATCTCGTTCATCAGCTTCATCGCCTCGACGATGCAGAGAGACTGCCCCTCCCGCACGCGCGAGCCGACCTCGATGAAGGCTGGCGCGTCGGGCGAAGGTGAGCGGTAGAAGGTGCCGACGAAGGGCGAGGTGACGTAGACCACCTTGCCCTCGTCGACCTCGGCGGGCGGCGCCGAGGCGGACGCAGCCTCCGGCCGAGGCATGCTCGGCGGAGGCATGTCGCTGGGCATCGCCGGCGCCGGGCCGACGGTCGAGACGTAGACGGGCGCGGGCTGGCCCGCCGCGGCCACGCCTCGCCCGATGCGTACGCGCACGCGCTCGTCTTCGAACTCGAACTCGTTCACGCCGGCCTCGGCCATCGCCGAGAAGATGCCCTTGAGCTGGGTCAGATCGATATCCACGGTGGGATCACGCCTCCTGGAGGAGTGCCTCTGCTAGCAAAGACCCGGTGCGTTCTCAATCGCGCAAACGCTGCGTAACCACGTTCGCAGCGCTACGCGGTGCGGCATGGGAACGAAGCTCGCGGTGGCTGGACCCCACGCTCGGTGCCGACACCGCACCTCAGCGTGCGGCGTCGAGGCGGGCGCGCCCGCGCGCGGTCGGTCGTGGCGCGAGGTGCTCGAGCAGACCGAGCAACGCCAGCTCGTAGGAGCGCGCACCGAAGCCGCACACCTTGCCGACACAGGCCGAGGCGATCCGCGAGACGTGTCGGAACGCCTCGCGCGCCTCGGGGTTGCTGAGGTGGACCTCGACCGCGGGCAGCCCGCAGGCGAGCAGCGCATCGAGCAGAGCGATCGACGTGTGCGTATAGGCGCCCGCGTTGATCAAGAGGCCGTCGAAGCCCTCGTCGCGCGCCGCGCCGATCCAGTCGACGAGCGCGCCCTCGTGCGCCGACTGCCGCGCCTCGAGCCGCGCGCCGCGCGTGGCCGCCACGACCGCGAGCCGAGCGTGGATGGCCTCGAGCGTGGTCGTGCCGTAGATCTCCACCTGCCTGCGACCGAGCTTGTCGAGGTTCGGCCCCGACAAGACGAGCACGCTCGCCGGCCTGAGACCGGCGCGCGCAGTCCGGCGCGCCGTCCCGGCCGCCCGCGCGATCGCGCCGCGGGCCTGTTCCTGTCGCACCGAGTCCCCGCGGCTGGGCGCGGGGCGCGGGGCGCGCTTCAGGAGAGCTCCTTGAGCAGGGTCGGGATCGACGTGCGAAGCAGGAAGCGCGCCTTGCCCACGTTCGAGTCGGGCAACAGCGCGAAGGCGACGAAGTAGGTCTCGTTGACCACGCGGATGATGGTCGTGACCTTCGAGGCCTGGATCATCACCTCCGCCGGCTCGCCTGCTTCGAGCATCTCGGTCGCGCGCTGGATCGACTTCACGACCACGCTGAACTCTGCGCCGATCGTCTGGATGTCGAACTCCACCGGCGGATTCGGTCGCGCGTAAGCGTCGACCGCGATGCCCTCGAAGTCCATGACGAGCGTCGCGAGCCCACCGTCGACGCCGTCGACCACACCTTTGAGAAGGGTCTGGAACATGATCCTCCGGACTCGTTCGAAGTCGGGACCACTCTAACGAGCTACCCACCGCGCGGTAAAGTTCCATCGAGCCGCAGCGTGGGCGCTGGCCCGCCACGCGGAGGTCCGAGCGCGCCAAGAGCGCACCACGAGCGCGCCAGGATCTGAGCACAGGCGACGCTCTCCGCTTCCCGCTTGCATCCGGCCCCGAACTGCACGATGCCCGCCCCTAGCCCCCCGCCCGACGAGCGCCTTGACCCCGTCGTCGCCGGGAAGCTAACGTCCTAGCGCTTCGTGCGACGGGTGGTGCCACGCTGGCGTGGCAGCCGACCGGCCTGGAGCGCTTCCCCAGGATGCGGGGCCCGCCGAGCAGTAGCCGGAGTCGGGGACCTCGCGCCGAGCGAGACCGAAGGACGAACAAAGCCCATGCGCGCACGAGCCGGGGATCCGCCCCGCACGATGCCTCAGAAAGTACTCGCTGGCCGAGCCGCGGATCCGCAGCTCCGCGGAGATCTGGTCCAGGTCAAGGTCGACCAGGTCATCCTCTCGCGTGCGCCCGGCCGAGCGATCGCCGAGGCCCTGTCGATGGGGATGAAGAAGACCTCCATCGAGGTGCCGGTCGCCTACGACGGCGTCTGTGTCACCGACGCACGAAGCCTGCGCGACGTCGAGGATCGGGGGCCCGCGGCCACGCCCCCCGACGCGCCCTCGCTCAACATCCTCGTCGCGCGCGCGGGCATCGGCTTCCCTGGGCCGGTGCACCTCGAGCGCTTCGCCGCGCCCGCGCGCCTCGCGCTCACCGACGACCCTCGGCTCTGCACCGTCGGCGGCGTCGGCATGCTCGCGCTCGTCGCTTCGCCGGCGATGCTGGGCCAAGCGCTCGCGACCGGCAGCGTGTGGCTCCGGCCGCCGCGCAGCGTGCAGATCCACCTCTCGGGTCGCGTGCGTCCCTTCGTCTGCGCGCGCGACGTCGCCCTCGAGCTGTTGCGTCGCGGGCTGCAGGAGATCGTCGAGCGCATCGAACGCGAGCACCGCGCGCCGGTCGTGCTCGAGTTCGCGGGGTCGAGCGCGAGGCTGCTGTCGGTGCCCGAGCGCGCGGTGCTCTCCGGCATCGCGCCGCAGGTGGGCGCCGCCGCAGCGATGTTCATCAGCGACGAGAAGACCGAGGTCTTCTTGCGCGACCAACGCCGCTCCAAGGCCCACCGCGCGATCGTGCCCGACCCGGGCGCCCCCTGCGAGGAGGTGCTCGGCATCGATCTCGCGACGGTCGATCCGCTGCTCATGGACGAGCAGGGCGTCGTCCGGCCCGTGCGCGATCTCGCCGGCAAGCCCGTCTCGCAGGTCATGCTCGGAGGCGACTCGGGCACCACGCTGCGCGACGTGCTCGCGGCGGCGATGTTGCTCAAGTCGAAGCGTGTGCCGCCTCGGCTCGACCTGCTCGTCTCGCCCCCGTCGCGGCAGGTGCTCGAGGTGCTCGCTCAGTCCGGCGCCTTGGTCGACCTGGTCGCGACCGGAGCCCGCATCGTCGAGCCCGACGCGCGCGTGGTGACGAGCGACGTCTACCCTCCCCCTTCGAGCGGGCTTTCGTTGCGCACCAGCGATCCGGAGCCGCGTATCGAGGGTCGGCCCCGCTTCGTCGTCGCGAGCGCCGAGACGCTCGCCTACGCGGTCGCGACGGGCAGCGTGGGCGATCCTCGCAGCTTCAAGCGTCCCGTCCGGGTCACCGTGCCGCGCGCGCTCCCGACGGACGACGTGCTCGTATTGCGCGACAAGAAGGGAGGCGACTCTCCGAGCGCCAAGAAGCCCTCCACGGCCGCGCGCGAGCCCATCAACGGGGCGCTCACGCTCGAGCTCGTGGCGACGCCCTACACCCCGGATCGCAAGGCCCAGGGCGACGGCTACGCTTGCGTGCTCTCGAGCCTCGACGCCGTGCGCTGGCTGGCCGACCACCCACTCTCACGCAGCGGGCTACGCGCGCTCGTCGCTCCGCTCGTCCCGAGCCAGGCCGCGAGCGCGCTCGCGGCCGAGGGCATCGCCTGCTTCCAGGCCGACGCGGCCTCGCTGAGCTCGACCAAGGGAGCGACGAGCCTCGAGCTGCCCGCCCCGGCGAAGTGGGCCGACGGCGTCGCCGCCACCGTGGGCAAGCAGAAGCTCGAGCTCACCTGGCTGGCCCGCGGCCCGGAGGCCGGCTGGACGACTGGCGGCGGCGTGCGCGTGACGCCGAAGAAGTGAGCAGCCCACCGCCGGCGCGCCCCGCCCCGTGGTGCGCTGGCGGGTGGTGCGCTGGCGAGTGGTGCGCTCGTCGACCCAGCCGCCCTGCGGCGTTCAGTCTCGAGCGCGCCAACGATGGATGCGGCGCGGAGGCGGGAGGCCTTCGAGCAGGGGGCCGCGCGCCGCTGCGCGCACGAGCGCGGCTGCCTTCGCCACGAGCGCGCCGCTCGTCGGGGATTCGCTGTGCACGAGCAGCTCGGCCTCCGTCGCCGCCGCGGTGACGACGACCTCGATCGCGAGCTCCTCCCCCACCGTGCTCACGACCCCGCGGTAGACCGCTCGCTCACGGGTCGATCGAGCGTGGTCGAGCAGGAGCTGGAAGCGCACGCCGCTCCCGGAGTGCTCCGCGACCTCCTCCGCGACCTCGGCCCCCGCGGAGGCGTCGTCCCGTCGACCTCGGCCCCCGCTCGCTTCCCTCGGCGGCATGGCTCAGAGCCCCGTCGGATCCTGCGCAGGAGGCGGCTTCCGGGGTGAGGCCCCTCCACCCGGCGGCGCAGCCTCGGGAGTGGGCACGGATGCCGCCGGCGCGGGCGGGCCCGGGTCGGCCGGGCGACGGATGATCGGAGGCGGCTGCGATGGTGAGCCGAGCTCCTCGAGGTAGGCCTTGGCGCGCACGGCGAAGGGGCCACCCCAGTCGCGGATGACCGCCTCGAAGACGGACTTCGCCTCGATGCGGCGGTTCATGCGCATGAGCGTCTCGCCCTTCATGACGAGCGCCTCGGGGTCGAGGCCGGAGTTCGGTTGCTTCGTGAGCGCGTATTCGATGCGCGCGAGCGCCGCGTCGAAGTTGTCTCGACGGATGTAGTACCGGGCGACGTAGAGCTCGTGGCGCGCCAAGCGGCCGGTCACGACCTCGAGCATGAACTCGACGTCCTTCTTGTAGCGGCTGCGCGGGAAGGCCCGCAGGAAGGCGCGCAGCTCACGCTGCGCGTCGGCGGTCGTCGCTTGATCCCGCTCCTCCGCGGGCGGTTGGAGCACGGTGTCGCTGATGTCGAAGTAGAGGGCCTTCGCGAGGCGGTAGCGCGCGTACTCGACCTCACGGTCGGTGCGGTAGGTCGTCACGAAGCTGCGGTACGCGCCGATCGACTCGGGGAAGCGCCCGAGCGCGAAGTCGACGTCCGCGAGCCTGAGCTCGGCGAGGCGCGCGTAGCGGCTCTGTGGGAAGCGCTTCTTCACCTCCGCGAAGAGCGCCTTGGCCCCCTCCCAGTCCTTGTCGCGGAAGCTGACCATGGCCTCCTCGTAGGCCTTGCGGGCATCTTCCGTGTAGGTGAGCGACTTCGGTGAAGCGCCCGACATCTGGATGCCGCAACCGCCGAGCGGCGCGAGCGCGAGCGAGACGGCAGCGAGGAGCCAGAGGGGCCGAGCCATGGGCGCTCGACGCTTAGCCGCACTGGTCTCGAGGGGCAAACGAGCAAACGGCCAAACGCACGAAGTCACCGCACCGAGCGGAGCCGGGCGGTCGCACGCCTCACCTCTACTTGGGCGCGAGCGGCGCGAGGAACTCCGAGACCTTGCGTGCGACACCGACCGTCGGATCCCCGGAGCGGAGCATCGGCTCGGCGAGGAAGAGGCCGAAGCTCGCGTACTCGTAGAGCCACTGCGAGAGCATCGCCTCTCCCTGGGGCCCGGGCCCGACCATCATCGTGATGTTGTCGACGATCCGATCCGGGTCGAGCGTGCCGTCCGGCGATGGTCCAGCGCCCATGAAGAGCGCGTCGTAGACGCCGGCGCCCGTGGCGAAGCTCGCGAGCTGCTCCCTCACCTCGGCCCCCTTCGCGATGCCGTCGAGGTGTGACAACAGCAAGGAGATCGCCTGGTTGAAGAGCGCGACGATGGCCGCAGGCCCCGTGGGACGCGGCGGCTGCACGAGCACCGTCCCGCCCTGCACGAGCTGGAAGATCGCGTGCGTGACCTCGAACTCGCCCTGCCCCACGACACGGCAGAGGTCGGCCACGCTCCGGTGATCGTCGATGGCGTCGTAGATCGCGCGCAGGTGCTCGTCGGAAGGCGGCGCTTTGCCGGGCACCCGCGCCGGCACGTGCAGCTCGCTGGGGATCCGTTCGCGAAAGTAGCGCGACTCGTCCATGCGCCGCACGCCTTCCATGAGGATCGAGTTCACCGAGAGGTTGAACCTCGCGACGAGGCGGCTCTCCTCGTAGTCGTCGAGGAAGTAGAACATGCCCTCGCCCACGAGCAGCACCGCGTAGGCGACCTCCTCGGTCTGCTTGCCCATGAGCGCGAAGAGCTTGTCGCGCGGCACGAAGCCGAGCTGCACGGCGGCCTCTCCGAAGCGCAGCTCGCTCGTCACCGCCGCGGCCGCTCGCTCGACCTGCTCGCGGCTCAGCACGCCGTAGCGGTAGAGCACCTCGCCGAGCCGCTCACCTTCGGCGTTCGACGTGGCGCTGATGACCTGACCGCCCTCGAAGTAGAGGTGCCGTGAGGCCTGCGTGCTCGTGACGATGAGCTCGCCCTTCCAGCCCGCTTGACCGATCAGCGCGACGATGTCGCAGAGCGCGCCGGGCGCCGTGACCTCCCCGGCCAAGCGGCAGATCGCGCCGTCGTGGGGTTCGCGCACGCCGTCCTCACCGACGTGGCGCATGAACAAGAGGTGGCGCGGCCCGGGCATCAGGCGGAAGGTGCCCTGCCTGCCACGCATCCACTGGCTGGCGACCCGGCCCACCGGGTGGGCCGTGCCCGTCTCATCGACGCGCACGAGATCGCTGCGGACTTCGGCCATGCGGCTCCAGTTGTACCTCTCCCGAGAGGAAACGTAGAAATGAATCGAGGCGCCGCTCCTCCGCCCACCGTGGCCATCGAGCTCGAGCACCCGCCCGGAGCCGCCGCTCTGGCCGCGCGGGTGCTAGCGTGGAGCCGGCGATGAACGACCAAGTCGCGAGCCAGTCTGCCGGAGACGCCATCGAAGCGCTCTCGCGCGCCCTCGAGCGCACGGGCCACCTCGCCGACCCGAGGGTCCTCACCGCGCTCCACCTCGCGCTCGCGCTCGGCCGCCCCTTGCTGGTCGAGGGCCCACCCGGGGTCGGCAAGACGGACATCGCCAAGAGCGCCGCCGCCGGGCTCGGCCGGCCTCTGATTCGGCTGCAGTGCTACGAGGGGCTCGACGAGGCCCGCGCGCTCTACGAGTGGGACTACGCGCGCCAGATGCTCACCACCCAGCTCTTGCGCGACGCGGTGACCGAGCAGGCGCGGGCGCAGGGCGCTCCGCCGGCGAACGCCTCCGTCGATCGCGCCTTCGAGGTGGCCGTCGAGAGCGGCGCCCGGTTCTTCGACCGGCGCTTCCTGCTGCCGAGGCCGCTGCTCGCGGCGCTCGAGAGCGAGGAGCCGGTCGTCTTGCTCATCGACGAGGTCGACCGCTCCGACCCCGAGTTCGAGGCGTTCTTGCTCGAGCTGCTCTCGGACATGCAGGTCTCGATCCCCGAGCTCGGCACCGTCGTGGCCAAGCACACGCCGCTCGTCGTGCTCACCACGAACGGCACCCGTGAGATGACCGACGCGCTGAGGAGGCGATGCCTGCACGCCTTCGTCGACTTCCCTCCTCCCGAGCGCGAGATCGCGATCCTCAGGCGCAGGGTCCCGGGCGTCGACACCGAGCTCGCCGCGAGGCTCGTCGAGTTCGTCGGTGGCCTCCGGCGGCTCGATCTGCGCAAGGCACCCAGCATCGGCGAGAGCATCGACTGGGCGCGTTCGCTGCTCGTGCTCGGCAAGAAGCACCTCGACGAGGAGCTCGTGCGCGAGACGCTCGGCGTGCTGCTCAAACACCAGGACGATCGTGTCGAGGTCGAAGCGCGCCTCGCCGAGCTCGTCCCGAAGCGCTGAGCGCAAGCCCCGAGTCACCGAACGGCGCTGGGCCCGGGCTCGAGCCACTCAGCGCAGCTCGACCACCCTCGGGCCCAGGAGCTTCTCGAGCCGCGAGAGCAGCGCGTCGCTCGGCTCGACCCGGAGCTCGCGCAGCGCAAGCACAGCCTCTGCCCCTCCCTCGAGCTCCACGGTGAGCTGCACCGGGCAGCTGCCCGACGACTCCTCGAGCACCGTGCGCAGCTCCCGCATCTGCTCGGCGCGGTGACGCTGTGAGCTGAGCTTCAGGTGCACGCCCCTCGTCTCGGCGCGGATGGCATCCACGAGCGGAACGACCTCGTCGAGCAGGAGCGTCGGCTCGCGCGGCCCCGCGTCGGCCTCCTCGCCCTCCTCGACCTGGGGGAAGCTCAGCTTGCCCGCGACGAGCACGGGCTCCTTCGAGGTCAGCACCTGCTCGTAGGTGTCGATCTGCTTCTCGCGGACCTTCACCTCGATGCGCCCCGAGGTGTCCTCGAGCGTGAAGAACGCGACCTTGCCGCCTCCTCCCTTGAAGATCCGCACGCGGTAGCCTTCGATCACCCCGACGACGCGCACGCGCGCCCAGGGCTCGAGCCCGGAGAGCAACGAGGTCGGTGTGGCCTCGAAGCGCGACAGCTCGATGCCGTAGCGCTCGAGCGGGTGCCCCGACACGTAGAAGCCGAGCGCCTCCTTCTCGCGCGCGAGCGTCTCGCGCAGATCCCAGGGCTCGCACTCGGCGTAGTCGTCCCCGCTCGTGTCGTTCTTTTCGTCGACCTGCGCGAAGAGCCCGAAGAGGCTCGTCTGCCCACGCTCGCGGTCCTTGCTCGCGCTGCGCGCGCGCTCGAGCGCGCGCTCGATCCCCGCGAAAGCCTGGGCGCGCGACACGCCTCGCTCGGCGAGCGTCGCGTCGAAGGCGCCCGAAGCGACGAGGGCCTCGAGCACGCCTCGGTTCACGCGCCGCGCGTCGACGCGCTGCGCGAAGTCGAAGAGATCCTTGAAGGGCCCGCCCTCGGCGCGGACCTCGAGCATGGCCTCGAGCGCGCTCTCACCCACACCGCGGATGGCGCCGAGCCCGAAGCGGATCTTGGGCCTGTACGGGTCGACCGTGCGCTGACCGCCTCGGCGCCTGCCACCGGCCTTCTTGCGCGCGAGCGCGGCGTCCGGCTCCGCGTACACCACCGTGAAGTCGATCTTCGACTGGTTCACCTCGGGAGGCAGCGTCTCCACCCCCCAGGCGCGCCCTTCGGCGATCGTGCGCACGACCTTCTCGATCTTGTCGCGATCGGCCGTCATCAGCGCGCAGAGGAACTCCACGGGGAAATGCGCCTTGAGGTAGGCGGTCTGGTAGGTGATGCGCGCGTAGGCCGCCGAGTGCGACTTGTTGAAGCCGTAGCCGGCGAAGTACTCGAGCAGCCCGAAGATGCGCTCCGAGTCCTCGTCGCTCACGCCCTGCCCCCGCGCGCCCTCGACGAAGGTGGCCTTCTGCTTCGCCATCTCCTCGGGCTTCTTCTTGCCCATCGCGCGGCGGAGCAGGTCTGCGCCGCCGAGCGTGTAGCCCGCGAGCAGCTGCGCGATCTGCATGACCTGCTCCTGGTAGACGATGACGCCGTAGGTCGGCACGAGC
>CALKVW010000012.1 GCA_938004785.1 uncultured Polyangiaceae bacterium
GCTCCGAGCGTTCGCCCGGCGCCGGGGGCTGCTCGTCGCAGGCCACGACGAGCGCGGCGAGCGCGAGCGCGGTCGGCAGGAAGGCGGCCTCGGGCATGGGGCGAGGCTACACTCTGCCACATGACGCACGCACCGCCCGGTGGAGGAGCTTGGGGCCCGGCTGGTCCCGCGCAGATGGATCCCTACGCGGCTCAGCGCGCCTTCGCGGAGTGGGCGGCGCAGCGTGGCTACGAGCTCGTCGCCCAGCCCGACGCGCGCCTCTACCAGGCTTGGTATCCCTTCCAGTACTTGCGCCCCATCGCGGGCGTGTCGCGTGAGCTGCGGGTCGTGATCGGCGACGCGCGGGTGTCCATCGTCGAGGTCGCCTTCGCGGACGCGGTCGGGCAGGTGGTCGGAGAGTCGAGGGGTGTGTTGTTCTTCGCGCTGCTCGACAGGCTGCGCTACCGAGCGGCGGTGCGCAGCAAGAGCGGGGGCGGCGTGACCGACGACCTCTCGCGAGGGCTCAAGGAGGTCGGCGACTTCTTCTCGCGCGGCCTCCAGCAAGGCCCCGTGGCGGGCGCTCTGCTCGGCGACCCCGTGCTCGAGCAGCGCTGCGAGTTGCTCGTGCCTTCGCCCCACGAGGGCAACCTCGCGCTGCCGATGCCTCTGCGTCAGATCCTCACGCACCCGTCGTTCCAGGGCGTCGTGGAGCTGCGCCCCGGAGGCATGGCCGTGCAGATGTACGATCTGCACACGCTCGACGTGCACGCGGTCGAGCAGGGCGTGATGCGCATGAAGCAGCTCGTCGACGCGGCCACGGCCTACCCGCCGGGGGCCTGAGGCCGGCTCGGCTCGGCGCCGGGCGCTCGGCTCGTGCCGGCATCGACGACGCCCTCCTCGACGAGCACGTCGAGCACCCTGCGCAGCGCGAGCAGCGTCACGAAGTTGCGCAGGTTGTAGCCGCAGTCGAGCCCCTCGTCGGTGAGCAGGCCCGCGCCGAGGCGGTGGGCCGAGAGGTGTACACCGTCCGGTCCGAGGCCGTGGTTGGTGGCCTCGTCGAGCGCGTGGCGCAGATCGATGAAGGGCAGCTCGCGCTCGCAGGCGATCTCCGCCGCGCGGTGGCTCGTGGCGTTCTGCGCGACGTTGATGCGCCAGTCGTTGATGCTCCAGTCGTCTCGTGGGCAGGCCTTCACGCCGGGTTGGTCGAGGTGACGCATCTCGTTCGACAAGAGGACGATCACGCCGCGCGCTTCGAGCGCGTCGACGATGCGCCCCACGTGCCCGCCGTACTCGTCGGCGAGCTCCTCGGGGGGGGGCAGGGCGGTAGGCCGCGTCGTTGGCGCCGTAGGTCAAGACGACGAAGGCCGGGCGCAGGCGCCGCACGAGCTCGCCGAGCGGAGAGGTCTCGAAGCTCTGCTCCGGCGGCAGCGCCCAACTCGCGCGTGCGCCGACGCGAGCCGCGCGGAAGGCCGCGAAGGCGTCGAGCGAGCGGCCGTCGACGCGCTCGACGGGGTGAGCGCGGAACCACTCCACGACGCCGCCGCCGCGCTCGAGCTCGAGCGACGCAGCCACCCAGGGCGCGAGCTCGACGCGACCGCGACGTTTGGTCGCCGAGAACGGCCCGAGGAAGTCCTCCGACACGGTGATGCTGTCCCCGACGAAGCCGACCGAGCGGGGATCGAGACCGCGCGCCCTGCCCATGCGCCCTTGCTCGACGAGCTTCGCGCGGGCCCGCCCCTCGAGGGCCGGGACCGAGGCCAAGAGCCGCGCGCGCTCGAGCGGTCTCTCGGCCGGCTCGCCGCAACGCAGCGAGCGCTTCGCTTCGCCGGTGCGGAGCGACTCGCAGCGCTCGAGCGCGGCGGCGTCGCGCGCGTCGACGTTTCGTCGCGAGCTCCGGCTCGGGGTGACGCAGCCCGGCGCGGGCGCCGGGGGGGGCGCCGCAGCAGAGGGCCGTGCGTCGAGCGCGATCGTCTCCGAGACCGCGGCCGCCATGTGCCTGAGCCCTCGCTCGGTGCGCTGCTCGACCCCTCGGTCCGGGCGTTCGCAGCCGCCGAGCCCCGTCGAGAGCAGGCCGAGCAGCGCCGAGGTCGCGAGCGCTCGCGCGCTGCGTGCGCCCAGGGTCACGGAGAGAGCACGACGCGCTCGACCTCGCCGGCTGCCACGTCGTCGGTCTTGAAGCGCAGGAGCGTGTAGCGGTCTTCGATCCAGTCGCTCGTGCGATCGTCGAAGTAGGGGCTCGAAGGCTCGCCGACGTTGCCCCGCGGGAAGTTGTAGTAGGCGCGCGGCGTGCCGTCGTCGTCGAAGCTCGCGACCATGCGGTAGATGGCGCCGCTGCCCGAGCTGTGGGTCTCGACCGGGTGGCCGTTCGCGAGGAAGCGCGCGCTCGACACGTTGACCGTGCCCTCGCCACCGTCGGAGGGCACGCTGCCACCGTCGTAGCTCGGCGTGGACTCGGAGCGGAAGCGCGTCACGTGGAAGTCGCCCCACGCGTAGCCCTCGCTCGTCGAGCCCCAACGGCCCTCGAGCCAGCTCGCGGTGTCGGCGAGCGCGGTGAGCAGCAGCGTGTCGCGCCCCTCCTGGAGCACGGGGCTCTCGGGATCACGCGAGGCGAGCACGACCAGCTTCGCCACGTACATCGGCGAGCTGTCGAAGACCGGGTTGAAGAACAGCGCCATGTCGTCGGCGAGCGCCGCGCGGGCGTAGAAAGCCCAGAAGGCCTCGAAGGCGAGCGCGCCGGGCCGGTCACGCTCGACGTGACGATCCCAGGCCTCGAGCACCGCGACGAGCGCCTCGAGCTCGGGGCGATCGCGGAAGTCCGCGAGCGCGTCGTCGGTGTCGACACGCGACCACGCGTCGAGCAGCAGCGGCAACAGCTGATCGGCGAGGCGCGAGTGCGTGTCGGACTGCAGCGCCTTCATGTCCTCGAGCGACACGTCACCGCGCGCGACGAGGCGCTCGAGCTCGAGCTCCACGCGCTTGGCGCGCGTGCCTGGGTCGAAGAACGAGCCGAAGTAGTAGTCGTCGTTGGTCGGATCGCCGTCGGCCGTGAAGCCGAAGGGGTCGTTGTTCGCCGACGACGAGAAGCCGCGCGCAGGGCTGCGTTCGCGCGGCAGCTCGGCGCCCGAGAGGCGCGCGGTGGACCAGCGCGTCTCGGGCGCGTCGCCGTCGAGCACCAGGTAGGGCGGGTGCGCCGTCGGATCCTGGCGCACGGGCACGGCCGGGCTCGAGCGGTAGGTGGTGGCGTCGGCGGTGGCGGCGACGAAGTTGAAGCTGCCGAGCTCCATCGAGTCGGCGGCCCGGTCGAAGTCGTCGAGGTTCGCGGCGCGGTCGAAGTCGAAGAAGGCCGAGGCCTCGCGGGTCGGTGAGAAGCCCGTCCACACGAAGAACAGCCTGCGCCCGAGATCGGTGACCGGCAGGGGCGAGAGCCCCTCGGGCAACAGCACGCCGAGCCCGGGCACGGCCTCGAGCCGGACGGTGACGGGCTCGCCTCCCTTCACGAGGATGGTCTCCTCGCGCACGTCGAGCTCGAGGAGCTCTCCGCCGAAGCGCAGCCGGCCCTCGGGCAAGAGCTCCACGTCGTAGATGTCGGTGACGTCGGGGGAGTTGGTCGTCGCGGTCCACGCGACGCGGCGGTTGTGCCCGATGCTGATGCCCGGCGTGCCGACGAAGCTCCAGCCGATCACGTCGAGGCTGCCCCCGCGATCGGCGCTGTTGAGCTGGTGCATCCACATGAGCGAGGGGCTGCGCAGCGGCTGGTGCGGATCGCCGGCGAGCAGGCTCTTGCCGCTCTCGGTGTGGGCGCCGGACACCGCCCAGTTGTTGCTCGCGCCCGGCCGCACGAGCGCCATGCGCTCGACGAAGTCGGCGAGGCGCGCCTCGGCGTCCTCGGGGTAGGGCAGGGGGGCGCGCTCGGGCCTCGCGGCGGGCTTGGGCTCGCGGGCCCGGAGCTCGCCGCCCGGGGCGGGCGCCTCGCGCGTGGTGGGGTGAGGCACGATGAAGCTGTCTTCGATCGGCGTGAAGAAGGGGATCTTGTCGAGCAAGCCCGGCTGGTATCGGTCGATGAGCGTCGCGAGCAGGTCGTACTCGAGCTGGTTGCCGTTCTGGAAGACGATGGCCTTGCCGACGGTGAAGGCGTCCGCAGCCCTCCACGGCTCCGGCGTGTAGCCGAGCTCCGTGAAGCCCTCAGGCATCGGCGCCTCGCCGCTCGTCACCTCCTGGATGCGCGCGTTGACGCCCGCGACCCAGGCCTCGACGAGCGCGTAGCTCTCGGGCGTGGTCTCGCGTGCCAGCTTCGCGTTCGCCTCGCCGAGCTCGCCCATGCGCAGGGTCCTGAGCAGCCTGTCGCCCTCGACCTCGCCCTGGCCCAGCACCTCGGCCTTTCGACCGAGGACCTGGCGCCGCATGAGATCCATCTGGAAGAGGCGGTCGCGCGCCTGCGCGTAGCCCGACCCATAGAAGGCGTCGGCGTCGGTCGCGCCGTAGACGTGCACGACGCCCTCGGCGTCGCGCACCAGGTCCACGGGCGCGCTGAGCCCGGGGAACCCGAGACCCTCGCCGCCCGCACCGTCGCCTCCAGGCACGTCGCGGTCTTCGCAGGCGCCGACGAGGCCGAGCGCGGCGAAGGCGAAGGCGAGGGCGACCATCGGGCGGCGGAGCTGGGTCGAGCGGCGCATCCCGGCCATGCTAGCGCAAGCCCAGCCTCTCGCTCGACGCCCAGCGGCTGGCCCCTGCTCCGGCTTGCCAGACGGGGATGGTCGTTGAAACCCCGCGGCCTTGTCGCTAGTAGGTCGGAGCCGCGAGGCGCTCCGCCCCACCGATGCCTTCCTCCTCCTCCCTCCCGCCCGGCGCCCGCGCCGCGCTCGCGAGCCCCGCCCGCGCAAACTCCGCCCGCGCAGCCCGTGCACGCGTGGCCCTCTGGTGCGGCTCGGTCTCGCTCGCCCTCGGCGCCTCCCTCGGGTCCGGAGCCTGCTTCTCGGGGAGCGACGGGCTCATCCCGCCCGCGTTGGAGCTCTACTTCCCCACCGGCATCGCGATCTCTCCCGGGCGCAACACGCTCTACGTCGCCAACAGCGACTTCGACATCCAGTACAGCGGTGGCACCGTGCATGCGGTCCAGCTCGGGGATCGCGACGGCTCGAGCGGCTTGCGCAGCCTCGCGTCGCGGGTCTCCGATGCGCTCGCGGCAGGCGAGGACGACGTGGCGGCCTGCGCGACGATCGGCAGCCGACCGAACACGAACCCCATCCTGCACCCCGGCCCCTGCGAGCCCATCGACTACGAGGGCTACGTGCGCGCCTACGCGACCGTGGGCGCCTTCGCCAACGCCGCGGTGCTCGTGCCGCGCCTCGACGGTCCGGGGCTCAGGCTGTTCGTCAGCGTGCGCGGCGACCCTTCGGTGACCTACTTCGACGTCGTCGACGATCGCGACCCTGCGGCGCCCGTCTCGCCCTGCGGCCAGGACTTCTGCCTGAGCTGCGACGCGAGCGGTGTCTCGCTGCGCTGCGACGCGAGCCACCTCATCGGCACCTCCGCGGCGGCGAGCATCCGCGGGCTGAGCCTGCCGGTCGAGCCCTCGGGGCTGGCGGTCGCGCCGCTCGCTGCCGGCGACGCGCTCGTCGTCCCGCACCTGACCTCGCAGTCGGCGAGCCTCATCGTGAACCGCTGGTCGGACGCCGGCCCCTTCGGTCCCAGCCTCGAGTACGTGCTGAGCGGCCTGCCCGAGGGGCCCTCCGGCGTCGTGCACCTGCCGGTGCCGGAGCTCGTGCGCGCCGCCGAGGGCGCGATCGCGCACCGGCCGGCCTTCGTGCTGAGCCACCGCAACGCCGCCGCGCTGAGCCTCATGCGCTTCGACGACGACGCCCGCTCGCAGCCGCCGCGCCCCTTCCTCACGGGCCTCGAGACGGTCACCGTCTCGGTGACCAACGACTCGAGCGACGGGCGAGGCATGGCGGTCGACGCGAGCGAGCGGCAGAGCTGCGAAGCGAAGTGCGCCGCTGGCGATCTCGTGTGCCTGCGCGCCTGCGTCGACGTGCCGCTGAAGTTCTACCTCGCGGGCCGCAAACCGTCGGCCCTGATCGTCGGCACCGTGCGCAGCGAGCTCGCCGAGTCCGACGGCGTCGTGTCCTCGCTCGTGGAGCGGCTCACGCTGGAGGAGACCATCCCCTTGCCCTTCGGCGCGGCCCAGGTCGCCGTGGGCTCGGTCATCGGGCAGACGGGCGCGCTCGAGACGCGGGTCTTCGCCCTCAGCTTCGACTCGCGCTCGATCCTCGTCTACGACCCGCGCCTGCGTCGCATCGACGCCTTCCTGCGCACCGGCCGCGGGCCCTTCGGCGTGGCCTTCGACACCGGTCTCGACGAGCGAGGCGTGTTGCGCTCCTACCTCTGGGTGACGCAGTTCACCGACTCCTACTTGGCGGCCATCGACCTCGACACCCGCAGGCTGAGCTTCGGCACGCCGATCGTCAGCCTCGGCCCCCCCGTGCCCCCTCGAGGTGAGCAGTGAGCCCGCTTCCCGTGCCCGGTCGTCCGCCGCTGCCGCGTGCCGGCGCCCTGCGCGGCGCGCGCGCGCGCCTGCTCGGCTTCGCAGCCCTCTCTGCCTCCGGGCTCGCGCTCTCTGCCTTCGCCTCGGCTTCGTGCACCGGCACGCCGATCAACGCCAGCGTGCGTGCGCTCGAGCGGAGCGGCACCGTCGCCTTCGTGTGCCTCGGCGCGCCCGGAGAGGGCTCGGCGCGCGCGCTCGACGACTGTGACGACTCGCTCTTCGACCGCGTCGACGACTTCGGCGACGACGGCCAGACCCCGCACCTCTACGCGCTCGTCACGCAGGAGACGCGCGGCGAGGTGGCGCTCGTCGACCTCAGCACCGGCTCCGACAGCCTGCTCGACCAAGACCCGTCCACGCCAGGCGACAGCTTCCTGCCCGTGGGCGCGCGCCCGGTGTCGATCCTCGCGACGCCCGGCGGAACCGCTGCCTTCGTGGCGGCGGCCGAGCTCGTGCGGCCGGCGCTCTACGCGCTGCCCACGGCGAGGCTGCGCCCCTGCGAGGTCGACGGCAGTCGCTGCGACGAGCCTGCGCCGACCTTGTCGTCGTGGCCGGCCTGCGAGCTGCCCGCGGCGCCAGGGGCGATGGTGCTCGCCTACGATCCGGTCACGTCCGCGGGCGTGAGGCCGAGCTGCGACGCGGACTACGAGCCCATCGCGCCGGGCACGATCGACGCCGAGGGCAGGGGGCGCGCGAAGCTCGTCGTCTCTCTGCCCACGCGCGGCGAGCTCGTCGTGATCGACGCGCAGGCTCTGCTCGACCAGCCCCCCGGCAGCTTCGGGGCGTGCCCCATCGAGCGCAGCCTCGAGCTCAGCGCCGAGGTGCCGCTCCCGAGCCCGCCCGACAGCCCCGAGCCCGCGCCTGGATGCGCCGTGCCCGACACCGTCGACCCGGGGGTGCTCGGGCCCTTCGCGCCGGTGCCGAGCGGCATGGCGATCGACGAGGGTACGCTCTACGTGGGCGATCTCGGCGCGCCGCTCGTGCACGTCGTCGACGTGGCTCGCCCCTGCGAGGCCACCGAGCTCGTGCCCTTCGTGGTCACGTCCTCGGCCGATCCTTCGCGCGTCGTGAAGACGACCGAGGTCGCGGTCAGCCGCCGCGCGCCGGGCGGCGCCCGCTACCTCTACGCGATCGACGTCGACGACCGCTCGGTGGTGGTCTTCGACGCGAGCGACGCCGCGTCCTCTCGCGAACCGCTGCCGACCGGCAGCCCCGCGAACCCGATCACCTCCGACGACCGCATCCGCTTCGCGTCCGCGCCGCGCGGGCTGCTCATGATGCAGCGCGACCTGCCCAAGGCCGCGCCGGGCAGCGGTGGCGTCGCGCCCTTCGGCACCGAGTGCAACCCCGACCCAGCGGCGTCCGTGTGCAGCTCGAGCTCGGAGACCTGCGATCCGGGCACGCTCTACCGCACCGCCGCCGACTACGGCGACGGCGCCGGCCCGCTCACCTTGCGCGGGAGCTTCGCGCTCGTCGCGCTCGCCTCCGGGCAGATCTCGGTGCTCGACGTCGAAGACTACGACGCAGCCTGCCGCGGCCCGCGCGTGCCGAGCGCCGACTACGGCTGCGACGTCGAGGGCGGGCCGGAGCAGTTCCGCTCCGGTGAGCCTTCCTGCGGTGTGGTCGTGCCGCACGCGCCGCGCAGCGCCTTCTACGTGCTCACCAACGACGACGTCGGGCGCCACCAGCCCGGCGTGCAGAGCTTCCCGATCCTCTCCTTGCCCGACGGCTCGGTGCTCTCCGAGTCGGATCCCAGCGCGCCGCGGCTGCGTGTGACGCGCTCGGCCGAGCCGCTCTCGAGCACCCGCGAGCTGGTCGTGGGCGGCGACAAGCGTCCGATCGACCCGGCGACCGGCGCGGCGAGCGACACCTCCGGCGAGCGCAACACGGTGCTCTTCGATCTCGCCGACCCTCGCGTGCACCAGTTCGATCAGGAGTGGTTCATCACCTACGAGGGTCGCTTGCCCGGCTTCGCGGGCCGGAGCGCCGAGCTGCGCCTCGAAGAGGGTGGAGACCAGCTCTCCGACGCGAGCTCGCGCTTCTGCCGGAGCGGCGTGCAGTCCGAGACGGCCCTCTTCGAGCGGCTCTCGGCCGACCCCGAGCTCGGCGCAGCGGCCGCTCGCGCGGAGGCGCAGCGCTACGCCGATCGCGTCGTCGTCACGACCAGGCTCTACGAGTCGACCGCGAGCTACTACGACACGGCGAGCTGCAGCTTCCAGGAGTGCCTCTCGGCCTTCGGCGAGGCCGACTTGCCCACGCCGAACCGCGACCTGCGCATCGTCGAGGCCTACCAAGATCGCCTCGGCCTCGCGCCGCCGAGCGTCGACCGCGAGCTGTTCGAGTGCTGCTTCCCCTCGCTCGTGAGCTTCGAGGTGCGACCACGCGAGCAGTGGGTCGTCTCCGGCTCGCAGACGGGCTTCCTGCACGCCACGATCGCCGACCCGGTCACCGGGGCCTGCCGCCCGAGCTGCGACCCCTCGCGCGCCGCGCTGAACAGCCGCGTCTTCACCACCTTCGGCACCGAGCCGCCCGTCGAGGGCTCGCCCACCGCCTTCCGCTCGCCTTTCTTCCGCTTCGCCGTGGTCGCGAGCGACGCGGAGCTGCGCCTCACGCGTGGCATGGCCTTCCGCTTCGTGACGCAGGGCTCCTTCGCAGCGCTCACCTTGCCGCTCACCACCGAGGACCGCCCCTACGTCTCGCCGCTCTCGATCCACTACCTCAAGCCCACCGACGAGATCGTCGTGACCGACGGCGCGCTCGAGGGGCTCCTGCTGCTGCGAGGCAGCCTGCGTGGTGAGGCTCGCCAGTACTTCTGAGCCGAGCCGCCGAGCCGAGGCGCGCCCGGGCGCGGGCCCACCCCAGACCCGAAGAGAGGCTGCCCGATGCCGAAGAAGGATGCCGTGGCGAAGGGCGAGGGCAAGAAGATCACGCCGGTGATGCGACAGTGGGAGGAGGCGAAGGCCTCCTTCCCCGACGCGCTCTTGTTCTTCCGGCTCGGCGATTTCTTCGAGCTCTTCGGCGACGACGCCGTGACCGCCTCCGAGGTGCTCGGCATCACGCTCACGAGCCGCAACAAAGGCGCGATGGAGGAGCTGCCGATGGCGGGCGTGCCCCACCACGCCGCGCACGGCTACGTGGCGAAGCTGCTCGCGGCGGGGCACAAGGTCGCCATCTGCGAGCAGATGGCCGATCCGTCGAAGGTCAAAGGGATCGTGCCGCGCGCGGTCGTGCGCGTCGTGACGCCGGGGCTCGTCACCGACGACGACCAGCTCGAGGCGCGCGAGAACCACTGGCTCGCGGCGGTCGCCGCCGGCCCCGTGGGCGTGGCCGGGGAGGAGCCGAGGAGCTACGGCCTCGCGCTCTTCGACCTCTCGACCGGCGAGCTCAGGGCGACCGAGCTCGACACGGGCGCGCAGCTCGTCTGCGAGCTCGTGCGCTCCTCTCCGCGTGAGATCCTGCTCGCGCCCGGGGCAGCCGCGCTCCGCGAGGCGACGCGGCTCGCGCTGCCGCGCGCCGCGCTGCGCGACGAGCCTGCCCTCGAGGCGACGGCCCACGCCACGCTCGAGCGCGTGCTCTCGCCCGAGCTGGCCGAGCAAGCCGCGCGGGAGCACGGCCCGCTCGCGTTCGAGGCCGCGGCGCTCGCGCTCGGCTTCGCGCAGCGCAACACGCCGGGCGCGAGCCTGCCCGTGCGCCGCGTCGGCCACCTCGCCTCGGCGCCCACGCTCCAGATCGACGAGACGGCGCAGGCGCACCTCGAGCTCGTGCGCGCGCTCGACGGCGGCAAGTCCGGCACGCTCCTCGAGACCGTGGACGCGACCGTGACCGCGCCCGGGGCGCGCCTCTTGCGCACGCGCCTGCTCGCGCCGCTCGCGGACCCGGACTTGATCCAGCGTCGCCACGACGAGGTCGAGGCCTTCGTCCTCCACGCGCGCTCTCGCAGCGAGCTTCGCGCCGCGCTCGCGCGCATCGGCGATCTCGAGCGGCTCGCGGTGCGCGTCGCGCTCGGCGTCGCGACACCTCGCGATCTCGGCGCGCTGCGCGACTCGCTCGCAGCGGCGCCCGAGGCCGCCCGAGCCGTGGGGCGCATCCCCGAGCCCGATCGAGACGCCGTGGTGGGCGCAGGGATCGATCTCGTGAGCGAGCTCGGCGAGCGCCTCGCCGAGGCGCTGGTCGAGCGCCCGCCGACGACCCACAAGGAGGGCGGGCTGGTACGCGATGGCCATGACGCGGAGCTCGACCGCGCACGCGCCCTCGAGAAGGGGGGCACCGAGCTCGTGCTCGCGCTCGAGGCCGAGCTCCGGCGCGAGACCGGCGTGCAGAACCTCAAGGTCCGCTATACGCGCGTCTTCGGTTGGTACATCGAGGTCACCAAGGGCCAACTCTCGAAGGTGCCGGCGAGCTTCCGCCGCAAGCAGACGATCGCGCAGGGCGAGCGCTACTCGATCGACAAGCTCGACCAGCTCGCCGCCGACATCGAGAGCGCGCGCGATCGTGTGCTCGCCCGTGAGGCGGAGATCTTCGAGGAGCTCGTCGCCGCGGCCCGCAGAGACGAGCTGCGCCTGCGCACGCTCGCCGGGATCCTCGCGCGCTGGGACGTCGCCTCGGCGCTCGCGGAGGTCGCGCATCGCTACGACTACGTGCGCCCCACCGTCGACGCCTCCGACGTGCTCGAGATCGTCGACGGCAGGCACCCGGTGGTCGAGCGTCACGCCGCGAAGGGGCGCTTCGTCCCGAACGACGTCGCGCTCGACCTCGCCGAGAGCCGCCTCTGGCTCGTCACCGGCCCCAACATGGCCGGAAAGTCCACCTTCATGCGCCAGGTCGCGCTCTCGGTCGTGCTCGCGCAGACCGGCAGCTACGTGCCCGCGAGGAGCGCGCGCATCGGCGTCGTCGATCGCCTGCTCTCGCGCGTGGGCGCGAGCGACAACCTCGCGCGCGGCGAGAGCACCTTCATGGTGGAGATGCGCGAGACGGCCTCCATCCTCCGGCACGCGACGCGCAGGAGCCTCGTGGTGCTCGACGAGATCGGCCGCGGCACGAGCACCTACGACGGGCTCGCCATCGCCTGGGCCGTGGCCGAGCACCTGCACGACGCCGTCGGCTGCCGCGCGCTCTTCGCCACGCACTACCACGAGCTCACGCAGCTCTCGCGCAGCGCTGCGGGCATCGTGAACGTGTCGGTCTCGGCGAAGGAGCACGATGGTGGCATCGTCTTCCTGCACAGCCTGGAGCGCGGGCCGGCGAGCAGGAGCTACGGCGTCGCGGTGGCGAAGCTCGCCGGCGTGCCCGAGTCGGTGATCGCACGTGCGCGCGCGCTGCTCTCGACGCTCGAGGCCTCCGGCCAGGGTGGGGCCGTCGTGGGCCGTCGCAAGAGCGACGGGCAGCTCGACCTCTTCGCCGCGCCCAAGCCGAGCGCGGCCGCGGAGCTCGCGCTCGAGACCCTTCGCCAGGTCGACGTCGAGCGCACGACGCCGCTCGACGCGCTCGCGCTGCTCGCGAAGCTCGCCGCGAGCCTTCGCGAAGAGCGCTGAGCGCGGGGCCGCCGAGCGAGCGGCCGCGCGGCGAGCGGTCGGCGAACGGCGCTTGTGCCTGCGCGCGCCTGGAGCACAATGCACGCGTGCTGCCCGCGCTGCCGCCGCCCGACACACGTCTGCGCCGCCTCCTGCGGCTCGGCGTGTTCGTGGCGCCGCTCGGGCTCGCCACCGCGCTCGGCGTGCCGATCTGTCCGACGGCGGCCTTGCTGCGCCAGCCTTGCCCGGGCTGCGGCATCACGCGCGCGAGCTCGGCGCTCGCGCACGGCGATCTCGAGGGCGCGATGTCGCTCAACCCGGTTTCGCCCGTCGTGGTGCCGCTCGCCGCCGCGCTCGCGCTCTACGGGCTGCTCGCCTACGTGTTCACCGGCCGCTCGCCCATGAACGAGCGGGTCCCGATGACGCTCGGCATCGCGCTGTCTGCGGCGCTCACGCTCGTGTGGGTGCTGCGCTGGTTCGGCGCCTTCGGCGGGCCGGTGCCGGTGTGAGCGGAGCCGTAGCAGGCGAACGGCCCGCTCGCGCCGACGAGCTCGCGCTCGGCGCACACGCCGCGCGCCCAGGCCCGGAGGGCAGGGGGCGCCGCGCGCTGCACCTCGTGCTCGCAGGCGGCGCCGTGCTCGCACTCTACGCCTCCGGGCTGCCGCTCTGCCCTACGGCGGCGGTCGCGGGGTTTCCTTGCCCGGCCTGCGGCATGACCCGCGCGAGCCTCGCGACCTTCCGTGGCGACGTCGCTACGGCCTACGCGCTGCACCCGCTCGTCTTCGTGGCGCTGCCTGTGCTCGCCCTCGTGGGCTCGCTCGCTGCGAGGCGCTACGTCTTCGAGGGGCGCTTCGAGCTGCCCCCCGTGCTCGGGCGCAAGCTCGGGCCGCTCTTCGTCGCGATCTACGTGGCGATGGTCGCGCTCTGGACCGCGCGCTTCTTCGGCGCCTTCGGCGGACCGGTGCCGGTCGAGCGCGTCTTCGGCTGAGCCGCGTGCGCCGCGCCGAGCTCGGCGCAGCCGGGGATGGGACGGCAAGCGGAGGCGCCCGGCCAACTCGTTGCGCATGCAACGAGTCGGCCATGGAAAGCGAAACGGGCAGCGCGATGACTCGCGCCGCCCGTTTCTTCGGCCCGACTCGGCCCGCGGGATCAGCCCGCGATGTCGTTCAAGTCGGACGCCAGCGCCCATGGTGACAAGAAGAAGTAGGCGACGGCGCTCTTCGCCGAGCCTCCCGTGCCAGCCATCTGCTTGGCCTTGGTCACCTGCGCCGGGAGCAGCGCGACGATGAAGTAGATGTTCAAGCAGGGGATGAAGATGAACCACCAGTTGAAGCTCTGGTCGTTCGTGAAGGCCTTCAGCTCGAGCAGCATCTTGACCATGAAGACCAAGAAGAGGACCGAGCCGACGAGGCTGACGAGCGAGCCGATCGCCACGAGGCTCGGGTCGATCGCGCCGAGCACGCCGCCGAGGATGTTGCCGCCGATGTTGAGGCCGAGCGTGAGCCCGAGCACCATGATCGGGTTGCGGCGCTGCGGGCGAGGCCCACCGCCTCCGCCCATCGGCGCACCCATCGGGCCGCCCATGGGCGGACCCATCATCGGGCCGCCGCCGAAGCCGCCCTGGGGCGGACCGCCGTAGCCCTGCGGGCCGCCCTGGGGCGGACCGCCGTAGCCACCCGGCGCGCCGGGCGGGCCACCGAAGCCGCCACCGGGCGGGCCGCCCTGGGGCGGACCGCCGTAGCCACCACCGCCGGGCGGGCCGCCGCCAGGCGGGCCACCGTAGCCGCCACCGCCGGGAGGACCACCACCGGGCGGGCCGCCGAAGCCGCCGCCGCCGGGAGGACCACCACCAGGCGGGCCACCGTAGCCGCCGCCGCCGGGCGGACCACCATAACCACCGCCGCCGGGCGGGCCGCCGGGGGGACCGCCATAGCCGCCACCACCGGGCGGGCCGCCATAACCACCGCCGCCGGGGGGCGCGCCGCCGGGCGGGCCGTAGCCGCCGGGCGGGCCACCATAGGCTTGCATGGGGTCAGCGCCCATGTTCGGGTCTCCACCCGGAACGGGCGGAGCAGCAGGGGGTGCATTGTAAGCGCCAGGCATTGCGTCGATGGCCATCGTCCCTCCGAGCGGATTGACCCCCTGGTTGCCCGGTGCTCCTGCACCGGACGGATCGCCAAAGCCGCCGAAGCCAGGGCCTCCTGCTGCGCCAGGGGGAGGCGGCGCAGCAGGGGGTCCAGCGGCGGGCCCCATCCCAGCAGGGTCGACACCGACCACGGTCCCCGCGAGGCCGTGCGGGCCTCCCGGGGCGGGCGGTGCGGGGGGCGCGCCCATCGGCGGCGCACCGCCTGGCGTGGGCATCTGGTTCATGAGCATCGTGCCCTTGAATTTGGGCGCGGCGGCACCCTTGAGGTTGAAGCCGCACTTCACGCATGTGGACGCCGACTCGGCGTTCTGCGTCCCGCAGTTCGGACAGAACACGCACCACCTCCGGAACAGGAGCCGTCACGCGGCGGGTGAGGCTGCCGCGAAGTGCGCGGAGCGTAGGCGACCAGAGCGAAGCAACACAAGTGAAAGGAACCCCGAGGTCGAAGAGAAATCGTAGGAGGGGTCGCTTTGGGCGGATTCCGAGGGGGAGGCGCGGCCTCGAGCGCCTCGTGCTCCCCGATCCGCCCGGCGCCGGCCTCCGCGACCTGGGGGGCAGCTCGGGCCCTCGGGCTCCGGACCGGCTTGACACCCGAGCCCAGCGCTCACTAGCGTGCGCGCGCCGAACGCTGGTCGGAAGTTCCGTGGCCTCCGCGGTCTCCGATCGAAGCTCCGTCCGATCGACACCGGCTTCGAACGACGCCGTGTCCGATCGCGACGGGGGTGCAGTCCCACGCGGTCTGCTGCCCAGAGCGCGCCACTCCTCGGCGCTCCGCCCGCGTCGCGGGGCCGCCCACCGAACCTCGGCACCTCGAGACCGGCCACGTGCCACACGCCTCGACCGGACCTGCCCGGACCCCACAGAGCCTCCCATGAGTCACCCGCAAGCATCGAGCACCGAGCCCTCGGGCGAGCCCTTCCGCCTCACGCCAGAGCGCGAGAAGGTCTACGAGGACATCCTCTCGCGCTACCCGAACAAGATGGCGGCCTGCATCCCCGTGCTGCACCTGTGCCAGGAGCAGAACGGCTGGGTCTCCGAGGCCGTGATCGCCTTCGTGGCGGAGCGGCTCGAGCTGTCGGCCGCGCACGTGCAGGGCGTCGTCACCTTCTACACGCTGTTCAACCAGAAGCCGGTCGGCAAGCACCAGGTCTGGGTGTGCCACACGCTCTCCTGCGCACTGCGCGGCTCGGACACGGTGCTGAAGCACTGCGAGAAGCGCCTGGGCATCCACGTCGGCGAGACGACGAAAGACGGCAAGGTCACGCTGCGCACCGCCGAGTGCCTCGCGGCCTGCGGCCAAGCCCCGATGATGCAGGTCGACAAGGAGTTCCACGAGAACCTCTCGCTCGGCGACGTCGACAAGATCCTCGATCGCCTGGTCGGGTCCTGACCGCGCGCGCTCGCGCACCTAGAGACCGCGAGACCCGCGACACCGCGAGACACGACAGGAGCCACCCATGCTGGTCCGGACGAACTACCTCTCCAAGCGCTACGGCGAGCCCGATGGTTGGAAGCTCGCAGCCTACGAACGCGACGGCGGCTACAAGCAAGCGCGCCGCGCCTTGTCCATGCCGAAGGACAAGCTCATCGAAGAGATGAAGGCCGCCAACATCCGCGGCCGCGGCGGCGCAGGCTTCCCCATGGGCGTGAAGTGGAGCTTCATGCCGCAGCCCAAGCCCGAGAAGCCGCACTACCTCGCGATCAACGCCGACGAAGGCGAGCCGGGCACCTTCAAGGATCGCACGATCATGGAGATGAACCCCCACGCCGTCGTGGAGGGCTGCATCATCGGCTGCTTCGGCATCGGCGCCCACGCCGCGTACATCTACGTGCGCGACGAGCTGCACCTCTCGAAGGAGCGCCTCTGGGGCGCGATCCACGAGGCGCGCGCGAAGGGCTACCTCGGCAAGAAGCCCTTCGGGCTCGACTACCCGGTCGAGGTCTACGTGCACACGGGCGCCGGCGCGTACATCTGCGGCGAGGAGACGAGCATGCTCAACTCCCTCGAGGGTCGCCGCGGCGAGCCTCGCCTCAAGCCACCGTTCCCCGCGCAGGTCGGCGCCTTCGGCATGCCGACCACGGTGAACAACCTCGAGACGATCGCGGTCGTGCCGACGGCGCTCGAGATGGGCGGCGAGGCCTTCAGCAAGCTGTCCGAGCTGCACCACCTGAAGGACGGCGGCGCGCGCCTCTTCGGTGTGAGCGGTCACGTGAAGACGCCCGGCGTCTACGAGGCCGCCGTGGGGCTCACGCTGCGTGAGCTCATCTACGACCTCGGCGGCGGCGTCGATCACGGCGAGCTGCTCGCGGTGATCCCGGGCGGCTCCTCGTGCCCCATCCTGCGCGCCGACGAGCTCGTGCACGCCCCCGACGAGAAGAGCCCGCTCCACCCTTGGCACGGCAAGAGCGTGCTCGACGTGCCCATGGGCGTGGACACCTTCCGCACCCTCGGCACGATGCTCGGCACCTGCTGCGCGATCGTGCTGAGCGACAAGGCCGACCCGGTCCTCGCCTTCCACAACCTCATGCGCTTCTACAGGCACGAGTCCTGCGGACAGTGCACGCCGTGCCGCGAGGGCTCGGCCTGGCTCTTCCGTATCCTCGACCGCGTCATCGCCGGAGAGGCGGAGCTCGAGGAGCTCGATCGCCTGCACGAGATCGCCGGCAACATCATGGGCAACACGATCTGTGCCTTCGGCGAGGGCACGGCGATGCCCGCCATGGGCTTCATCAAGAAGTTCCGTAAGGAGCTCGAGGCCTACGTGCGCTCGGGCGGGAAGTCCGGCACCGGCACGCTCGACCCGGTGCACCAAGCTCCGCGCGCCCAAGCGGCCCCGAAGGGCGGCTCGACCCGCGCGGCCTGAGCCTCCGTCTCTCGAACCGGTCCGCCCACTCCCGTCTTCGCTGGCTCCACGGTCCAGGCTCCGGTCTCGCTCCGTCCTCTCGAACCACGACCCCCATGAAAAATCTCGAGATCGTCTTCTTCGGGCTGTGCACGCTCTTCGTGCTGCTCGGAGGCGTGTTCACGGTCGCCCCGAAGAACCCCATCCGCGGGGCGATGGGCCTGCTCGTGTCGATCATCGGCATCGCCGGCATGTACCTGATGCTCGCCGCCGAGCTGCTCGCCGCGATCCAGGTCGTCGTCTACGCGGGCGCGGTGGTGATCCTCTTCCTCTTCGTGATCATGCTGCTCGGCCCGAGCGCCTCGGAGATCAGCCAAGATGCGCGCGGGGCGACGAGCCGCTACGCGGGCGCGGGCGTCTTCGCGCTCGCCGCCGCGGGCGGGCTCTGGGTGATCATGCGCATGGGCGGGCAGGCGCTCACGGAGCTGCCCGCGGCGCCTGCGGGCATGGGCACGGTCGAGCTCATCGGTCGCGAGCTCTTCGACAAGCAGGTCGTGCCCTTCCAGATCGCCGGCGTGCTGCTGCTCATCGCGGTGGTCGGCGCGATGGCCGTCGCGCGAGGCAAGCACGGCACGGAGATGTTCCTCCCGAGCGGCGCCACGCGCGCGACCGCACCGCCGGAGAAGGGCCCGAGCAGCAGCGCTGCCGGCTCGCACGGCGCTTCCAAGGCTGAGGTGAAGTGATGAACGCGGTACCCCTCGAGTACTTCCTCACCGTGGCCGGGGTGCTCTTCACCATCGGCGCGGTCGGCTTCATGCTCCGGCGCAACCTCCTGGTCCTGCTCATGAGCATCGAGGTGATGCTCAACGCGGTGAACCTCACGCTCGTGGCCTTCAACCGCATGCACGCGGGCACGGGCGCGGTCGACCACAACGGTCAGATCTTCGCCTTCTTCATCATCGTGGTCGCCGCCGCCGAGGCCGCGATCGGCCTCGCCATCGTGCTGGCCTTCTACCGCGTCCGCCGCACCGTGCGCAGCGACGACGCCGACCTCCTGAGGAACTGAGAACGTGGACGCGCTCAAGACACAGTTCCCGGCCCACGACTTCACCCTGTTGGGCCTCATCCTGCTCATGCCGCTCGTCGGCGCCGTGGTGAACGGCGTCTTCGGCAAGCGGCTCGGCCGCGAGGGCGTGCGCGCGATGGCGCTCAGCGCCCTCGGCATCTCCTTCTTCGGCAGCGTGCTCACCTTCCTGATGGTGCCCTCGGGCGCCGGCAAGGTCGTGTGGACGGCGTGGCAGTGGCTCACGCTCTCCGGCCGCGGCGGCCGGCCCGTGCCCGTCGAGGTCGCCTTCAGCGCCGACGCGCTCACCGCCACGATGATGCTCGTGGTCACCGGCGTGGGTTTCCTCATCCACCTGTACTCGAGCGAGTACATGAAGGACGACCCGGGCTTCTACCGCTTCTTCGCGTACCTGAACCTCTTCATCTTCTCGATGCTGACGCTCATCATGGGCGACAGCATGCCCGTGCTCTTCGTGGGCTGGGAGGGCGTCGGTCTCTGCAGCTACCTGCTGATCGGCTTCTGGTTCGAAGAAGAGAAGAACGCGGCGGCCGGCAAGAAGGCCTTCATCGCGAACCGCATCGGCGACTTCGGCCTGCTCGTCGCGATGGCGATGCTGCTCTACTTCTGCGGCTCGCTCTCCTGGGGCGGCATCGAGTCCGGTGCACGCGGCCTGCTCACCGAGGTGAAGGTCTGGCCGATCGGCAACCTGCCGACCGAGGCGATCTGGGACGCGCAGTTCGCGGCCTCGAGCGTGTGGCCGAAGTGGCTCGTGCACGTCTTCCTCCCGGAGGCGCCCGTCACCGTCTACGCCTCGACGCTCGTCGGGCTCGCGCTCTTCCTCGGCTGCGCCGGCAAGAGCGCCCAGATCCCGCTCTACGTGTGGCTGCCCGACGCCATGGCGGGTCCCACGCCGGTCTCCGCGCTCATCCACGCGG
>CALKVW010000013.1 GCA_938004785.1 uncultured Polyangiaceae bacterium
GGGCACGATCGCGAGGCTCGGGTCGGCCACGCTCAACGTGTAGTCGTCGGCGACTGCGTCGAAGGCGCGCAGTCGCTTGAACGGCGTCGTCGTGGGAGAGAAGGGGTCTTCGTAGCCTTCGACGTTCGGCTGGCGGGTGTCGCGATCGGGCTCGTAGGTGCTGCCCGGGCCGTCGTCGGTCGTGCCTCCCGAGTAGAGTTTGCCCGGATCCGGAGGGCGCGTCGGGTCGGGCGCCTGCGCGATGCCGCTCGGCGTGTCGAGCGCGGCGGGCAGGTTCCCGTCGACCGTCGTCGCCGCGAACTCGACGTCTTCGCTCGGGTCGGGTGGGACGAACTCGTGCAGCTGGTAGGACTGCGCGTCGGCCGGCAGCGCCCAGCCCAGCCCGATCGCGAGCGCGGCGCCGAGCAGGGCAGCGAGAGGAGAGCCGGCACGTCGGGGCATCAGCCCCGACATGAAAGCACGCCGAGCGAGAAGTTCCAGCCCGCCAGCGTGGGAGCCCTCCCCCTCGGGTGGCGCCCCACGCCTCGCTGCCGCTCAGGGCCGGGGGAGCGCGTGCCGCGGTCGCCCAGCGGCTCGAGCACCACGCTGCGGAGCACCCCTCTCGGACTGGCGCGACTCGGGCTGGCGCGGCTCGGAGCGGCGTGCCTCCGGCTGGCGCGGCTCGGCGCCCAGGCTCGCGCGGAGCGAGCGCAGCGTCTCGCTGGGAAGCCCACGCGCGTGCACCTCGGCCTCCGCGACGTCGACGGCCAGCGAGAACAGCTCGGTGCGGGCGAAACGACCTGCCTTGCCGGCGAGGATCCTCGGCAGCACGGCGATGACCCTGCGGATTCCGTCGGCGAAGCGCCTGGGGATGGCGAGCCGCTCGATGAGCGGATCGAGGAATTCGCCCACGGCGGTCGCGCGGTCACGCGCACCTTCGACGGCCTCCTTGATGGGCTCGAGCAGGAGGAGCGTCCACAGCGCGGTGTCGTCGAGCGGAGCGCCGTCGTCCGAGCGCTGGTCGACGTACTCCATGAGCCGGAAGACCCGGTCGCCCGCGCTGCGCGCCGAGATGCGGCCAGGGCGCGCGGCCGAGTGCGCCGGCTCGGAGAAGTTGTCGTCGAGCAGCGCCGACAGCTCGGGCAGGAGCACGGCGAGGATCCCGCTCTCCCATGCGAGGAAGAGCGTCCGACGCGCCTCACCACCGCGCAGCAGCCTCAGCACCTCTTCGGCGAGGCGTGGCCGCGCGGCGAGCTCGAGCGCGTCGCGACAGTGGACCATCGCGTCGTAGGTGGCCGGGCGGATGCCGAGGTCGAGCCTGCCCGCGAACTTGAGCGCACGCAGGATGCGCACCGGATCCTCGCGGAAGCGCACGACCGGATCGCCGATGGTGTCGACCACACGGTCGCGCACGTCGTCGAGCCCGCCGACCCAGTCGAGGATCTCCTGCGACTCGAGGTCGTAGAACAGGCCGTTGATCGTGAAGTCGCGGCGGCGTGCGTCTTCGTCGGCCTCGCCGAAGACGTTGTCGCTGCGGATGAGCAGGTTCGAGGCCTCGGCGAGCGGATCGTCGTCGTGCGCAGGCGAGCTCGCGTCTTCTTCGTGGGGCTTGCGGCGGAAGGTCGCGACCTCGATCACCTTGCCGCCCTGGAAGAGCACGTGGACGAGGCGAAAGCGTCGGCCGATGACGCGCGAGTTGCGGAACAGCTCGCGCACCTGCTCGGGCCGCGCGCTGGTCGCGACGTCGAAATCCTTCGGGGTGCGCTCGAGCAGGAGGTCGCGCACGCAACCGCCGACGAGGTAGGCCTCGTAGCCGGCTCGCACGAGCCTGCGCACGACCTTCTGCACGTCCGGGTCGATGCGCTCTTCGTCGAGCGGGACGGCTCGCCGCACCGACGCGTGACGCACCGTCGAGCGGTCGTACTCGGAGCCCTCGCCTGGCTGCCCTCGACGCTCGGCGGAGCGCCCACCCGCCGGGTGAGCTTGCTGCGCGGGAGCGTGGGTCGCATGCCCCGACCCGGCTCGGCCACGGCCCTCCCTCCCGGAGTAGCCGCGGGGGGCGTCGAGCACGCTGGCGGCATCGAACGGAGTGGCCTCGACGCGAGGGAGCGGAAGATCGTCGTCGCCGGCGCCCCGGGCGCCGAGCTCGAGGCCGCGGTCGAGAGAAGCGACGTCGCTTGGAGCGAGCTCGCGCGCGGCGCTCGCCGTGGAGCGAGACGCGCGGCTCGCCCGGCGGCGCTTGGAGGGCTCGGCACCGAGGAACTCTTCGGGCTCGATCGGCGCGGAGCGCTCGCTGGCTCGCGACCCCTCGAGTGCCGCCGCAGCCGCGGGGGCGGGCGACGGCGCCGGGCTGGCGGCGGCGCTCGACGCCGCGCGCGCGCGCGAGCGAGGCGGCGCGGGCGGGGTCTCCGCGATGGGAGGCTCCGGCGCCTGGGCCGCCGGGCTCGATCGACCGGTGCGGCGTGAACGCGGCGGAGCCGGTGCCTGCCCAGCTACGTCGTCGATCGGCGGCACGCTGGCGGCCTCGACGGGCTTGGGATGGGCGCCCTCGGGAGGCTGGGTGCTGCGGGTCTTTCGTCGAGCCCGCCCGCCGTCGGGACGGCTGCTGGAGCCGTCGGGGGGCGGTTCGGGGAGATCACGGGGAGGCATCGAAGTTGGCGGGGCAGCGCGTGGCACGCGCGGCGCCGAACTGCTCAGCGGTTCAGCGACGCGTCCGGCCTCCGGGCCCGTGCTGACCGGAATAGCAGATGCGGGCCTCGGCCGCCCGAGGAATGTGGGCCGTGCAGGCCTGCCGAGCCCCCGCGCGCCCTCAGCGCGACCGGGCCTCGGGCACGCCCGCGAGCGCCCGCGCGAAGGCCTCCACGCTGCGGAAGCGCTCCTCGGGGCGCTTCGCCATGGCCTGCACGAGGACCGAGCCGAGGTCGCTGGAGACGAAGCGCAGCTCGGGGATCGGCTCACTCGCGTGCAGGTGCAGCAGCTCGAGCCACGAGCTGCCCCGATAAGGCGGCGCGCCGGTGAGCATCTCGTAGAGCGTGACGGCGAGCGCGTAGACGTCGGCGGCTGGGTGCGCGAGCACGCCCTCGGCTTGCTCGGGTGAGAGGTAACCGGGCGTGCCCACGACGCTCGCGCGCGTGGTGATGCGCTCGACCGGGGCGAGCGTCGCGTCGCCGACGAGGAAGGCGGAGCCGAAGTCGAGCACGCGGGGGCGCTCCTGACCGTCGGGTCGATGCTCGAGGAAGATGTTCTCGGGCTTCACGTCGCGGTGGATCACGCCGGCCGCGTGGGAGGCGGCGAGGCCGGCGGCCGCGCCCAGGGCGATGCGCACCGCGCGCCCAGGGGCGAGGCGGGACGAGGTGGCGAGCAGATCCGCGAGATCGATGCCCACCAAGAGGCGCATCGCGAAGTAGCGCAGGCCCTCGTGCACCCCGGAGGGGCCGTGGACCTCGATCACGTTCTCGTGTCGGATCCGAGACGCGGCGAGCGCCTCACGCTCGAAGCGCGCGACCGCCTCGCGCTGATGCGCGAGCTCGGTGCGCAGGACCTTCACCGCCACCGTCGGCTGCCCCTCGGCGTCGAGCGGCTGCGCGAGGTAGACGTGGCCGATGCCACCGCTGCCGAGCACCTGGAGCAGGCGGTAGCGCCCGCCGAGCTCGACGCCGACGAGCTCGTCCGCCGAAGGAGCGTGAGGCGTCATGGCAGCTCCGCGAGCACGGCGCCCAGGGTGACCGGTTCGGTCGGCAAGCGCCGAGGATCCCACAACTCGGCGAGCGCATCGAGGGCTCTGCTGGACGCGGGCAGCGCGTGACCGTAGGCCGCGGAGAGCGCACGCACGATCGGCTCGGCGCCCAGGCCACGCGCGCGCAGCTCGGCGACGGTGGAGCCCTGCGCGCGCTTCGCGAGCCGAGCGCCGTCGTCGCCGACGAGCAAGGGCACGTGGACGTAGCGCGGCGCGCGCCCTCCGAGGAGCTCGATCAAGAGGACCTGCAGCGCGGCGCTCGGCTCGAGGTCCGCGCCACGCACGACCTCGGTGATGCCCATCGCGAAGTCGTCGAGCGCGCAGGCGAGGTGGTAGGCGTAGACACCGTCACCGCGGCGCAGGACGAAGTCCCCGGCCTGAGCGTGGACGTCGACCTCGACGGACCCGCGCACTGCGTCGACGTAGCGGACCCGGCTCGCCTCGGGGATCGCGAGCCTGAGCGCCGGGGGTCGCTTGAACACGCGCTGACGCATGCCGAAGGCGCGGCAAGTCCCGGGGTAACGAGGGCCCTCCTCGCCAGCGTGAGGAGCGCTCGCCACACGGGCGATCTCGGCGCGGGAGCAGTCGCAGTGGTAGGTGAGGCCTCGTTCGGCGAGCGCGGCGACCGCGGCGGCGTAGCGGTCGAGCCGCTCCGACTGACGGCAGGGTCCGGCGGTGCCCTCCGAGCCCGGCCGCTCGTCGAAGCCGAGGCCCAGCCAAGCGAGGTCGTGTTCGATGCTCCGCTCCGAGCCTGGCACGACGCGCGCGTGGTCGAGGTCGTCGACGCGCAGGACCAGGCGCCCGGCGGCGCGACGCGCTGCCGCGTGGGCGAACGACGCCGTGACCGCTCCCCCGAGGTGCAGCTGCCCCGTCGGCGAAGGTGCGAAGCGCCCTCGGTAGAGCGCGTGTGGCCCGGACATCGCGCGGAGCATAGTGCAGCGCCCCGTTGGCCGCGTCCGCGACCTTCGCGGCCGTCGTCCACCACGACGACGCCCCCTTGGTGTAAGCGGAGGTGGCGATGGATCGCCCGCCCCCGGCCAGCGCCGAGCCCCGCACGCCCTCCGAGCCTCCTGCGAGCACGGACGACGAGCACGAGGCCGAGTCGTCGCCGCGCTACCTGCGCGCCGCCCTGCTCTTCGCGCTCACGGTGTTCAGCGTCTTCTTCGCGGGCGGGCTGTGGTGTCGCAGCTTGCCCGTCGACGGACCGTGGACGGCCTGGGTGCTCGGTGCGCTGGCCGGTTGGCCGTTCGCGCTCCCGCTGCTGACGATCCTGCTCGTGCACGAGCTGGGGCACTTCGTCGCCGCGCGCATCCACCGCGTCGAGGCCTCCCTGCCCTACTTCATCCCCGCTCCGTTCCTGAGCCCCTTCGGCACGATGGGCGCGGTCATCGCCATGCGCGGTCGCATCCGCTCGCGCGACGCGCTGCTCGACATCGGGGCCTCGGGACCGCTCGCAGGTCTGGTGGTCGCGCTGCCCGTGCTCGCGATCGGCATCCACGCGTCCGTCGTCGAGCCACTCTCCCGCCCCTACCTGCTCGAGGGACAGAGCCTGCTCTACCTCGCGATGAAGCGCGTCTTCGCCGGGCCGATCCCCGAGGGCCACGACCTCACGCTCAGCCCGACGGCGCTCGCCGGCTGGACGGGCCTGCTCGTCACGATGCTCAACCTCGTGCCCGTGGGTCAGCTCGACGGTGGTCACGTCGCCTACGCGCTCTTCGGCCCGCGCCAGAACCGCTACGCGCGCTTCGCTCACCTGTCGCTCTTGCTCGTCGCGCTCTACAACCTCGTGCGCTTCGTGGGGCCGCACCTCTGGGCGGGTCACTCCGAGGCGCTCGGCGGCGCCGTCGGGAACTCGACCTTCTGGCTCGTGTGGTTCGGCTTGCTCGCGCTCATGCGGAGGCTCGCGGGCGGCGAGAACCACCCACCGACCGACCCGGGCGAGCTCAGCCCCACTCGACGCGTCGTCGCGATCGCCACCCTGGCGTTCTTCGGGCTGCTCTTCATGCCGACGCCCTGGTCCAGCTGGGAGGGTCTCGGTCGCGCGGGCGAGGAGCTGCTCGAGGCCGCGGGGGCCGTGGGCGCCGGGGCTCGCTGAGCTCGGAGCGAAGCGCCGCGCAGGGCGAAGCGCCGCGCAGGGCGAAGCGCCGCGCAGGGCGAAGCGCCGCGCACGGCGCGGCGGAGCTCAGGGGCGAGGGAACTTCTTGCGCAGCGCCTCGCGCACGGGCTCCGGCGCGTAGTGGCTGACGTCGCCGCCGTGGCTCGCGATCTCACGCACCAGCGAGGCGGAGACGAAGCCGTAGTTCGCACGGGTCGGCAGGAAGACCGTGTCGACCGTCGGCTCCATGTCGGCGTTCGCGTGGGCGATCTGCAGCTCGTACTCGAAGTCCGTCGCGGCACGCAGGCCTCGCACGATGACGCGCGCGCCGACTGCGCGACAGTACTGGATGAGCAGCCCGTCGAAGCGCTCGATGCGCACGTTCGTGAGGTGGCGCGTGACCTCCTCGAGCAGCGCGACGCGCTCGTCGACCGTGAAGAGGGGGTGACGTGTGGGGTGGATGCCGATCGCGACGCGCACGCTCTGGAAGAGCTGGCTCGCACGCTCGATGAGATCGAGGTGCCCGAGCGTGACCGGATCGAAGCTGCCCGCGTAGACGGCGATCGAGACGCTCACGGCTGCGCCTCGGCGGGGCCCGCGGGCCCCTCGGTCTCGTCGCCGGGCGCCGGCGCGAGATCGCCGAACATCATGCGCAGCGAGGTCTCGTCTTCGAGCCACATCATGCGACCGCCATCGGAGAGCGTGATGCGGTAGGCCGCGAGCACCGGCGCGCCGAGGATGCCGTCGATATCGAGCTGAAGCCCCTGCTCGAGCGTGTCGACCCCGGCCCCGGACACGGCGGGCACCCGCTTCAGGTCGAAGGCGCCGAGCTTCACGGACGGCACGAGCCCCTCGCGGAGGCGCTGCTCCGGGTCGCCGGGGACGACGCGCAGCTCGGCGGGTTCGACGCCCGCCTTTCGCCAGCCAGCGTCGTCGAGAGCCATGGGGAAGCGCAGGGAGCTGTCGACGAAGAGCGCCGCACGCGCCGCCTCGGTGGCTCCGAGCTGGGCGTCGAGCAGCATGCCGCCGCCGCGCGCGTAGTGGAGGTCGACGCGCGTGGCGTGCGGCGGCGCCGGCGCCGGGTAGGAGCGCACGACGAATTGCCGACCGTAGTGATCGATCGTCACGTTCAGGTGCCGGAGCAGGTTCACGCCGAGCAGCGCCTTGATGGGCACGTTGAGCTCGCGGGAGATGCCCGACAGGTCTTGCACCAGGGCCGGCACGTCGCCGACCTCGAAGCGCTCGTCGAAGCGAAGCGAGATCCACGAGGGCTCGGCGCGCGTCGCGCTGTCGACCACGACCTCCGCCATGCCGGTCGAGAGCATCGCGAGGCCCTGCTCTCCGTCGATCTCGACCGGCACCACGAGGTAGGGCACGACCGGGCTCACGTGCGCCATCTCCACGGTGGCGAGCAGCGAGCCCGAGATCGAGAAGGGCGTGCGCCCCTCGCCTCGGCGCGCGAGGCCCGCGACCTCCTTGGCCCACTCGTCGCGCACCTCCGGGTCGTTGAGCATCTCCTCGAGCTCGTCGGCGGCGGCGGAGAGATCCCCGCGGTACCAGTGCGCGCGACCACGCAGGCCCATGGCCTCCGACCCGGGCAGCTGGTTCAGCATGCGCAGGGCCTCGTCGTACTCGAGGCGGGCGAGCGCGATCCGCGCCGCGAGCACGCGCACCTCGGGGTCGCTCGGTGAGAGCGCGAGCGCCTTCTGGATCGCCTCGTGAGCCGCGTCGACCCGCGCCGCGCCGAAGTCCTCGCGGGCGCGCAGCAGCCACTTGTCGGCCACGGGCGAGCGCACCGTGCCGGCAGCGACCGTGGGGCCGCAGCCGAGCGCCAGCAGGCCCAGCGTGCCGAGGCCCAGCGTGCCGAGGCTCGGCGCGGAGGCACACGGCGCAGCGGGCAGCGCCGCGAGCGCGGCACCGAGGAGCAGGGAGGTCGGCGAGCTGGGGCGGTGGGTGGAAGCGACGCGGTGACGCACGACGGGGTGGCCTCGGTGGGGTTCGATGGCCCGCCCCGGTGCTTGGCCGGCAGCGGGCGACGCCGTTCTGCGAGGGGCGAGATCACGCCCCGCTGGGCCCATGCGGCCCAGGCGCCTCGTAACCGAGATGCGCTCGGGAAACGAGCGGAACCTCGCCGGGCGCGGCTAGCTCGCGCCGGGCGGGGTGTCGAGCCGGGCACCCAAGATGCGGTCGGCGCGCAGCTCCCTGCGGCTGCGGCTCGGCAGCTGGTAGCCGTGGACCCTCGGAGGATCGAGATCCCTCGCGACCGCCGTCACGACGAAGGACATTTCCTGCGGGCCGCGCCCCGAGGGGCGGTAGCGCAACGCGACGGGCTGACCGCTGAGCCGCGCCGCCTCGATCACCTCCATGACCGCGGGTCGCGCGTAGCCTGCGCCGAGCTTCACGTGCCAGAGATCGCGGGGTGTGGCCGCGCCGAGCTCGCGCACGACCGCGTCGAAGACCTGCCGCAAGACCCGCACGTCGGCGTCGGCGCGGTGGGCGCGAGGTGCGTCGAGCGAGAGCTCCCGCGCGAGCGAAGCGAGCGAGTGGCTCCGGAAGCCGAAGCTGCGCCGTGAGAGCGTCAAGGTGTCGAGCGAGAATGGGATCGTGTGCGCATGCCCGGTGCGCGCGAGCTCCGCCTCGAGGAACGCGACGTCCCAGCTCGCGCCATGAGCCACGACGATCGCGCCTCGCAAGACGCGGAGCACCTCGTCGGCGAGCTCGGCGAAGGCCGGCGCCGACGCGAGCATCTCGGGTTGGATTCCATGGATGTGCTCCGACCCGACGCGCCCGTCGTCGGGGCGCACGAGGCTCGAGAGCCGCGCGACGACCTCTCCGCCGACGACGCGCTCGACGCAGACCTCCACGACCCGGTCGAGCTCCGGGTCGAGCCCGGTCATCTCGAGATCGACGAAGGCGAGCTCCGCCTCGGCCATCGGCACGTCCCACGGCGGGCCCTCCGGCGGCTCTCCGCGCACACGGGAGCGGGGCCTCACCCCCCGGCCCCGTCGAGCATGAACACGCCGCTCTCGTCGCAGTAGCCGACCGACTCCCAGCCTTCGTCGGTGCACATCCAGAAGTCGACGCAGCCGGTCGAGCACGGGTCGCAGACCTCCGCCGCGGCGACCGGACAGTCCGGCTCGAGCAGCCCCGGCGTGCAACCGAAGCGCTCACCGGTGCGATCGATGTCCACCGCCTGACACCCGCCGCCCTCGCCGCCGGCGCCAGAGCCGCCGGAGCCCAGCACGCGATCGCAGTCCTCCACCTCGGTCCAGCGCCCATCGACGCAGTCGTAGAGCGCAGCGCAGAGCTGGTCGTCGCAGCTGCCCCCGCGACCGATGGGGCAGCCGCCCTCGGGGATCTCGCCGCAGGTCTGTGCGCGTGCGGCGTTCCCACACGCTGCCGACAGGGCTAGCAGGGCGACCGACACGAGGCTCCAGGGGGCGCGCGACGCGCCCTCCGCCGAGGCGCTGCGAGCGCGAGGCGGGCGTGCGTGGCGAGCCATGTCGGGCTCGTACTCCACCCACCGTCGGGTCGCCAGGCCTCGCGCTCGGCGGGTGCCGGCCTCGGTCCGCCCCGGCGCGCGCGGCGCCCCGCGGAGCAGTACGCCGGACCGCGGTCGTGGTAGGGCGAGGCATGCGCTCGCGCTCCAAGCTGATCGCTGAAGCGACCTTCACCGCGGTCGCGACCGCCCTGCTCGTCGCCGCCGCCTGCGCGCCCGGCGGCTCGTCCTCGTCCACCGCCACCGCTCCCCCGAGCGACGGCGCCACCAGCACCGGCGACACCGCACCGCCTCCGAGCGAAGGAGCCGTGTCGGCGGGCGCTCCCCAGGGCAGCGCCACCGGGGCACCGGCCGGCAGCGCTGCGCAAGCCGCCCCCTCGTCGAGCGGCGCCTGCCTCGACCTCGCGGTCGACATCACGAACGACCCTCCCGACGGCGGCGTGCCGATGAACAACGCCACCACGGCGGGCGACGCGGGATCGAGCGACAGGCTCGCGTCGATCCTCGAGCGGGTGCAGCAACACCGCAGCCGCTTCCGCTGCTGCTTCGATCTGTGGGGGCGCAACAACCCCGGGCGCGAGGTGAAGGTCACGCTCTCGCTCGAGCTCGAGCCGACCGGCAAGCTCGCGAAGGCCGGCTTCAAACCCGACGAGACGGAGCTGGTCGACGGCGCCGTGGAGGGCTGCATGCGCGAGGTCGCCGAGCGCATCGACTTCCCTCCTTCTCCGAGCGGCAAGCTCACGACCTACAACCACCGCTTCCAGTTCAAGGCCCGGCGCTGACCCGGACCGAGGCGCCATGACCTCAGCGCGCCCCAGGATGCCCGCGGCCAGCGCCCAGGCAGCCACCGCCTACGCCGCGCTCTTGCACGAGACGCGTGGCCTGAGGGGCGATCAGCAGCAGCTCCGCGACCAGTGGTTCGCCTCGCTCGCCGCCGAGCGCAAAGAGGAGCTGCTCTTCGAGCTGGAGATCCTGCTCAAGGGGATCGCCTGCTTCGCCAACCCACGCAACCACCCGGGCGCCGTGGGGCGTCGCACCGTCGTGTCGCTCGACTTCCGCGACCACCTGCGCGAGGCGCGCGACGGCGTGCTGCGCATCGTGCACCTCGCCCGCGCCTTGCTCGGCGAGCGTGATCGCAGCTTCGTCTTCCAGCGCTACCTCGAGACGGTGCTGCCCGAGGACGCCGCCCGATCGCGCCTGCTGCGCAGCACGGTCGCGAGCCAGGTGACCCCCGAGGACAGCCTGCTCGTCATGCGTCACGGGCTCACCAACCTCGTCGAGGTGATGAACGGGCTCTTGCGCCTGCCTCGGGTGAACTACCGCCTCTTCTACTCGACGCTCGCGTCGGTCATGCGCGAGACGGCGCAGAGCCAGTTCTTCAACCCGCTCGCGGCGCTCGAGTTCCGTCCCGAGTTCGACCGCATCCCGTCTGCGCAGGTGCTCGAGCTCATCCACGCCGTGCAAGGCGAGCAGGCGCATCGCCTCGTGGCCCTCTGCTTCCTCTCCCTCTTCCGCATGCTGCGCTACCTGCGGCTGCTCGAGACGCTCGCAGGCGATCACTCCGAGCGGCGCGTCGGCGGTCGGGCCTACCTCGTGCTGGGCGTACTCCGGAGCGACGCCCGGGCGCTCTCCGGCTACCTGCGCCAGAAGTCCGGGGACCTGCTGGCCGAGGGCTACTCGCGCGACCTGCTCTCGGTGCCCGCGGTGGAGATCGCCCCACGCTACGACGAGCTCCGCCGGGAGGGCGCGCGCCTCGTCGCCATCAAAGGCGCGCTCACCGGCGTGGCGTCGAACTTGCGGCTGGAGATGCGCCGCACCTTCGAGCACGACCTTCCCAGCGTCGACCAAGAGACCAGCGAGGCCGAGCTGCGCGCGAAGCTGCGTGAGGTCGTGAAGAACCTCCGCCCTGCGCTCCAGAACGCGATCCTCTTCCTGGGCAAGTCGCTCGGCGCGAAGGCCGAGGAGGTGCACGTCTTCGACGACGCGGCCGCGAGGCGCGCAGCCAGTGACCGGCTGCGCCGCGACGTGTGGATGTTCGCCCAGATCGTGCGCGCCTTCGCGCACAAGGCGCGCCACGCCGATCCGGCGATCGACCGCTGGAGCAAGCTGCAGAGCTTCGCGTTCGTGCGCGAGTTCCTCGGCTACTTCCGCGCCATGGGCTACCCCCTGCTGCGCGTCGGCGACTACCCGCGCGTCGACGCCTTCATGGAGGCGATCGCGGGTCTCGAGGAGACCGACCTGCTCGACCCCGCTCGCTTGAGCTCTGCCGTCGAGGAGTCGGAGGCCTTCTTCACGTTCCTCTCGGAGCTCTTCGAGCGCATCTCGCAGCGCGACGAGCTGCGCGACCTGCCCTTCGACAAACGCGACGCCGCGCGCGCCCTCCGCCTCTACCTCGGCGACCCCTCGAAACCCGAGGCGTGATCCGAGCGCTGCGGCACGGGGCGCTGCGGCACGAGGCGCCGCTGCACGGGGCGCCGCTGCACGGCGCGCTACGTCGGGAGGCGCTCCGGCCTGCGCCCTCCATGAATCGTGGCGGTGGGAGCAGCGCGGGGGCCCGCCCACGGGGCGACACAAAGCACGAAAAGTGACCCCCAACCCGAGCCAGGCTCGGTGGAGTCACTTTCGATGCCCCCGTAGATGATCCCGGAGAGCCCGAGGCGCTCTCCAGCTCGACGGAAGAGTCCCGTACGCGCCAGCCGCGGCGAACCAATGCCGGTGTCGGTAAGCCGTGCCTTCAGGAAGCAGCCCTGGAGGCAGCTTCACCGCGACTGGAGCGATTCATTCGGACTCGTCGTGCGAGGCCGCAGCAGGCGCAGGCGCCGCTGGGGCCGGCGCGGCCTTCGCCTTGCGCGGCGCGGCCTTGCGCTTGGCAGCCTTCTTCGGGGCGGCCTTCTTCGGGGCGGCCTTCTTGGCAGCCGCCTTCTTCGGGGCGGCCTTCTTGGCAGCGCGCTTCGGGGCAGCCTTCTTGGCAGCCGCCTTCTTCGGGGCGGCCTTCTTGGCAGCCGCCTTCTTCGGGGCAGCCTTCTTCGCCTTGGCGACCTTCGGCGCCTTGCCGGCAGCCGGCTTCTTCGCCGTCTTGGTGACCTTCTTCGCGGCCTTCTTCGCAGTCTTCTTGGCAGCCATCTGCGTCCTCCTGAGTGCCCGCCTCGCGCGCCTTGGAGCGACCTTCGCTCCTCCTCCTGCGCCGTTCGCCACCAGGGCGACCGGCGCCTGAACTGTTGTTCCGGCACGCGAAGCAACAGATGTTGCACGACACATATTGCCACGCATGGGCATGGTCAAGAAAATATTTTCAAGCTGTGTTTTTTTCTTGCGCTCGCCCTACCCCCCCGGTCAACGCACGATCCAGGCTGGTTCGATGCGGTTTTCGGTGCGACGGCCTCGGCCGAGCGCGCCCGAGCGGCGTCGCAAGGCTTGCGCACGGTGAACGGAGGCTCAGAGGCCGGCGTCTCGCCAAGCACGATCTCGTTGCTGGAGCAAGCATGAAGCGCCCGATGGCGAAGTTCGGTTGCCAGCGGAATCACGCGGGCCGCCGAAGCCCGCACCTCGCCCTGCGCGCCCTTCGGAGAGGCCACTTGTCGAGCTGCGGGGCACGACGTAGCGTCACGGCCGACGCGGGGTGGCGCGAGGCCCCCTCGGGACCACCCGCCCGCGCGCAGGAGGAACGCATGTTGAGGATCGTCCGTCCGACGGGTCTGGCTCTCGTCACCGCACTCGCTCTGGGCCTCTTCGCCCCCGGCTGCGGCGTGCCGCAAGACGAGTACGACGCGAAGCTCCAGGAGATCGCCTCGCTCAAGGCGAAGCTCGCCGCCGAAGAGGCCGCGAGCCGAAAGGCCTCCGAGGAGCTCTCCGACGCCAACGCCAGGGTCGAGCAGCTGCGCGAGCAGCTCCGCGCAGCGGGCGTCGACCTGTCGAACCTCAACGCGACCATGGAGCAGCAGGCGCGCGCCCTCGAGGACTACAAACGCCGCGCCGAGCAGCTCGAGGCCGTGCGCAAGCGCTTCGAGCTCTTGAAGCAGAAGCTCGACGAGCTCACCAAGTTCGGCCTGCAGGTCCAGATCCGCAAGAACCGCATCGTCATCCAGCTCCCGGGCGACGTGCTCTTCGACTCGGGGCGCGACACCCTCAAGAAGGAGGGGCGCGACATCCTCGTGAAGGTCGCCGAGGTCGTGCGCAACGACCCGGGCCTGCGCTCGCGCACCTACCAGGTCACGGGCCACACCGACGACCAGCCCCTCACCGGTGGCGCCTACAAGGACAACTGGGGCCTCAGCGCGATGCGCGCTCGCGAGGTGCTCGTCTACCTCACGGCCGACGTCACCAAGGGCGGCGGCGGGCTGCCTGCGCCCAACTGGTCGGCCGCGGGCTACGGCGACACCGACCCCATCCAGTCGAACGCGACGCCGGAGGGCCGCAAGCAGAACCGCCGCGTGGAGCTCGCCGTCATGCCGAACGTCGAGGAGATGATCGACCTCAAGTCGCTGGTGAAGTGAGGCCGTCGCAGGTGCGGCCTCGCGGGTGCCCACGGGTGTGCTCCCCATGAAACCGACTCCGAGCCGAGCGACTCCGAGCCTCACGACAGGAGGCGAACGCCGCGTCGGCGCGATCGACATCGGCACCAACTCGGTGCTGCTGCTCGTCGCGGAGCGCCGCGGCGACGAGCTCGTACCGCTGCTCGAACGAGCCACGATCACGCGGCTGGGCCAGGGCGTGGACCGGACGCGCGAGCTCGCGGCCGACGCGGTCGAGCGCACACTCGACTGCCTCGCTGGTTACGGGGAGGATCTCCGCGCCTGGGGTGTGCAGCGGGCGCGCGCGGTCGGCACGAGCGCGATGCGCGACGCGCGTGGTGGTCAGGCCTTCCGGGAGCGTGCCGCCCTGCTGCTCGGCTTCGAGCCGGAGGTGATCTCGGGGGACGAGGAGGCGCGTCTCAGCTTCGTGGGCGGGCTCTCGGGTCTACCCATCGCGCAGGGCGAGCGCGCCGCGGTGTTCGACATCGGCGGCGGCTCGACGGAGATCGTGCGCGGGCGTAGGGGCCAGGCCGAGCTCGAGGCCGCCAGGAGCTTGGACATCGGCAGCGTACGGCTGACCGAGCGGCACGTGCGCCACGATCCACCGAGGCGCGAGGAGCTCGCGGCCATCGACGCCGACGTCGAGGCTGCGCTCGAGCTGGCTCCTCGCATCGACGGCGCTCGGCTCGTGGGTGTCGCCGGCACCGTGACGACGCTGGGCGCGATCGCCGCCGCGATCGACCCCTACGACGCAGAGCGGGTGCACGGCCTCGAGCTCGGGCTCGCCGAGCTCGAGGCCGTCACCGAGCGCCTCGCGTCGCTCCCGCTCGCCGAGCGCACGAAGCTCCCTGGGCTCTCGCCGAAGCGCGCCGACGTGATCGTCGCTGGGGCGCGTATCGCGCTCGCCGTCGCTCGTGCGTCCGAGGCGCGCTCCCTGCTGATCTCCGACCGTGGCGTGCGCTGGGGCGTGGCCGAGTCGCTCGCCAGAGAGGCCTGAGCTTCGCGGCCGAGCGCGGGTGTGCGCGTGCGTCCGGGTCGAGAGGTCCATGCCGCGCCCCCTGGCAGGCGGAACCGAGGCTCGGTCCCAGGCTCCGTTGACACAGGTATGCCAAGAAAGTACAGTGCGCGCGTTGGGCGCTGATTGTGCGCTCCGCAACTCGAGCTCCGGAAGGCGGAGCGCAGAGCAAGGCACGATGCTTCGCAGAGGCACGATGCTTTGCAGGTGAGCGTGCTCGGCAGGCCACGGCAGCGTTCGAGACACGGCGCCACGCAGCAGACAGCGCGACACATGGCCCTCCGGCAGCTAGGCGCGCCACTACACCGGCGGCGCGGCAGTTTGGCTAGCCAGGGCGTTTTCCGGTCCAGCCCCGTGCGCATCGGCACAGGGGCTTTCCTGTTGGGAAGAGCCAGACCTCTCGCCGACACGGCCCGCGCAGACGCGGGTGGTCGGCCCAGCGCAAAGCAGCCAGACGCATCGCGCCTGCTGCGAGGTCGAAGCCCTCGAGCTCGGCGCCTCGGCCGGGGTCGACGAAGCCGGTGCAAAACGAAGGATGAGCCCGGTTCTCGCCCTTCTGGGAGAACACAACGTGGTCCTTGATTTGGAACGAGTGGGAGCGGACGTGGCAACGAAGAAGGCGGCGGCATCCAGCGGAGCCAAGGTGGCATCCAAGTCGAAGGCGAAGCCCTCGGTCTCGACGACGAAGTCCTCTTCACGGGGGGGTGCCAAGCCTGCTCCGGCCGGCTCCAAGTCGGCGGCGGCCAAGCCCGCCGGGGGCAAGGGCACCGCGGCCAAGGTCGCGGCGAAGGTGAGCGCGACCACCCCCTCGAAGGGCAAGGCCGCGGCCCAGCCCGCGGTGGCGAGCAAGGCCGCTGCGCCGAGCAAGGCCGCTGCGCCGAGCAAGGCCGCTGCGCCGAGCAAGGCCACTGCGCCGAGCAAGGCCGCTACGCCGCCGGCGAGCGCGGCGAAGTCCGCGCCGCCCGGGGAGAAGCCCGGCGTTTCGAAGAAGGCTCCCGAGCTCAGCTCGACGACGTCGGTGGCAGCCGTCGCGGCGCCCGCGCGCGAGGCCGAGGTCTCGGCCAAGGCCGCGAGCGCCCCGGCGCCTGCTGCGCCCGTTCACCACGCCGCCAACGAGGTGGCGGAACCCGTGGCGGCACCTCCCGGGGCCGAGTTCAAGGTCGGCGACAAGGCCGTCTATCCGCGCGGCGGCGTGGCGGAGGTGATCGCGCTCGAGGAGCTCGACATCGGCGGCAACCGCCAGCGCTTCTACGTGCTGCGGCTGCTCGCGAACAACAGCAAGATCCGCGTGCCGGTCGGCAATACGAGCGCGGTCGGTCTGCGGCAGCTCATCAGCGAGCAGGAGATCCAGGAGGTCTTCGACATCCTGCGGGAGCGCACGATCGCCTTCGACAAGCAGACCTGGAACCGCCGCTATCGCGGCTTCATGGACAAGATCAAGACCGGCAGCATCTACGACGTCGCGGAGGTCTTGCGCGATCTCTACCGCCTGAAGACGGACAAGCAGCTCAGCTTCGGCGAGCGTCGCATGCTCGACGAGGCGCGCTCGCTGATCGTGAAGGAGATCGCGATCGCGCGCGAGCAGACCGAAGAGCACGTGAAGAACGAGATCGAGTCGATCTTCCTCACGACCTGAGCACGGCTTGCGAAGTGACGGCACGGCTGCGAAGTGACGGCACGGCCGCGAAGTGAAGAGGCCCGGGGCGTTCGACGCCTCGGGCTTCTTCGTTGCCAGGGCTTGGACCACAGCTCCGTGTGGTAGCCTCGCTCGGTCGACGCGGCCCGGGGCGGCGTCGCGCTGATCCATGCCGGTTCCCGAGCGCCGCACCTCCGTACGCCAGCGCCCCGTGACGGCGCTCGTCCTCCTCCAGGTGCTCGGCTCGTTCACGGCGCTCCAGTGGGCGGGGGAGGCCGCCGCGCAGCGCCCGCCGACGGCCTCGACCGCGACGAGCAGCGCGGCAACGCCTGCCGCCCCCCGCGCGACGGCGAGCGCCCCGACGAACGCCCCGCCCAAGGCGAGCGCCGCAGCCTCCGGCTCGGGCGCGCCTTCGGCGAGCGCGGCACCGTCCGCGAGCGCCACGCCGAGTGCGAGCGGCTCGCCCGACGCCTCCGCACCGCCCGACGGCACCGGCGCCGCGGTCGAGCCCGAGCCCCCGCCTCCCCCGCCTCGGCCGCAGCCCAAACCCACGGCGACGGCGAGCGCGTCGGCTGCACCGAGCGCCGCCCCGGCGCCGACGCCACCGCCCGCGCCGACGCCTCCGGCGAAGCCCGAGATCGTCGAGGAGAAGCCGGCCGACGTGCGGGTCGGTGACACGGCGGCCTTCGCGCTGCGCACCTCGCTCGGGGGCAAGTCCGCCGCCGAGCGCGCGCTCGCGGCGACCAAGGCGCTCAAGCAAGCCTTCGAGGAGTCCAAGCCCGAGGAGGTGCGCGTCGAGCGCAGCGGCGAGTACGCGGTCGTGTACCTCGGCCGCACGCCGATCGTCCAGCTGTCGCAGGCAGACGCGCGCGTCTCGGGCGACGCCTCCCTCGAGGTGCACAGCGATCTCGTCGCGGCGAAGCTCCGCGAAGCGCTCGTCGCCGAGCGGGAGCGACACGCGCTCGCGAGCAAGATCTTCAACGTCTCGCTCATCGTCTTCTTCGCGGTGATCGTGCTCTATCTGCTCCGGCGCGTCGGCGAGTTCGCCGAGCGGGCCAGCGAGTGGCTCGAGGACAACCCGCACCGCGTGCCGGCGATCCAGGTGCGCTCGCTCGAGGTGATGAACCCCGCGGCGCTGCAGAGCTTCGCGGCGCTGTCGATCGGCGTCGGCAAGTGGCTGAGCCAGTTCGCGATCGTCTACCTCTGGCTGCTCGCTGCGCTCTCGCTGTTCGAGCCGACGCGCGGCTACACCGACCGTCTCAACGGCTACATCCTCCAGCCCTTCGTCTCCCTCGCGACGCGCCTCGCGGCGACCTTGCCGATCGCCGTCGTCGTCGGCATCGCCGTCCTGGTCGTCGCGCTCGTCTTCCGGGTCATCGGGATCTTCTTCGACGGCGTGCGCGAGGGCGCGACCTCGCTCTCGTGGATGCCGCCCGACCTCGCGCGCCCGACGAGCGTGCTCGTGCGCGCCGGGCTCCTGCTCACCACCTTCGTCTTCCTCGCGCCGGTGCTCACCGGGCACCCCGACGGCACGCTCGCTCGCGCGGGCATGGTCGCGCTCGCCGCCATCCTGATCGGCTGCGTGCCGCTCGTCGCGACCGCGATCACGGGCATCGTCGTGGTCTACGGGCGGCGCGTGAGGGCGGGCGAGTACGTCGAGATCGGAGAGCACGCGGGCAAGGTCATCGACGTCAGCCTGCTCGACATCACGCTCGACGACGACGACGGCGCCGAGACGCGCATCCCCCACCTCTCGGGGCTCACGAGGGCGCTCCGGGTGATCGGCGCCGAGCCTCGCGTCACGATCCAGGTCGGCGTCGAGCGTAGCCGCGCGAACGCGGAGCTGCGCGAGCAGCTCCTGCGCGTCATCGCGCCCATCGGGCTCGACCCGCGCGCCGAGGTGGTGGGCATCGAGCGTGACGACGTGCACTTCTCGCTCAGCGTGGTGACCGAGGATCTCGACGCGCGCAGCCGCCTGCACCTCGCCGCGCTCGAGGCGCTCGATGGCAAGAGCCCACTCGTGCATGCCTCCCCGCTCGACCTCGAGCTCGCCGAGCCGGCTTCGGCAGTCGGCGATCGCGCGAGCGGCGCGCCTCCTGCGAGCGGGCGGCCGAGCTCGCCGCCGCCCGGCGGGCGCAGATGAGCCCGATCCTCGTCCTCACCGGGCTGCTGATCGTCGCCTACTTCGGCAGCATCCTGGTCGGAGGCCGAGCGATCCGGGGCTTCGGGCTCCCGTCCGGAACGGAGTTCCTGCTGCTCGGCATCCTCGTCGGTCCGAAGGCCATGGGGCTCGTCACGCGCAGCTCGCTCACGGGCTTCGAGCCGCTCACGCTCGTCGCGCTGGGGTGGCTCGCGCTCACGACGGGTGTCCACTACGGCTACAGCGGCGAGCACCGGGTCCCTGCGCGACGCATGCTCGCGGGCATCACGCTCGCGCTCGTCACGCTCGTGGTGAGCGCGCTCGCCACGCTCGGCGTCGCGCTCGCCTTCACCTCGATCCGAGGTGAGGATCTCGTGCTGCTCTGCCTCGGCGTGGGCTGCGTC
>CALKVW010000014.1 GCA_938004785.1 uncultured Polyangiaceae bacterium
GTCGCCACCGCGTCGAGTGGACGGCGCCCGATCGTCTGACGATCTGGCTGGCGGTATTCTACGGTGACGAAGGCAGGCAACCGGCCGAGGCCGGACGACAGCGGTGTGAAGTCACCTTCGTGGGGGCGCCGAAGTCCGTGCCCAACGGCAGGCGCGGTACCGAGTCGCCTGGCTGCGAGTGAATCCGCGACAGGTCGTGGCCAACCGTCCATCACCCACAGCGCCCCGACGCACTTTCCGCTACCGGCTGGTGCGCACGCGCACCTCGTCGCCCGGCTGGCGATGCAGGCTGCCGGAGAGGGCCGCCCAGCCCCGCGTTGACCGACACAGATTCCCGCGGACGCCCGATTGCTGCATTCTCGCCAGGAGCACTGCCCGCGCGCCCTGTGCCGCTCCTCCGAGCCGTGCGTTTTCAGACCGCATGTCTCTGTCCAGGCGGGCCTGTTGAACGAAGCCGGTGCCGGCAAGACCGCGAATCCGGAATGGGCCAGTGGTTTCTCAATTCGTGTCGGGATCGCGCATCCAGACCGCGAGGTCGCGCTGCCCATGCAGCACGCGCCAGACGTCAAGGTGATCGCCACGCACAAGGTAGAAGACCAGTGTTGGCGGCGCCAGATTTCCGCGGTTTTCGGCAGCCATTGACAAGGGGTCCGGGAGAGCGGGGGTTCCCTGGGCGCCTCGTGTGAACCAGCGGCGGGGGCGAGAGCCGAGACGCTGCGACGAGGCGGCGGCTACAGGAACAGCGCATTGTCAGGCTTTGCGACCTTCAAGGAGCACCACGGGCTCGACGTCGTCTTGTCCACCTGCTCGATCTGCCAGCGGAGAAGGGCCTTGAACCGCTTCGTCTGGATCGACCTCCAGCGGTTGGGAGCATCGCTCGTTCCCGAGACCGTCTCCTCCCAGCCCCCCTGGAACAGCTCGCTGAGGGCAAAACCAATCGCGGACATCGGAGTTGCGAACACGTTCGGATGCCGCGGGACCGGGAAACCATGGTCGGCGGATGCGAAGGTGTGGAAGAAGCAGCCCGGCGAGTTCGCGTCACCGATCTCCATCTTCCAGCACGCCACGATTTCCTCGGAGTCCTCGTCCCTGACCTCGAACACCGTGGAGGCCTTGCCGGTGAACCCGATCAACATCGTCGGCTTGGCCTTCTTGTGGGGCCGATCGGGGTCTCGAATGGGGTGCTTGGCCGCCTCGACCTCCCAGATCCCCGTGATCGAGCCGTAGACACGCCGCGCAGACTTCTTCTTGTTCGGCGGCTCGAACTCGCCCTGGCTCACGCGCGTCTTGAGTGGGCGCAGATCAGGAATCTCGAGCGTGTACGTGCCACCGCGCGCCTGCAGGCCCTGAATCTCGGTGGTCAGCTCCCTGAGGTTGTAGGGTGACGCTCGATCCAAGAACCTCTCTGCAAGGTCCTGCAGAGCCGACAGCTCATTGAGCAGTTCGGCTGGTCGGAACAGAAGGTTGGCCAACAGGTCATTCCTCCTGGTCCAGAGCCAGCACGAGCCCCCGGTCGAGGGGATGAACGATCGAGCGCAGGTCGGCGTCCTCGCGCACCACCTCGACCTCTGCGTAGGCCGGGTCGGCGTAGGCTGGCCAAAGATCGGGAACGAGACGCACCACGGACTCGAGCGCGCACAGCACATCGCCCGGCTTGAGTTCCCTGTCCACGCAGACGACCGGGGAGACAGCGGCGACGTGCTCGAGCGAGATACCGGCTCGCCGCTTGAGCTCGGCGTGGAACTGCGCCGGCTCTCGCGCTCCCGCAGCCCGCAAGTCCCAGACGTACTGGTCAACGGCGGCGCGCCACCAGCGAGGACCGTCGAAGGCAGCGAGCACTCCGTTGTACCTGCAGGCCGCCAAGTCGCGGGCGAGATCGGACTCACCCTCCATCACCTGTCGCAACGACGCCGGGGTGATTCGAAGGCGCGCGGCGACCCAGTGCATCGCCAGGAGGAAGGTTGGGTACGGCATGATGCCGTGAAGGAGCCAGCGCAGAAACAGTAGCCCGTTGGTGCCTGCCGAGAACTCGGAGAGCGGGATCTGGCAGAGCACGACGTCGTCTGCGGCGCGCTCAGACCAAGTCGCATTCGCGCTGAGCTGCAGAAGATCCGCGGTCGCGGCACCGATGCCTCCCGCGTCCACGGCCGGCCACAATGCAGACACGTGGCGAACCGCATCGGCGAGGGCGGCGGACCTCGCGAACCTTGCCGCGTCCGCCTTGTCGAAGGCCCACTCCAAGTTGTTCAAGCGTGCCACGACGTAGGGCGTCCGGTTCGTCGTGTGAAGGCGAGCCGAGATGTCGCCGATGTGGGCGCTGTGGATGGCGAACGCGGTGTAGCTGTGACCGCCGTTGTTTGTGGCATCCGCGTGCTCGCGGAGCACCGCCGCCAGCGCCAAGCCGTTCCGGGGTCTGAGGGAAACCTGTTCCAGTTCGTCTCGCTCATCCCAGTTGCTGATGATGAAGTCCATCAGCACAAGGTCGGCCCACTCGAGGTCGGAGAGATCCACGTCCCTCGGGTGCCGCGCTCGTGTTGCTGCGAGCGAATCGAGTCCGAGTTCGTGCTGGCTGGTCTCCTCATCGTCGACGATGAGGATGTGCGGGAGGGTGTCCTCGGACATGGCGCTACCTGTCTCCGGGGAAGGTGAACTTGATGGCGGTCGCGAAGCCGCTGTCGGGTGACACAAACGCGATCTCTGCGCCGTAGTCGTCGAGCATCCGCCGCGTGATCGGAAGGCCGAGTCCCATGCCCTGCCCGAGCACTGGGTCGACCTCGGCGGTCGTGGATTCGAAGGGGCTGAACCATGTCTCGGCGCGGGCCAGGTCGACACCGGTGCCCGTGTTCTGGATCAGCACATGGACCGTACCGTCGTCGTCGCTCTGAGCCGAGGCGAGTATTCGGCCCTTCGGTCGCGCGGCCTTCACGGCATTGCTGAGGAGGTTCGTGAACACCGCGGTCAGTTCGGCCGGGAACATCGGTGGTGACTTCAGGTCCGCGGGAATCTTGCTCTCGATGCTGATGCCGCGTCGTTCGGCGGTATGAGCGAGAAGTCGACTCGCCACGTCGAAGCGCTCGGCGAGCTTCTGTCGCGATCGGCGTCGACGGGCGTCCGGTGTCACGATGTCCGTGAGGTATGACGCTTCGCGTTCGAGCCCACGCCGAAGGTCCCCGGTTGCCTGCAGGACCTTCTTGATCTTCTGCCGTTGGGCGCCCGTCAGATCCGGGTCCGACGCGAGGTCATCGAGTGCGTGCTCCACTGCCTGGCTTGCACCGAGTAGCGCCCGGATCTCGTGCACGAAGGCAGACATCTGGGTTCCAACCGATGCGAGCACGCGAAGAAGCGACTGCTCGGAGATCATCTCGTCGGCTGAGCCCGCGTGAGCCTGGATCTCCTCAATGGCATGACCGAGTTTTTCGGCGAGATCGGCCGCCTCTTCGGAGCGAGACGCGGTCGCGGTGGCTACCATGTGGGCCCGAGCGGCCGCGAGCGCCTCGGTGGCGCCTGCGAGGCTCACCTTCAGCGAAGCCGGGCTGGTGGAGGGGCGCTCTGGCGCTGGCTTCGGACCCGGATTCGTCGGACCTGAGGCACCGCCGACGCTGTCCTGGCCCTGCTTGCGCGTCTCGCTTCGCGCTTTGCGCTTCCCGTACGCCGCCGCCGCGTGCACCCGTGTGCACAGGTCGAGCCCTGTCCGCACGAGGACCGTGAGGTCATCGTATCCGCCTTCGGGGATGAAGCCTTCGCGGTTGACCAGCATGCGGAGGTTAGCGGCGTACTCGTGCGTCAGGAACACGCCGCCGAAGTAGTTGTTGTTCGGGAAGAACGTGAGGGCCGCGTCCCGGTCATCGACGGGTCCGAGATCATCAAGGTCCCAGCTCTTCAGGGTGTCGAGGGTTCGGGAGCGGCGCGTGTAGTCCGCGTCCAGACGCAACCAGTCGTTCTGAGGCTCTCCGTACGGGAGAACGCGGAAACCCTCCATGAACACGCGCACGCCACTTGAGCGGGTCGCCCACGTCCGCTGGTCCCCCTTGATGGCCATCTTTCCGACACGAAGGAAGATGCGCGCGTCGAAGAACGGGCCGGTCTCCGGAGCGGGGTGGTCGATCTCCGCCTGGTAGGCACTCGCGTCCGGCAACTCCTTGAGGGTGCGCTTCGTCGGCGCGACCGCATACTTGACGGTCTCTCCAGGGCGACAACGAATCTCGACCACCCAAGCGGCGTGTTCCTCCATCAGCCGCCAGTACTCGTCGCCGGCAGCAAACTCCCCCTCCAGCCTGACGCTGAACTGCTGGCCGTTCGCTTCGGCATGGCGAATGAGCGGCTCGTCGAAGAGCAGGGGCTCGGTCACGACCGACTTCCGCAGAGGCTTCGTGAGGAAGGTCGGGGGGGCGAACGACTGGACCTCAGCGAAGAAGCGGGCCCGTTCCGCAGGCGTCCACTTGCGTCGGAGGCGTGAGAGACGAAGAACCGTACCCGTCGTCGCCGTCCGCGGTACTGGCTCATGCTCCGCGACGACCGCGTCGCTGCCCTCGACTTGGTCAAGGGTCTCGAAGCGCTCGATGGCGTCCCAGTCGATCCGAGCCTGAACCGCGGCTACGTTGCCATCGTTCTCGGCGTCGCTGACGCTCTGTACCTCGAGCAGGCGAGCGAGCTTGTGAGCGGCCAGGCGGCCGATTCCCTTCGCGCCGGTGTACCGCCGCTTGAGCCGCCCAGAGAGGCGCTCTCCGTCGTCCTTCATCCGAGACGCGACGCGCAAGAACCCCTGCTCAAACTGGGTGGGCGTCATTCCGGAGCCGTTGTCGGTGATGACGATCAAGCCACGGTCGGGGTCGTTCAGCCGCTGACCCAGCACGACGACCTCGGTCGCGTCGGCATCGTAGGAGTTCTTGATCAGCTCGATAAGGGCCGTGGAGTCGCGCCCGACCAGCAACTCGCCGAGTTCCCTGAAGAGGTGGGTGTCGATCGTGAAGCTGGCCATGTCAGGACTCCTCGCCCTTGGGCACCCGCTGCCGGGTCAGTTCCGTAAGCGCGTCCCGCATCAACGTGATGTCCGCGCGCGACATCCCAAGCCCATCACGTAGAACGGCATCATCAGCGAGGGAACGAGCGGCCCCTTCGTCCCCGCGGCGCAGTGTTTCGTTCACGGGTCTGAAAGCGCTGGCAGCCTCCAACACGATCGGCACGGGCAGCTTGCCCAGGGTCGTCAGGTCGATCTTCAGGACACCGCCGCCGTACCGCCGCCCATGCACCTCCGACCAAAGAGCCACGATGGTGGTCATGAACCCGACCGCCACGACCTCGGGCGGCACGTCGCACTCAACGTTCCAAGTCGCGGCGTAAAGAGCGTTCGTGCAGCGGAACGTGGTTCGGTTGAGCACCAGCAGCGGGGGGCCGAGCCGAGTCGACGTGACGAATGCGTCGGGCTTCTCCAGCAGATCCACTCGAAACCAAGGTTCGCGCTTGGCACACTTGTGTCGCGTGGGAACGCCCGACTGTACGCCCTCGTTGATCCACTGCTGTACTCCAGGGAGCGACTCGAGCTCTGCGGCCGGTCGAACGAGGAATGCCCGTGCCCCATCCTCGGCGACAGCCTCGTGATCCGCCGATGTGAACTCCAGTCCGGTGAGCCACTTCGTTCGAGACAAGATGGCAACGCGAGCGCGGGTAGGCACACCGATGCCCGCCAGTTCGCCTGCTGAACGGATGAAGTGGCTGTTGGCACCGGTGACTAGGCCGATATGCGGCGTTGCGATTTCGCCGAAGGCCCGGGTGTTCTCCGAGGACTCGATGACCGTGAGGACCTTGAGCGCGTCGGACGAGATCCTTCGTCCGTTCGGCAACGTCGTCCCCCGGGTTGCGGGCGCCTTCCCACTCAGAACGGCGCTGAGCTCATCCGCGGTCTCGACCGACAGCACACCAAGATCGCCCGGAGTGCTGCCGAAGCCCTCGGCAGCGATCACGACGACGGGCTCATCCGTGCCATCGAACAGCCGTTCCCGGAGGTGAATCAGCCGCACGCTCTCAAAGTGATGCTGAAGGGCTGCCCGGACGGGAGCCGCGTAGTCGGCCTGGAGAATTGCCTCCGGCACCAGCATGGCGAGCCTGCCGCGGGGCTCCAGAAATGCGAGCGCATGCAACACGAAGTACGCCCAGAGACTGGCGGTCTCGGGGAGCCGCTGTCCGCTCTCCTCCGCGATCCGACGAGCCACCACTCGCCGTTCATCTTTGAGCCAGTGATGCCGCACGTAGGGCGGGTTGCCGACGATCGCGTGGAACGGTGTGCCGGGAAGCTCGCTCGGGCGAACGGCGAGGAAATCTCGAAAGACCACGTTGTCCTCAACCAGGTCGGGGCTCTCACGGACGTAGCGCATGCAGGAGTCGTCGACGTCGACCCCGAACACCAGGCGACCTGGCTGGCGGCGCCCCTTCCGCTTGAGGTGGGACGCAGCCGCCTGCATGAACGCGCAGCCGCCAAAGCTCGGATCAAGGACACGTCCTCCCTGGCCAATGACGGCCCACTGAGCGAGCAGGCGCGCGACGTCGTCCGGCGTGTAGTAGGCCCCGAGCAGTCGGCGTTGAGGCACGGAGACGCCGTTGATCTGGAGCGCACCGGCGTCGCCGGCGTCGCCGTGCGGTCCACCGGACGGGGCCCGGTGGCGTTCCGCTCCTCGTATCTGAAGGTTGTTCGCCATCATCGCCCTCCGAGTTGCTGGCGGCCCAGGGGGGCAGAGGGCGCGGTGCGGGGGGCTGGGACGAGCGGTGCCGAGGCTGCCCGGGGCGGCGCCAGCGGCCACCAGCGGGGCACCGTGCCGTCCAGGAGGCCGTCCACGGGCACGCCCACGAGACGGATGCGGACCTGCTGGTTGGCGGCAGACGGGGCGAACAGGAGCGTCGTGGCGCGCTCGAGCTCCCCGCTCGCGAGGGGATGGAGTAGCAGCACCTCGCGGGGCTCGGGCATGGCGTAGGCCAGGCCGTAGGCCGTGAGCTGGTAGAGCTCGGCCGAGGACGGCGGGTGCTCATGGCGGTTCTTGTACTTGGCGTCCGCGACCGCGATGACCCGACGGCGCTGACGGAAGACGAAGTCGGGGCGGATCGTCGGTTGGTTCCAGCCGCCCGCGTTCTCCAGGTAGCTGAACACGTCCGAGCGCACGTCCTGCGCGGAGATGCGGATGTCGTCCGGGCCGTTCTCGGCAAGGTACCGGCAGAGGAAGCGCTCGAAGACCATGTTCATGTTGAGCGTGAAGCTCGAAAGCGGCATTGGGCCTGCCTCGGCGTGCTCCCCGAGCCGAGCGCCGTGATGGATCAGAGCGATGAGCGTGAGCGCGGTCCGGTAGTGGCTCGAGCGCCGGTCGAGCCCCTCGAGCGGAGCCCGCAGGCGCGCCGCGTCCAGCGGCGTCCGCGTCAGGTCCCCGAAGAAACGGTCCGCCGAGCGGGCGAGGTCGAGGCGAATGTCCACCGACTGCATGACCGCTGCGGCGAGGCGCAAGCCCGAGGCGAGGAGCTGGTTCAGCTCATGATCGACGGTCAGGTCGTCATAGGTGCAGCGGAGGGTCGCGCGGCGCGGATGCGTCGCGATGTGGCGCATGTCGAGGCGGCCGCGCGGGGTGGCGAGGTCCTCGTTGCGCGCCTGGTAGTTGGGTAGCAGTCCCCCGCGAGCGATGCGCTCGACCGAGCGAAGCAGCGAGAGGCCCAGCAGATCGATGAGCCCATGGTCCGCCGCTGTGTAGGTCGTGCGGGTCTCCGTCACCAGGATGTCCGAGAGGTCGAACGCGTAGGCGACCATCCGCATCAGGTTGTCGATGCGGATCTTCGGCATGATGACCAGGCGAAGGCCGCTGAGGCTGGCGGTGCCGATGTGCGGTCCGACCGAGATGGAGAGGCCGCTTCGCAGCTCCGTGAAGCGCAGGCTCGCTCGCCCCTCGAGCTCAGCAAGCAGGTCGCGGTCCGCGTCCGTGAGACGAAGACCACGCAGCAACGCACCCACGCCCGGGCTGTCCGGCGCCGTCGTGCTCCACTCGCGGATCTGAAGGACGGGAGGTGGCGTCATGCAGGCTCCACCTCTTGCTCGAGCGGCTCCTCGGCGTCCTCGTCGTCGGGGACATCTTCGCCAAGCATGGCGTCGTGTTTCTTGTCGTCCGGCGTGACTATGGCGATCAGCGCCTGCGCGAGCTCGTCCTCGCGGCCGGGATCGAAGAGGTCGAAGCGAAGGTTGGCCCCCTCGCGGTCGAACAACCCGCCCTTGTCCGCGGCAAGGATGTTCGCCAGCTTGTTCGGGTCCTCGTAGCAATACTCCTGAAGAAGCGGCCAGAGCTCGTCGCGGACGATCTCGCCGATGCGGCTCAACGTCGCCGCCGGCTTTCCTCCCGGCATTAGGTAGGCGTGGCCCACTTGGAGGTTGCGACCGTCGCGCCCGAGCTGCTCCACGATGCGGCGGTTGAGCGCACGCAGCCAAGTGCTCAGCGTGATGTCGGCGATGGCGCCGGAGCGCAGGAGATGCGGTTCGGGGAGCAACTCCTTGAACGCGAAGCGTCGGCGCAGCGCGGTGTCCAGCAGCAAGATCGAGCGGTCGGCCGTGTTCATCGTGCCGATGACCAGGAGGTTGTCGGGCACCGTGAACGGCTCCTTGGAGAGCGGCAGGTGCGAACTCGTCGTGCCCCGCTTCGACGCCTCGATCAGCGTGATGAGCTCACCGAAGATCTTCGGGATGTTTCCGCGGTTGATCTCGTCGATGATGAGCACGAAACGCTTGCCCGGCTGGGCTTGCGCAGCCGTGACCATCCGCTTGAAGATGCCCGGCTCGAGCTTGAACCCGTCGCCATCGGGCCGGTACCCCTCGATGAAGTCCTCGTAGGAGTACATCGGGTGGAAGGTGCAGGTCGCGATGTAGGGATCGGCGCCACCCCGCCCGTAGACCGCGTCGCGCTGCCGGTCGGAGAGCTGCGACGGCAGGCAGTTGAAGTTCTGCCGCGCGACGACCTCGAGCGCGATGCGCTCCGCGTGGTAGGTCTTCCCGGTTCCCGGCGGGCCGTAGAGGATCACCTGGCGCTTGCGGTCGAGCATGTCCACGACCTGGCGAGCGATGCCTTCGAGCGGAGGCGGCGGATCCACCTTCGCGCCGGACATCGCTCCGCCGGTCAGCACGGAGGGCTTCGGAGGCAGGACCGACGGGGTGTCGACCATGTTGTTGAAGCCCGGCCACGGCCCCACTCCGTTGACCAGGAGCGACGCCTCGATGTCGGCGACTGCCGAGTGCGTCGGCTCCAGCATCATCAGGCTGGTGCCCACCTCGACGGGCACCGTGGTCTCGAAGCTGCGGTTGTGGTGCCAGCGGACAGGCACCTGGTGCGGGCGCTCGGCGCCGTGGATGAACCGGTAGCTGCCGGTCACCTCTCCCACCGCGACCACGGTCGACGCGTCGGAGAACAACGCGACGACGCTGCCTTCCTTGAGGCGGTACGCGAGCTCCGTCAGGTTGCGGGCCTCAGTCGAGTGGATGCTCAGCCCTGCGTCCTGGAAGGCGGTCTCGACAGCCAGGCGGATGTCGCGCTTCTTGTTCAAAGCGATGGCCTCGGCCAGGTTCCCGACCTTTGAGGGCCCGAGCGCGAGGTACTCGTGCGCCAGCATCTCCTTCCACGCCGACACCTCACCAGCGAGCCCGAGGCACCAATGATCCCGTGGCGCCAGGCCCTTGCCGACGCGGTAGCGGAGCTGGACGGGCAGGTCGCTCAGGGCTGGCAGGCTGTTCCAGAAGCGGATGATCTGGATGTCCTGTGCGTACAGCCCCGTGCCGGTCGGCACGACACCAACGCAGTAGAGCTCCGCCTCGGACCATGCCTGGGTCGCGCTCCACGTCACGAGGTCCGGGAAGTTGAGATGCAGGTACTTGTGCAGCCAGGCGCTCGAGTTCCAACGTGGCGCCGCGCCCTCGATGGCGCTCTGGAAGGCTTGGGGATCGATCGCCTTCACCGCTTTGCCGTGAAACGCTCGTACGGCCTCCACCGCATCGAGCATCTCGGTGCGACGCTCCTCGAGAGCCTTGAGCGCTTCATCCTCGCTGATGTTGTGGATCGAGCGCGAGCCGGGCTGCTTGGCCCTCCATGAGCCGGTCTTCTTCTCCTGCCACGGGCCGAACTTTGCCGCCGACCCTCCAGAGATGCTGCCGAACAGACGGTAGTTGAACTCGTCGTCGTTCTTGAACTCCAGCCAGTAGTCCATCGGCTGGTCGTTCGATGCGTTGTGCGGGAGCTGGCGCAACAGCTCCGGCCCGCTCATCTTGGCGAGCTGCTCCGGACCGAAGTGCGCGAGGAAGGCCGCGCGCTGCCGCGAGATCTCGGTGACGTCGGGGAGGACGAAGGACCGCCCGAGCTCCGTGGCCAGGTACCGGTTGAGAATGCTCTGCGCCTGCTCGTTCATCGCCGCTCCTACTCGTCGTCCACGTGGAGGAACTCGTCGGTGCGGAACAGGTTGAACAGCGTCTCCTTGACCGTGTCCTCGATCAGCGTCGGGCTGAAGCCAGCTTCCGACGACGCCTCCACCTGGACACTGATCTTGATGTTGTCCGCGTTGCGACCAAGCGCGTTGATGATGCCGGTGTAGAACGTGTGGAAGTCGGTGAAGGGCACCTCGACGTCGAGCCGGACGCGACGCGGCTTGCCGTCCTTGCCAGTCGACGCCTTCCCGCCGGTTGGCGTGACGACGACCGTGCCGCCGATGGTCACGCGGCCGGCTGGGGCGGTCGGAGCCGCACCCGAGCCCGTCGCAGGCTGGGCGACGCCCGTTGGCGTCGCAGGCGGGACGGTCACGACGGGGGTTCCACCTGCTGCCTTGGCCTTCTCCTCCTCGAGCTTCTGATCCGCGAGCGCCGGTCGAACGAGCAGGTAGCCGTCCTCCAGCGCCACGCCGGTGGTCGTGAGGCTGGTCTTGTAGTGGAGCACCTTCGCGTCGTCGGCGGTCGTCCCTTCGCAGAGCGCGAAGTGTCCGGCACGAACGCCGTCGACGATGGACTGCTTGAGAACCTCGTCGTCCTTGAGGATCGGGAGGTGTGTGAAGTTCCGGAAGTAGCCCGGGAGCGCCTTGAGGCTCAGCGCCGGCTCGTCGTCGGGCCACACCTGGATCTTCGTGGGGTGCACCAGCAGGATCGAGGCGATCTGCTCGAGGTACTTCTGCTTCTCCTTCAGAAAGGCCACCACGAGGTCCGTGAGGTTCTGGTCGGTGGAAGCGGGCGGCTGGCCCATGTCCATCGTCTTGAGCGGATCGCCGTTGCTGCCGCCCCAGGCGGTGTGTCGGTAGGCGCGGAGGATCTGCTGGCGCACACCCTTGGCCGCGTTCGTCCGCTCGGTCTGAAGCTGGGTGACCTGGGTCTTCGAGAGGTTGTGACGCTCGCGGTTCGTGTCGACGTTCTCAGCCGCGAGCAGGCTACGCACGCGCTCCTTGAGCAACGCGACCTCGCTCTCGTCGGCGATGAGGAACACCAGGGTGTTCCGCCGGGTGCGGTGCGTAGAGCCGCTCTTGTTGAGGATGTCGAGGACGGCGTCCTGGGTCTCTGTGCGACTCGTGGCACCGAAGGTGCGCTCCGGCGGCATCAGCACGAGCTTGTTGCTCGCGCTGTCGGCAATGTCCCCGGGCCCCTCGGGCCAGATGTAAGGGGAGAGCGGGGACTGCGAGAGGAGCTTGCGCAGATCCGCCTCGAGCCGCTCGCGGACCTGCTCGTCGTCGACCCCGTTCTTGGCGTCGAGGAGGATGCGGTTGAGGTTTGGCGTCGTCGAGAAGCGGAAGCGCTCCCCCTCGGCGTTGATGAAGTGGAAGCGCTCCTTCATCTGCAGCACGACCCCCGGGATCGTGCCGAAGTCGATCTCGGGCCGGGCCGAGGCCAGGTGCAGTTCCGCGAGGGTCGCCCCGCGGGACCCGTTGCCGGCCTCGCAGGTGAAGAGGAAGGTCGTCGTCGCGAGCCCCGCGGTGATGTGCCACTGGGTCATCTGTGGGCTCTGCTTGTCGAGGTCGATGGCGTTCGCGCCCTCGCCAATGATGTCGGCCTCGAGCGCGGACCGGAACTCGCGGTCGACCAGCTCGAGCAACTCCGAGCGGATCTCCTCGTTGGTCAGGTCGATGTCGCTCGCCTGGATGAGCCCGCCGTTGTGGCCCTTCTTCAGCAGGTCGGCGACCACGAGTGCGAGGATGCGGAGCACGCCGCGCGTGCGCTGGAACTTCGGGTTCGCGCCGACGTAGCGGTTGAGGACGTCGAGCAGGTACGGGTGGAAAGGGTAGCTCTGCTTGAAGCGCTCCCCGTAGCCGTGTTCCTTGGCGAAGTCGGGCACCTGCGGTCGCGTCTTGAGGTCCGCCACGTAGGCGTTGATGCTCGCGTTCCGGTTGTTGGCCTTCTTCGTCCGGGTTCCCTTGTCCTCGGTGTCCTGACCGAAGGGCAGGAAGAGTCGGCGACGGATGATCTCGTGGACCTCGCCCCCCTGGACCGGCTCGCGGACCTTCTGCACCCGCCCGAAGAGCTCCTGCAGCGCCTGCAGCACCTGAAGCGAGGCCGTGCCGTGGGTCTGCGTGCCGTCGCTGCGCGGCAGCGTGGCCACAACGATGACGCGCTCGTGTTGGCCGGCGCGGGTGGTCAGCCGCTGGAGGAAGGTCCGCGTCTGAGCCGCGAGCGTCGAGTCGTGGACGCCGACCGCAGCCGCGGTCTCGACGTAGTTGGCGACCTCGTCGAGGATGATGAGACCGCCACCGGAGGCCTTGAGGAGTCGGTCGATGTCCTCGCCACTGGGGGCGACGCGGTCGGCGTCGAAGTTGCGGACCAGCTCGTAGCCCGCCTTGCCGGCGAGCTGCCACGCCAGGTGGCCCCACATCGTCTGCACCGACACGCCAGGCTCGACCTCTACGGCGCCCACGCCGACCTGATTTCCGTCGAAGGCGGCGACCGGCACGCTCGGAGGCACCTTCCAGCCGCGCTCGAGCCAGTACGTGCTCAAGGCGGGGTGGTCGAAGCACACCTGGCCGTTTTTCACCAGGTGGTAGAGGGTGATGAGCGTGTGCGTCTTGCCGCCGCCGAAGGGCGTCTGGATCTGCATCACCGCATCGCCTTCGCCCTGACCCGTCAGCCGGCCGACCACTTCGCCCGCGAGTTGGCGCAGCCCAGCGGTCAGGAAGGTCCGATTGAAGAAGCGGACGGGGTCGTAGTAGTCGGGGTTGCCGCTCTCGTGCAGCACGTCCGCGAGGCTCGCCGCGAAGTCGTTCTGCTTCACGCGGCCTTGCTTGATGTTGTCGTGCGGCGTGACGACCTGCCGCCAAGGGGTTGTGGTGGCCATGGTGACGTCTCCTAGAACAGCTTCTGCTGCTTGACCGCAGCTTCATCTTTCTTCGTGGGCGCCGGCAGCGAGCGCGCTCCGACCAGGAAGTTCTCGTAGAGTCCGCGCTCCTTGTCACCCGGAGGCAACACGTCGACGATGCTCTGGGCGAGGCGCTGCATTCGGTCGGCGCCGCCGGGCGGGAGCGCGGTGGCGAGGAAGTCGGCCAGATCCTGCCGCTCGCCGGCCGTCCAGAGGTTGGCCGCGCGGTGCAGCACATCGATGAGCGGCGCCAGGGTGCCCGTCGCCGCCGGCTCGCCGAGCCCCTTCACCTTCTTGCGGTCGAGCGGCCCCTTGAGGCTGACCTTGTCGCCCTTCTTGTTCAGGACGCCCTTCTCGGCCACGAGCTCGTTGAACTCGACGCCCATCGACTGCGCCATGTGGATGGCCTCGCCGCTCTCCACTTCCGTGGTGCCGAAGGCCCAGCGCCAGATGACGTAGAAGCGGCTGGCCTCGTCGACGTTGCCCGCCGCCTCGCCGTGGACGATGCGCTGGAGGGCGTAGTCGGCGACGATGCCCCGTACCTTGTCGAGCAGCTCGGCGATCGTGACCTCGTCGCCACTCAGCTTGAGGACCCGCTTGTGCCGCCCGAAGACCTCGACCGCCGGCCCGATGGCCGACATGAAAAAGTCCGCCCCGCGGATGCCCTGCGACCAGAAGTAGTCGAGGCGCTCGTGGAGGCGCGCCCTGAGCGCGGGCTCCACGTCGTCGATGAACCCCTCCTCGTGGGCCGAGCGCTTCCGGCAGACGATGAACACGGAAGAAGCGAGGGCCGCACTCCCAATAGCGCGGGTACGCCCGGGCTTCTCGGTCTCGATGGGCCACGAGGCCGTGACCACCAGGTTGTTGTCGAGTAGCGCCTTGAGCAGAGTCTCCCAGGCGGCCGTCGACTTGTGGGCGAAGACCAGCACCATGATGCCGCTGTCCTTTAGCGTGCGGTGCATCTCACCGAAGGCGCGGGACATGGCGGACTCGAAGAATTCCGCCGACTTGTTGTGCGCCGGATTCTGCACCATCTCTGAGCGCTTGGGGGTGACTTCGGTGGCTAGCGCCTCGGGGTGCACTTCGCCGATTGCTCGACGAAGCCAGACGTAAAAGTAGTCGGACAGGTCGGAATACGGCACCGCGTCGTAGTAAGGGGGATCGGTGACGATGGCGTCGAAAGACTTGTCATCGAAGGGGAGGTTGTCGGCGGATGCCCGGCGGACATTCCCGCTCCCCGTGAACACTAGCAGGTCCAAAGTACCAAGGAGATCATCGACGATCTTCGGCCAGCCCGCCGCCAACTCGTTGAACGGGTTGGTCTCTGCATAGTCCCACGTCATGGCGAGAGCTTGCATGCGGAACGTGTGGCCAACCCCTCGGCCACCGGTATAGTTGAGGACGCATATCGATGAGAGGAAGTCCGAGAGTTTGCTTACGCACAGCCCCAAGTAGGTTGTGACCGCGCGAGAGAACTCCTCCGCCTCGTCCCCCAGTTCTCGATTTGCATCTCGAACTTCACTGGCGATCCCACGGACATGGCGGGCGAAGGTGGCCATCGCCAGTGCCTGACGAGGATTATAGATGCTTCCCCATGTCTCGAAGCCGTACACCTGAACTCGAAAACCGAGTGTTCCTTGAGGAGGCATCGGCTCATGGGGGATGGCCGGGATGTCTCCAAAGTCCTTGGGAGTCGGCGCCGAAACCGCCCGCTTCACCTCGCTCGCGGTCGGGATTCGATAGCGCTTACCGCGCGTCCCGTCACGGACCGCGATCGCTAGTAGGCGATGCCCCAAGCCGACCGCCTTGCCTTGCGCCTTGATGTACTTGCTCGGCGAGATCTGCCCGCAGCACGGACAGACGGCGTTTGCACCGGTGATTGTCCCAGCATTGAGGTCAACGGAACTCCCCGGATTCTCGACAATGTCAAACTTGACCGACTTCCTGTCAGACGACGCCTGGGGAAGCAGCGCTACAATGTGGTCGCTCTTCTTGATGAGGTATGAGGAACCAACGAGCGGAATCTCCACGCGACACGCGGGATTCTGGCAGCGCACCGTTCGCGCCCAGATGTAGAACAGAGGCTCATCCCCACTGTCGGTGCGGTAGTAGGCCTCGATATCAGCAGCTACTCGCTCCTGAACCACACGTCCCCAGCGCTCGACCTCCGCGATGAGGCGCGACCGCCCGGTAAGCTGATCCTGCGCACTGCGTTCGGACTTCAGGTGGGCGAAACGCTGCGGGTAATAGAGAGTTGCGAGCTCAATCAGGTGGGCGACCGGATTCAGATCGGTGGCGAAGGCCTCAGCTCCGAGGCGCTCGGCCTCCAGAGGAAGAGCACCGCCCCCCGAGAAAGGGTCGAGGATCCTCGGCGCATCGACGACTCCATGCTCGCGAAGAATCCCCCTTAAGCGGTCGACGAGCCGTTGCGGCTCCTTGCCCAGGTCCCAGTCGAGGTTGTCGGTGATGAGCTGGTGGAACTTCTGGCGCTCCTCCTCGCTTCGCGGTGCCGGCAGCAACGCAGCCATCGTCGCTGCCCTCGCCGCAGCCAGCGGCCGACGAGCCCACCAGAGATGCAATGTGCTGATGTGCCCGTGGCGGATGGATTTCTCCTTCGCGCTGTACTCGCTGATCTCCGCCAGGGGGAGGCTGTCCTCGATGAGGCGCCGGTCGGTCATGCTTCACTCCTCACATCGCGCGCTGCCGCCAGCGGGAGCTGAAGTCCGGCGAGGCGGATGGATACCCTTCGGTTCTTGTCGTCGGCTGTGGCGGCGAGCGCGGCGTCCTTCGCGGACAGCGTCACGAGCTGCTCGCCCTGCTTCGCGTAGAGCAGGACGCGGTCACCCAGGTGCTGCACCTGCGACCATTCGCTCGCCCGGAGCCAGACCTTCGAGTCGGCGTCGACCCGGCGCGCCAGAAGGAAGCGGACGTCCTGAACGTCCGCATCCCGCGCGACGGCGTCGAAGCCAAGACCCTCATCGCGAGCGTCCTCGACGCTCCGCCCCCTGGCCTCCTCGGCACCTCGGACGCGCTCGATGAGATCGTTGTCTGCCGACGCAGCGCCCACTGTCGCTTCCGCCGGCAGCACTGTGACGACGCCGAGGAACTCGGGCGCTCGCGGCACGAGCTGTTGCTCGAGCCGAACCTCGGCGAGCCGCTCCTGCTGGCGACGCTTCGCTTCGTCCATCAGCCGCTGCTCGCGTCCGATCGCGAGGCTCATGTCCTGCCCCGCGCTCGACTTGGCCTCGAGGTCGAGGAGGCGGTCTGCGTGTCGGCTGATCACCACGCGGAAGGACCGCTCGAGGTAGCGCTCCTTGAGCCCGAGCTCCTTCAGGCGCCCGCTCGCGACCTCGTCGACGAAGCGCGGCACCATGTGCTCGAGGCAGTAGCGCGTCGCCGCGTGCTTGCGCGCATCGAAATCCGTCATCGGTGGCGGCGGGTCGCCGTCGGCGCGCGGGCGAAGGTCGTGAAGGCGGATCGGATGCGCCGGCGAGAAGTTGCTACCGTCACCGCCCTGCACCTCGCGCACGGCGAAGAGGCGCTGGGAGAGCACTCGCCCAGTACCGTCGCCAACCACGCCTCGGAAGAACCAGAGCCGCTCGGGGCTGCGGGCATCGACGTCGAAGAACACGGCTCCTCGGGCCAGCGCGTCGGTGAACCCGGCTTCGGCAGCCTGGAGCACCGACTCGAACAGCGGGTGACCCGGGCCGAGAAGATCCGTGCGGCCATCCTCACCGACGGCGGTCTTGTCGAAGGTCAGCGACAGGTAGGCACGCTCCACGGTGCCGTAGCGACGGCGGAAGTCGATCTCCTGCTCGTGCCGCAGGTTCACCGGTACCCGCTCGACGCGCAGCTTCCCATCGGCGCGTCGCTCCCAGCGACCGCGATTCCGCTCGAGGGTCCGGGTGAAGAAGGTCTCGAGGTGCCCAGGCAGGAGCGCCTGGCTCGCCGAGCGTGCGGCCTCGTGGCGCAGATCGGGGAGGTTCACGAAGCGCCGTGCGAGCCCCTCCTCGCGCGCGGCGATGAGCGAGGCCTGGTGGTCGGGGCTGACGGCCTGCTCAATGCTGGCCACCGCATCGGCCAGGCGACGGCGGTTGGTGATGCAGTCGATGATCAGGTCGGCCAGAGAGATTTCGTGGTCATCGAGGAGGTCGCCGACCAGATCGAACACGCGGTCCGAGCCCAGCCCCTGGCGCATCTCCTCCATCTTGCGGAGCAACGCGGCCAGCACGGCACCCTCGCGGGTGTCGGTCGCCACGAGGTTGAAGATGAAGACCTCGTTCTTCTGGCCGATGCGGTGGATACGGCCCATCCGCTGCTCGAGGCGGTTGGGGTTCCACGGGATGTCGTAGTTGACCATCTGGTTGCAGAACTGAAGGTTGATGGACTCGCCACCCGCCTCCGTCGCGACCATGATCTGCGCCTCGCCTCGGAACAGCTCCTGCTGCTGGCGCCGCTGGTCCATCGAGAGCGAGCCCTCGATGACCGCCACGGTGAACCCTTGGCCACGGAGCTGGTTCACGAGGAAGGTCAGCGTGTCCTTCGCTTCGGTGAAGATGAGGATCTTCTCGCCGCGGGCAGCCAGGCCCTCGTCGCGGAGAATCGCGTCGGTGAGCTGGATCAGCTTCGCCTCGATGCCGCTGCCGAGCGCGGCGCGCGCCCGTCGCACGAGCCGCTCGAGGGCGAGCACCTCCGCCTCTAGCTCTTCGATGGACTCCGCGTTCGTGAGGCGCTCGACGAGCGAGTCCTCGACGTCCCAGCGCTCGGTCTCCGACAGGTCGTCGAGGTCCTCCACCTCGGCGCCACCGAGCAGCTCCTCGAGCGTCGCGTCGCCGTTGCCACCACGCAGCGTGGTTCGGGCCTTCGCCGCCGCCAGGGCCCGCACCTGATCCAGCAGCTCCTGGAGCCGCTCGTGCCGGCGTGTCAGCGACGCCGTGATCGCGGCGAGGCTCGACGTCAGACGACGCTGCAGGATGGTCATGGCGAAGCCGACGTTGCGCTTCTCCTTCTGCATCGCCTTGTTGAAGTGCTCGGCGACGTACTCGGTGACCTCGTCGTAGAGCTCTCGCTCGGCGCGGCTCAGATCGAAGGTGACCGTCTTGACGGTGCGCTGCGGGAAAAGCGGCGAACCGTCGAAGCGGCACATCTCCTCCTTGAGGCGTCGGAGGATGATCGGGTTGTCCGAGGACGCCATCGCCTCCTCGAGGATGTGGCGATCAGCGAATAGGTCCTTGTCGAGTAGCTCGAGCAGCAGGCGGAAGTTCTCGGGGTCGCCCTTGTGCGGCGTGGCGGTGAGCAGGAGCAGGTGCTTGGTGCGCACCGACAGCTCCTCGCCGAGCCGATAGAGCCGCGTCTTGCGGGTCTTCTGCGAGCGAACGCCCTGGCGGTAGGCCGCCATCTTGTGCGCCTCGTCGGCGATGACGAGATCCCAGTCGGCTTCCTTGAGGGTCTCCAGCACGTTGTCGCGCGCTGCCCAGTAGACCGACGTGATGCAGCGGTCGTTCTCGGTCCAGGGGTTGCGACCGACGTTGGCTTTCAGCACGCCGTTGTCGATGATCGTGAACTCCTCGGAGAACTTCTCCGAGAGCTCTTCCTGCCACTGCCTCGCGACCAGCGGCGGCACCACGACGAGCACCCGGTCGGCGAGCCCGCGGAAGCGCAGCTCCTTGAGGAGGAGCCCGGCCATGATCGTCTTGCCGGCGCCCGGGTCGTCCGCGAGCAGGAAGCGGACGAGTGGCGACTTGAGCATGTAGCGGTAGACCGCATCGAGCTGGTGGGGCAGCAGCGTGATCGTCGAGGCGTTGACGGCGAAGTGGGGGTCGTACTCGTAGGCGAGGCGGATGCGCATCGCCTCGATGGCTAGGTGGAACGCCTCCGGATCCCCGGAGAAGTCCATACCCTTGGCGCTCGAGACGACCTTCAGGGTTTCGGCCTGTGCCGCCGTGACGATGATGCCCGGGTAGAACTGACGCGAGCGGGTGCCGACGGCATCGACCTGGAGCATCGTGCCGAAGTGATCGACGCTGAGCACCCTCACCGGCTCGGGCCAGAGCGGGCCCTCGAGCACCATGTCCTTCTCGATCACGGTGCTCATGCGGCGCCTCCCGCATGCTGACCGTGGACGAGCCCGGCCTCGGCCATGCTGAAGGTCCGCGGTCCGGCCACGACGATGTGATCGACGACGGGGATGGCAAGCGACTCGAAGACGCTGACGAGCGTCCGGGTGATCGCTACGTCCTCCTCGGACGGTTCGGCGAGCCCTCCCGGGTGGTTGTGGGCGAAGACCACCTTGGCCGCGTGGTGACGAAGCGCGGCCTCCACGACGAGCCGAGGGTAGACGGGCGCGCTGGCGATGCTGCCCTCGTGCAGCGGCAGCGCGCGCAGGACGTGGTTCTCGTGGGTGAGCAGGATGAGCAGGAAGACCTCGTTGTTGGCCGTGGCGAGTTCGTCCACGGCAAAGCGCGCGAGGTCCTCGCGCGTCGTCAGCTGCGGCTTGCGTCCCCACCGGTCCCGGAGGTAGCGCCGGGTGAGCGACGGCATCAGGTGCAGCAGCGTGGCTCCCGTGTCCCCGACGCCATCGACCTTCGTGAGGTCCGCAGTAGGTGCGTCCAGGACGTTCGACAGGGAACCGAAGCGGTCGAGGAGCCCGCGCGCGATCGGCTTCACGTCCTTCCGGGGAACGGCATACGTCAGCAGCAGCTCGAGGACCTCGTGGTCCTCGAACGCGCCGAGGCCGCTTCCATTGAAGCGGTCTCGCAGTCGCTGACGGTGGCCTTCCAGGTAGGACATCTACTCGCTCTTCTCCTCAACCGGCATGTTCGTCGGGCTCGCCTTCTGTCGCGCCGCCGCTGCGCACCCACTCGTCGACCTCGGTGAGCTTGAACTTCCAGAGCCGCCCGATCTTGTGAGCGGGAAGCGCCTTGGACTCGATCCACCGGTAGACCCAGACAACCTGATCTCGGCGCCATGACGCCTGCACAAGTGGCGTCAGGAATGC
>CALKVW010000015.1 GCA_938004785.1 uncultured Polyangiaceae bacterium
TGGGGTGAGCGGCCTTTCGGCTTCGCGGCTTCGCACCACTCTGCGCCCGCACCCTGCTGCCTCTGGGCGCGCGGAGTGCCGCGCGCCGGGGTCGTGCGAGCGCCACGTTCTCGCTTCGAAGCCGAAAGGCCGCACACTGGGGTGAGCGGCCTTTCGGCTTCGCGGCTTCGCACCACTCTGCGCCCGCACCCTTCTTCCTCTGGGCGCGCGGAGTGCCGCGCGCCGGTACGCCGAGCAGACCGACCGAAGCTACGCGGCGCGCAGCAGCAACATCGTCGAACGCGGAAACGGGTGAGCCTGCGTCGCGAGCGCCGCGGAGCTAGGGAGGTCCGCACAGGCGTACGAAAGTACGCCGAGCAGACCGACCGAAGCTACGCGGCGCGCAGCAGCAGGATCACCCGTTTCTCAGTCGTCCCAGTCGTCGGTGCGCGTATTCCAATCGTCGTTGCGACGCTTGCGACCGCCGGCGCCGGCGCCGCCGCCGTCGTCGTGCTTGCTCTTGCGCTTGTCGTCTTTGCGACCTCGGCCGGCCGGGGGCCCACCCCCGCCGGGCGCGCCGGGAGGCGGACCGCCGTAGCCACCGCCACCGCTCGGCGGGAAACCACCGCCGCCGCCGCCAGCGTAGCCACCACCACCGCCGTAGCCACCACCACCGCCGGCGTAGCCACCACCACCGCCGCCGGCATAGCCACCACCGCCGCCGCCAGCGTAGCCACCACCACCGCCGTAGGTGCGCGGACCGCCTTCACCCGGCGGGCGCTCGCCCTTCTGGTGCGCGGGGTTGACGACCAGCCGCCGGCCCCGGAGGTCGGCCCCCTGGAGCTGGGCGACGGCTTCCTTCGCGGACTCCGCGCTCGACATGGTGACGAAGCCGAAGCCGCGCTTACGCCCGTCGGGGTCGGAGGGGAGCAGCACCCTCACGACGGGGCCTGCCCCCGTCGCGGTGATGAGCGCCTCGACCTCTTCGACGTTGGCGTCGTAAGGGAGGTTGCCGATGTAGAGCTTGCGATCCGGAGGATCGGCGCCCGGCCCCGCGGGCCGCGGGCCAGCGCCGAAGCTGCGCTCGGGCCGCTCGCCGGGCGCGCCAGGCTCCCTGCGGGGCGGATCGGACTCGAAGGGGCGAACGGAAATGGACTTTCCGCCCTGGAAACTGCCGTGCAGAGCCTCGCGTGCTGCGTTGGCCTCTTCGACGGTGGACATCGTCACGAAGCCGAAGCCCCGCGGCCTGCCCGTGGTTCGATCTTTGGGTAGGGTCACCTCCGCGACCGCGCCTCCCGTCGCTTCGAAAAGCTGGCGGAGCACGTCTTCGGAGATGGTGTCCGGCAAACCGGCCACGAACAACTTGCGGGAATCTTCAGCCATCGGAGAATCAACCTGTCACTGACATGTGCACGAGACCCACGCTCGCCTGCGCCCTTCGACCAAGGGACCTAGCGACCCTCGCGCCACGACCCGAGCCTCAGCAGCGGTAGCTGCCTTGACCCAGAGACGCAGGGCGGTGAGAGGCGCATCGGGACGAGAACGTGGTCCGTAGCGAAGGCACGACGAGGGAGCGCATCCCCCTGGCGTCGCGCCACCGTACGGCGAGAAGACTGAGTACGGCGAGGAGACCGAGTACGGCGAGGAGACCGAGTACGGCGAGGAGACCGAGTACGGCCAGGAGACTGAGTACGGCGAAGGGACCGAGCGGTCCGACCGGCAAGACGGTGCGGAGCACAATGCATGGGGGTCACCGGAAACCGCTCGAGACCGACGATTTCCAGAACGTATCCTGTCGGAGGTTCGCGTCAAGCGGGGTCGCCGCCGCAGAAGACGCTCGAGCGCGCGAGATGGCTCAGGCCTCGCCTCGCTCCTCCGCGTCGTCGGTGACCGCAGCCGCGCGCTTTGCGCCATCGCTCGGAGGAGCAGGCTCCTCCACCGAGGAACGAGACGCGGCTTCGCCGCCCTTCTCCGGCGCGGCTTTCGGCGAGGAGGGCGTTCGGCTGCGCTTCGCCTTCGCGGCCGGCTTCTTCGGCGGGGGCGCCTCTTGCTCGTCGTCGTCGTCCTCGTCTTCGAGGCCGTCCATCGAGACCCCCGACTGCACCTCGAGCGGCTTCACGTCGGCCCAGGCGGCCGGCGCCGGGTGCGCCTTGCTCAGCTTGAGGATGAACCAGCCGAGCGCGACGAGGCCGAAGCAGGCCCACTGCGCGGGCGTGAGACCGGCGTAGCGAGGATCGGCCTCGTGTCCCCCGCCCTGCTCGATGCGCATGAAGTCGAGCACGAAGCGCACGGGTGCGTAGAGGATGCTCATCCACCCCGCGTAGAAGCCGAAGGGCCTGGGCTTCGCCTTCCACAGGAAGTGGAAGGCCGTCGCCAGCGGGATCGTGAGCAACATCTCGTAGAGACCGAGGTCGTAGCGCCCGCGCGTCTGCGCCGCGTCGTAGAGGAAGCCCCAGGCCTCGGGGTTGCGCACGTCGGGGTGGAAATACTGGACGGCCCACCACGCGCTCGATTCGCTGCCGGGGTGATCGTGCACCGAGGCGCAGCCCATGCGCCCGAAGACCCACGCGAGCGGGAAAGCGGAGCAGACGACGTCGACGTAGGGCAGCACCTTCTCGCGCTTGACGTACTTGAAGAGCAGCGCGCCGATGATCGCGCCGAGGAAGCCGCCGTAGCTCGACAGGCCGGCCCAGAGCTTGAAGATGTAGAGCCAGTCGCGTGCGATGCGCTCCGGTGTGTAGAAGATCGCGTCGAAGACGTGGGCGCCCACGAAGCCGAGGCCGACGACCCACACGATGAAGCTGTTGAGCTTGACCTCGTCGAGGCCGCGCTGACGGCCTCGGCGCATCGCGACCCAGGCGCCGAGATACACGCCGGTGGCGACGAGCAAGCCGAAGGGCTTGATCGTCTGCATGGCGTCGGGGAGCGCGTCGCCGAAGGGGAGCGGGATCTCCGGGACCTTGATGTACGGAATCTGCGGGCCGGGCACGGTGGCGGCAGGGTTAGCGCACGAAGGCCCTGCCGCCTAGTGCACATCACGCAGGCTCGGCGCGAGGCCGCGGGCACGCGCCACCGGGCGCCCTGTAGCCTGAGCGCGCGCGCTGAACTAGAAGAAGCCTCATGCGTGCGCTCTCCCTGCCCGGCTGTGGTTGCCGCGGAGCCTTCCAGATCGCGGTGCTCCGGCGGCTCGCGCGGCGCGGGGAGCACTTCGATCTGGTGGCCGGTGCCTCGAGCGGGTCGATCTCGGGCAGCGCGTGGGTCTCGGGCAGGGCCGAGGTGGGGCCCGACCTGTTCCGATCGATGGCGACGACGCCGGTGGTCTCGAGCCGCTGGCTGCGCCGCGAGAAGAGCCCCTTCGGCATGAGCGCGATCGTGCGCGACGCGCTCGAGCGACTCCTGCCCGAGGCGGATATCGCGGGGAGCCCCATCGAGTTGCTCGTGGCCACGACGCGCGCGCGCGCGCTGGCGCACGCGGCGTGGTCGCGCCTCAGGCACGGCCCCGCCTCGAGCAAAGCGGCCCGCGACGAGCAGGCCCGTGCGCACGCGTCGAGCTCGAGCAGGCTGCACCGAGAGCCCCACGACGCCGGCCGCGCGCAACGAGGCGCGACGCTCCGTGACGCGCTCGTCGTGCACTCGAACCGTACGCGCAGCGACATGCACGACGTGATCATCGCAAGCTGCACGATCCCCGGCGTCTACGCGCGGCTTCCCGTGCTCGACGGCGAGATCCACGTCGACGGCGGCGCGGCAGACAACACGCTGCTCGAGGCCTTGCTCGCGCGGGGCGCCGACGACCTCACGATCATCACGCCCTACGTGGGAGGCGTCGTGGCACAGACCCTCTTCGACGCCGAGCGCGCGCCGAAGGTGCCCCGCGACGTGCGTCTCCGGGTCATCTCGCCGCTGCGCACGCTGAGCCTCGGGCGCTTCGACTTCGATCCCGCGAGGCTCGACGAAGCGCTGTCGATGCCGCACGTCGAGGAGATCGTCTCGGCCGACGGCCACGCGATCGAGACGCGCATCGAGGCAGCGTGAGCGGAGGCGAGGGCCGGGTCCGGGTGGCGACGCTCACGGCGAGCGACACGCGCACCGAGGAGAGCGACACGGGCGGACGCCTGCTGCGCGAGCTGCTCGAGGCCGCGGGCTTCGAGCTCGCGCCGCACGCGATCGTGCGTGAGGACGAGGCCTCGCTCGCGGCGGCCTTCGACGCGCTGCTCGCGGATCCGACGATCGGCGCGGTCGTCTCGACCGGCGGCACGGGCATCGCGCCTCGCGACCGCACGATCGACGTGCTCGCGCCGCGCCTCGAGCGGGAGCTCGAGGGCTTCGGGGAGGCCTTCCGCCGGCTGAGCTGGGACGAGGTCGGGCCGCGCTCGATCCTGTCGCGCGCGCTCGCGGGCACCGCGCGAGGCAAGGTGCTCGTCGCGCTACCGGGGAGCCTCGGCGCGGTGAGGCTGGGCGTGACGGCGATCCTCGCTCCCGTGCTCTCGCACGCGGTGGCGCTCGCCTCGGGCTCCCACCGCGGAGGGCACGTCGGCCCATGATGGCCTTCGACGAGGCGGTGGAGCGCGTGCTCGCGCTCGCGCGTGTGCTCGGCACCGAGCGCGTCGCGCTCGAGCAGGCCGACGGTCGTGTGCTCGCGGAGGATCTCGTCGCGCGATCGCCGCTGCCGGCCTTCGACTACAGCGCGATGGACGGCTACGCGCTCGACACCGCGTCACTCGTGGGCGACGGCCCCTACGAGCTGCCCTGCACGGGTGAGAGCGCGGCCGGCACCCTCGAGCCGCCGGAGCTCGCGCCAGGCGGAGCGGCGCGCATCTTCACGGGCGCTCCCCTGCCCCGCGGCGCCGACGCCGTGATCATGCAGGAGCTCGTGACGCGCATCGACGCTCCGAGCGGGCTGCGCATCCGCTTCGACGAGCGCCCGCGCATCGGGCAGAACCTGCGCCTGCGCGGCGAGGACCTGGAGGTGGGGTCGAGCGCGCTCCTGCGTGGCACCCGGCTCGGGCCGGGCTCGGTCGCGCTCGCAGCCGCGCTCGATCGCCCTTCGCTGCTCGTGGCGCGGAGGCCGCTCGTCACCGTGCTCGGGTCGGGCGACGAGCTGCGCGCACCGGGCGAGCCGGCGAGGCCGGGCAGCGTGGTGGAGTCGAACGGCCTCTTCGTGGCGCTCGCGGCTGCGCGGGCCGGCGCGAGCGTGCGCGTCGCCCCCTTCGTGCGTGACGAGCCCGACGCGGCGACGCACGCGATCGCGGAGGCGCTCGAGAGCACCGACGTGCTCGTCACGATCGGCGGCGTGAGCGTGGGCGATCACGACGTCGTGCGCCCTGCGCTCGAGCGCGCGGGCGTCGGCATCGAGTTCTACAAGGTGGCGATGAAGCCGGGGAAGCCGCTCACGGTGGGGAGGCGCGGCGGCACGGTCGTGCTCGGGCTGCCGGGCAACCCGGCCTCGGCCTCGCTGAGCTTCCTGTGCTTCGGGGTGCCGCTGCTCCGCGCGATGCAGGGCGAGGCGCGCGTGCTGCCCAGGCGCACGAAGCTCGTCGCGCTCTCGAGCTACGTGCGCAAGCCCGGACGCACCGAGCTCGTACGCGCGACGCTCGAAGAAGCCGCCGGCGTGCTCGGCGTGAGACCGCACCAGAACCTCGCCTCGGGCGCGGTGACTTCCTTCGCGCGCGCAGAAGCGCTCGTCGTCGTGCCCGCCAGCTCGGGCGGATTCGCCGAAGGCGAGCGCGTCGAGGTCATCGCGATCGACGACGTCTGGCGCTGAGGCGCGCCTCCGCTCGCAGCGCGCCTCAGGCGTCGCGCTCGTAGGGGCCGTGTTTGCCGCCCGTCTTGGCGAGGAGCTTGATGTCGCCCACGACCATGTCGCGGTCGATGCCCTTGAGCATGTCGTAGATGGTCAAGCAGGCGACGCTGGTCGCGACGAGCGCCTCCATCTCGACGCCGGTGCGATCGACCGCCTCCGCGACCGAGGTGACGGTGACGGTGCCGCTGCTCGGCTCGACGTCGAGGTGCACCTCGACCTTCGCGAGCGCGACGTGGTGGCAGAGCGGGATGATCTCCGGGGTGCGCTTCGCCGCGAGGATGCCTGCGATGCGCGCGGTCGCGAGCACCTCACCCTTGGGTGCGTCGTTGCGCGCGAGCCGGTGCGCGGTCTCCGGGCGCATGCGCACGACCCCCGAGGCGGTGGCTCTGCGCGCCGATGCGGGTTTGGTGCCCACGTCGACCATGTGCACCTCGCCGGAGGGACCGAGGTGCGACGAGAGCGGCGGCACCGAGCGAGGCGCCGCGGCTTGGCTCGGCGGGCGCCAGCTCGCGCGGGGAGCGTGCTCGTCGTAGGTCGCCGACGGCGTGGGGGAGCGGGGGGGAGGGTCCATCAGCTCGCCGAGCGGTGGCGGGAGCTGGCTCGTGCGCGTGCGGCCGGCAGCTGGAGGCATGGCGGACGAGCGCTGCGCACGTGCGTCGTTCGCCCAGCCCTCGAGCTGGCGCACAGGCTCGTGGGATGCCGCGGGCGGCCGGGACGAGGCCGCGGCGCGGTGACGCGCCGGGCCTACTTCTTCTTCGGCCTCGTCGTGATGAGGGAGCACCGAGGCGACGGCGAGCTCGAGCTGCCCGAGGTCGTCGTGCGCGATCGCGCGGCGCATGACGTGCACGAGCGCGTAGCGCTCGACCGGTCGGAGCCTCAGCCAGTCGAAGTGGCCGATGGCCTTGCGTGCGCCGAGGGCGTGGTTGAGCTGCTCCGGAGGCGTGGTGGGGTCGGGCTCGGGCGCGGGCTTGGCGCGGGTCGCAGGCGGCGACGCGCGCCGCACGATCCGCTCCACGGACGCGACGTCGACGATGTTCTCGAGGCCGAGCCGCGCGAGGGCGAGTCGCTCGTCGCGCGGGAGGGAACGGAAGGACTCGGCCGCGAGCCGCAGACCGGCGACGTCGAGCGCGCGGCGAGCGGCGATCGGGGGCGTGTCGAGCGCCGGGCTGACATCCTCGAAGGGGAAGACGACCTGCGCGACGGTGGCGGGCATGGCGGCGCCGAGAGCTAACACGAGCCCTCGGAGAGGCCCAGAGCGGCCGCGACACGGGCTCGCGGCGCCCGTGTGGACCCCGCGCGCCGGGCGCCACCGAGGGTAGAGGGTCAGCCGCCCGAGACCGGGGGCAGGAGCGCGACCTCGTCGCCGAGGCTCACGCGTGCGTCGTCTTCCGCCCAGCGGCCGTTCACGGCGAGGCGGATGGTCCCACGGTAGGGAGAGAGCACCGGGTAGTGGCGGACCAGCTCCGCCCACAGCTCCCCCGCGGTGCACGGCGCCGCGAGCGGCAGCTCGGCTCGCCCGGCGCCGATGAGGTCGCGAGCGGCCGCGAACGCGACCAGGCGGACGTGGGCGGGTGTCGTCATCGAGCGCGAGCCTAGCAGAAGGCCCTGGGCGGCCGATCTGGGTGGTATCGCTGCGTTCGCCTTGTCTCTATATTCGCCCACCGACGAAATGAGCGACGAGGGCGTCTTCCAGCCTGGCACTGTCCTCGCGGGCCGGTACCAAGTGCGACGCGAGCTGGGCCGAGGCGGCATGGGCCTCGTGTACCTGTGCCGCGATCTGGTGCTCGACGAGCGCGTCGCGCTCAAGCTCTTCGGTCGCCCGGGCGAAGCGACGCGACCCGAGGACGCGTGGTGGTTCCAGGAGGAGGCGCGCGCGCTCGCCGGGCTCTCGCATCCGGCGATCGTGCGCGCGCGCGACTTCGGCGCGCTGCCGGACGGCACCGCCTACCTCGTGATGGACGCGGCGCCGGGGCGCTCGCTCCACGAGTGGATCTACCTCGCGCAGCACGACGGGCTCCTGCCCTGGCCCGTCATCTGGTCCTGCGTCGATCAGGTGCTCGGCGCCCTCGCGCACGCGCACGCGCGCGGCGTCATCCACGGCGATCTCAAGCCGTCGAACGTCTTGCTCGAGATCCCGCCCGACGGCGACGAGGCGAACGCCTACGTGCTCGACCTCGGCCTGGCCTGGCTCATCCAGGATCGCATCGACCACCGCCTCGACGGCTCGAGCGAGGCCGAGCCCACCGTGCGTTACGGCGCGGGTACGCCGGGCTGGATGGCGCCCGAGCAGATCCGCTACGCGACGCCGCACATCGGCCCGGCCACCGACCTCTACGCGCTCGGCTGCATCCTCTTCGCGCTCATCTCGAACCGCGAGCCCTACACGGGCACGAACGAGGAGCTGCTCCAGCAGCACCGCAACGCACCGATCCCGGAGCCGGGCGTGCCACCGGGAGCGCCGCCCGAGGTCGCCGCCTTCACCAAGCGGCTCATGGCGAAGCGGCCCTGGCACCGCTACACCTTCGCGGCCGATGCGCGTCGCGCCTGGCGCAGCTTCAAGCCCGATTTCGAGGACACCGCGACGAGCACGCCGCTCCCGCGCGTGGGGCCGAAGCGTGACGCGCGCTCCTCGCGCAACGCGATCACCCTGCCCGACGCATTCGCCGCGGGAGACGTGGGCCGCGCGTCCTCGACCGCCGCCGCGGGCCTGCTCGCGCTGCGTCCGAGCCCCTTCGTCGCGAGGCAGGCCGAGCGCACGCGCCTGCTCACGATCGCCCACGAGGTCGTCGACGCCTTCGTCGACCGGCGACACAACCCGCTCGCGCGCAAGATCGTGCTGCTCGGCGGCGAGGCCGGCGTCGGCAAGAGTCGGCTCGCGGAGTGGCTGTGCGAGGAGGCCCACGAGCGCGGGCTGATGGTGCCGCTCAGGGCGCGCTACCGGCGCATCGCGGCACCGCTCGACGGCGTCGTCGGCGCGATCACGCAACACTACCGCCTCGAGCGCGCCGACCGCGACGTCGTCGAGAAGGTGCTCATGAACACCTGGGGCGTCGATCCCTCGGACGACGACGGCACCACCTGGGTGGCGGCGACGGCGGAGTGGCTGCGTCCGGAGGGCCCCGAGGCGAAGTCCGCGAAGCCGGGGCCTTCGGGCAAGCGCTTCGCGCTCGATCACCCGGAGCTGCGCTGGCTCGTCATGCGCCGCACCCTCGAGCGCGTCGCCGCGGAGCGCCCCGTGCTCCTTTGGATGGACGACGTGCACCTCGCACCGCCAGGTACCTACGAGAACCTCGCGCGCCTCGTCACCGAGTCGCAGCAGCTCGGCATCCTCGTGGTGATCACCGTGCGCAGCGAGGCCGTCGACTCGGAGCCACAGCACCGCGAGCGGCTCGAGGAGCTCGTGCGCACCGTCGGCGCCGAGAGCTTCGACCTCGCGCCGCTCGACTCCGCGCAGACGCACGCGCTCCTGCGCGAGACGCTCCCGCTCGACGACGCCGCGGTCATCGAGGCCGCCGCGCGCAGCAAGGGCAACCCGCTCTTCGCGCTCCAGCTCGTGCATGCTTGGGCGATGGGCGGCCACCTCGAGATGCGCGACGGTCGCTACGTCGTGCCCAAGGCCTCGCTCGCCGCGCGCGCCAGCACCACGGCCGACCTCTGGGAGGAGCGCCTCGTCGCCGTGCCGGAGGAATTCCGCCGTGCGGCGCTCGCGGCCTCGGCGCTCGGCGGCGACATCCGACGCGACGTGCTGAAGGCTCAGTACCAGCTGCTCGGCATCGACGCGACGCGGGCCATCGCGGTGCTGAAGCACGCGCAGATCCTGCTCGGCTCGGGCACCGATCGACTCCGCTGGCCGCACGCGCTGCTCCAGGAGCACCTGCTCACCCGTCTGTTCTCGATGCCGGACGCGGCCCAGGTCTTCCACGCCGCCGCCGACGCGCTCGCGCGGCACCCGCACGCGGGCACGCGGCGCGTCGTGCGCCACCGCGTCGTCAACCTCATCCGCTCGAGCGACGTGGCGAGCGCCGCGGAGCTCTTGCACGGCTTCATCGCCGCCAGCTGGGGGCGCTCGCGGGACACCGCGGCGACGCTGCGCGATCTCGCGTTGCTCGACGGCCGTCTCGAGGGCCGACACGCGGCGGTGCAGCACCTCTGGCGTGGCGAGGCCCTGCGGCACGCGGGCAGGCTCGACGACGCGCGACGCGAGGCCGAGGCCGCAAGGCAGATGTTCCAGGAGCTCGGCGACCGCCGCAGCGAGGCGACCTGCCTGCGCCTCTTGGGGCACATCGCGAGCGACCAGGCCGCGCCCGCGCTGGGCCGTCGCCTCGTCGCTCGTGGGCTCGCGATCTTCGAGGAGCTCGGCGACGATCACGGCGCCGCGCAGTGCGAGGTCACCCTGGGCGAGATCGACTACCTGCTGGGGGACCACGCGCGCGGAAGGCAGATCGTCACGAACGCGGCCGAGCGCTTCGCCCGCGTGGGCGACCGCCTGGGCTACGCGCAGAGCCTCGTCGTGCAGGTCTTCATCGAGCAAGCGGGCGGCGGCGGCGGCGCAGTGCGCCCCACCATCGTCGCGGCGCGGCGCGAGTTCGAGGCGATCGGCTACCGCCTCGGCATGGCCCAGTCGGACCTGACGCTCGCGCACACCGATCACCGCGAGGGCCTCTACGAGGAGGCGCGCAACGTGGTCACGGCGACGCGGCAGGCCTTCCGCGACCTCGCGAACCCGCGCGGCGAAGCGGCCTGCGAGCGGCTGCTGGCGATGATCGCCATCGACCTCGAGGAGCCCGAGATCGGCCTCGAGCACGCGCACGCCGCCGAAGCGCTCTTCGAGCGGCTGGCCGACCCCTGGGGTCAGGTGGAGACGCGCCTGCTGCTCGCGCAGATCGCCCTCTGCCGGGCCGACGCCGAGACCGCGCGTGGCGAGCTCATCGCCGCCGAGGCCGTCGCGCTCGTGGAGGCGGAGCCGAAGCAGCACCGCCACCTCACCAAGGCCTGGCTCGCCTACCACGAGGGGCGCTTCCACGACTCCGCGCGTGAGCTCGACCTGGCGCGCTCCGCCTTCAAGGATCCGAGCCGCACCGGCGACCACACGCCCATGTTGCTCGAGCGCTTCGCCTCGATGAGGTGGCCCAAGCCGGCAGGGGCGCGCGTCGAGGCCTGGCGGGCGACCCTCTCGACGCTCAAGCGCAGCGTCGAGCACTCCGTCCATGCCCTGCGCCCCTGAGCGATGAAGCTGCCCGAGCGTCTCGCGAGCTACGAGATCCTGAAGCGCCTCGGCGCCGGCGGCATGGCGGAGGTCTTCCTCGCGAAGAAGCAGGGCGCGGAGGGCACCTACAAACTATTGGTCCTCAAACGGATCCATCCCGCCCACGGATCCTCGAGGCGCTTCCGCTCGATGTTCGTCGAGGAGGCGCACCTCGCGACGCGCCTCAACCATCCGAACATCGTGCAGGTCTACGAATTCGTCGACCACGGCGACGACGGCCTCTTGCTCGCGATGGAGTTCGTCGACGGCTTCGACGTCGGCAAGCTCATGAGCGCGGCGCGGCAGAAGTCGGCGAAGATCCCGCCCTGGGTAGCGGCCTTCGTCGTCGGAGAGGCGGCGAAGGGCCTGCACTACGCGCACGAGCGGCGCGACGAGGGAGGCGCGCCGCTCGCGATCGTGCACCGCGACGTGTCGCCACAGAACATCCTGCTCTCGATCGAGGGCGTCGTGAAGATCGCCGACTTCGGCATCGCGAGCGCGAACCTCTTCCGCGAGGAGCCGGGCACGCTGAAGGGCAAGTTCGGCTACATGTCACCCGAACAGGCGCGAGGCGAGAAGGTCGACCGCCGCAGCGACATCTACGGGCTCGGCGTCGTGCTCTACGAGATGCTCACGCTGCGCTCGCCCTACGCACCGAAGGGTGAGCCGCCTCAGAAGCTGCCCGACGACCAGCTGCTCGAGGCCGTGCGCCAGGGGCGCTTCGAGCCGCCGAGCGCGCACGTGAAGGACGTGCCGCCCGAGCTCGAGGCCATCGTGCAGAAGGCCATGGCCGCCAAACGCGAGGACCGCTTCCAGACCGCGCGCGACTTCGCCGGCGCGATCGGCCGGGCGCTCTTGGCGCGCCAGGAGCTGGTCGACGCCGCCGCCGTGGAGACGGTGCTCGTGAGCCTGCTCGGCAAGGGCTCGGTCTTCCCCAGCGCGCCGCCACCCAGCGAGGCCGCTCAGCAGACGATGGCCGCGGTGCCGGGGCGACGCGACAAGGCCGGGCCGGCGAGCGAGCTGCCGCCCGCCGAGCGGCGGCCGCGTGAGGTGCGCCACGTGGCGGTGATCGCCATGCGGCTCGCGGGCCTCGCCGAGCTCGAGAGCGAGCTCGGCGAGAGCGCATACGCGCGCGTGAAGGACTCGATCAAGAAGACCCTCGATCACATCGCCTACAAACGAGGCGCGCGCTGGGCGTGGCCCGCCGGAGAGGCCGAGCTTCCGGAGCAGGTCACGGGTGTGGTCGGTCTCTACGCGAACCCCTCGCGCGCGCCCTTCGAGGCGGCCGCGCTCGCGGTCGACGTGCACGAGGCGCTCGCCGGCGCCTCGGAGGATCTGCCTCGCAGGTTGCGCGCGTCGATCGGCGTGGTGCGCGGCATCGCGCACGGTGAGCGAGATCCCAGCGGACACCTGCTGGACGCGCGTCTCGACGGCGCGGTGTCGGAGCTCGCGATGAGCATCGCCGCGAGCGCCCCGAGCGGCTCCACCTGGGTCGCCGGCGGCCTCTATCGCCTGGTGCGACGCGACTTCCGCTGGGGTGACGCGCCCCCGCTCGAGGTCGCGGGCGGCGCCGACGAGGAGGCGCGCCAGATGCGCCTCTACGCGCTGCTGCGCCCGCTCACGCGCGAGGAGCGCGCCGTCGAGATGGCGCTCGCGCCGAACGATCTGGTCGGCCGCGACGCGGAGCGCGGCGATCTGCACGCGGCCTTCCATCAGGTGTCGACGCCGTCGCGCCCGCTCACCGATCCGCCGCCGGAGCGGGGTGTGAGCGCGGCTCCACCGGGGCTGGTCCCGTCGAGCCCGACGGCGCGTGGTCAGCTGGGCTCACGCCTGCTCATCGGCGAGATGGGCATCGGCAAGACGGCGCTGCTCTCGAGCTTCGTGGCGGAGCTCCCGAGGGAGACACGCATCCTGAACGTGGAGTGCTCGCCCGTGAAGAGCGACATCCCGCTCGCCACGCTCTGCGATCTGCTCCGCGAAGCCACCGGCGTGGGCGCCGACCACTCGCTCACCGAGGCCTCGGCCGTCTTCCGCGGCATCCTCTCGCCCCTGCCGCTCAAGCAGGGCTCGACCGAGCGCATCGTGCAGCGCCTCGCCGAGGTCGCGACGGGCAAGCAGGAGGCGCCCGTCGAGGACGAGGCCGGCCACTACCGCCGCGATCTGCTCTTGCTCGCGGTGCGGGTCTTCCTCGGCGCGATGGCGCTCGAGCACCCGCTCGTCGTCGTGCTCGACGGTCTGCAGTGGGCCGACCGCTCGAGCCTCGAGCTCGTGCAGGAGCTGCTGCGGCGGGAGGAGACGATGCCGATCCTCGTGCTGCTCGCGACCCGGCCCGACGAGCGCGTGGCGCCGTTCATCGAGGGCCTCGTGCGCATCGAGCTGCGCGGCCTCTCGCCCGAGGAGCAGGTGCGCCTCGTGGAGTCGCGCCTCGGCGTGCGCGAGGGCGTGGCGCCGATGATCGGGGACCTGCTGCCGCGCGTCGCGGGCAACCCGTTCTTCCTGCTCGAGATGGTCGACGCGCTGCTCGAGCGCGGCACGCTCGAGATCATCGAGCGCGAGGGCGGTCGCCACGAGCTCCGCCGCAACGAGCGCCCGAAGGACGGCGGCGTCGAGCCGCTCCCCTCGACGCTCGAGCAGCTCATCGGCGACAGGCTCCGCGAGCTGCCGACGGCCGAGCACGACGTGGTCGACTGGCTCGCCGTCGCGGGCGGGCCGCTCGTGGAGAGCACGCTGCTCGAGCTGATGCACGCGAGCGACGATCAGTCGATCGGGCGGCTCTGCGCTCGCGGCGTGTGCGATCGGCGCGCCGGCGTCGTCGACTTCCGCCACCCGCTCGCGCGCGACGTGGCCTACAAGGCGCTCGATCCGTCGAACAAGAAGCGCATGCACAGGCTGCTCGGCGAGCACCTCGCGCAGACGCCGCTCGCCTCCGGGCTCTCCGCGGCGATCGTCGCGCGACACCTGGCGCGCGGCGACGCCGGCGCGCAGGCAGGCGCGCTCTACCTCGAGGCCGCCAAGGCCGCGCGTCAGTCCAACCAGATGAAGCTCGCGCTGCGCTTCTACGACAACGCGCTGAGCTTCCTGCCCGAGGAGCACCCGGAGCGCATGAAGGCGCACGAGTCGCTCGAGGCGCTCTTCCGGCACCTGGGGCGGAGGCGCGAGCGGCGGAGGCACCTCGAAGCGCTGCGCAGGCTCGCCAGGAGAGACGGCCGCGCGCGCTGGGCCGCCGTGGCGCTCTTGCGCACCGCGCGGCTCGAGCTCGACGACAGCATGCTGGCGCGCGCGCTGCCGGTGGCGCAGAAGGCCTCCGAGGCCGCGCGGCTCGCGAAGAACCCAGCCCTCGAGGTCGAGGCGCTCACGCTGCTCTCGGAGATCCTGCGCGATCTCGGCGACACGCAGGGCGCGATCGCCGCCTGCGACAGCGCGCTCGAGGTGAGCGGCCGCGGCAGGCTCCCACCCCGAGCCCACGCCGAGGTGCTGCGCGCCAAGGGCGTGCTGCTCCGCTACGTGGGCCGCGTCGAGGAGGCCGTCGACGCCTACGTCGAGGCCCTCGCGGTCTTCCGCGCGGTGGGGGCGCGACGCAGCGAGGCGCGCGTGCTGACGGCCCTCGCCTTCGCGATGTTCGTGCTCGAGCGCTTCGAGGACGTGATCGCGCTAGGCGTCGCTTCGGTGCGGATCGACTCCAGCCTCGGCGGGCGCTTCCAGACGGCCAAGACGCTGAGCAACGTCGGCCAGGCCTACGCACGGCTCGGCGATCTGCGCCGCGGGCTCGGCTTCCTCGAGCGCGCGCGCGAGCGCCACGAGCGCTACGCCGATCAGGACTCGCGGACCGACACGCTGCTCTGCACGGCGGGCATCCTGCTCGAAGCGGGCGACGTCGACGGCGCCCATACGCTCGTGAGCGACGCGCGCGCCCTCGTCGCGGTGACTGGCAGCCTCTACGACACCGTGCACGAGCGCATCATGCGCGCGTGCCTGCACAGAGCGATGAACGAGCCCGCCGTCGCGGTCGCGCTCGCGTCGGAGGCGCGTCAGGTGGCCGAGAGCCAGGGCCTCATCAGCTTCCACATCTACGCCACCGCGGTCGAGGCGGCGGCGCGCGTCGCGGCCGGCGAGGTCCACGCGGGCGTGCTGCTCGCGCGCATGGCGCTCGGCGCCGTCGAGGCCGTGGGCAACTCGGAGTACGGCATCGAGGTGAGGGCGCTCGCCTGTGAGGCGCTCGCGAAGGGCGGCGTCGGCAAGCACGACGACGCGCACGCCCGCGCCGTGGCGCACGTGCGCAGGGTCGCGCAGCACGTACGCTCGGCCGAGCTGCGCGCGGCCTTCCTGAGGCGGCCGATGGTGCTGAAGATCATGCGCCAGGCGGGCGTCGAGCCACCGAGCGCCGATGAGCTCGCGCCGCCCGAGTCGAAGGCGGTGCCTTCGTCGCGAGCGCGCATGCCGGAGAGCCCCTGACCGAAGCGATGCCGAGCGACGACGAACGATCCACGACACGCGAGCGCGCGCGCTGCGCGCTGATCCTCTCCGGTGGAGGCGCACGAGGTGCCTACGAGGTCGGCGTGCTCTCGCACGTCTTCGACCACCACGCGCGCTCGGGCAAGCCGCCTCCTCGGGTCGACCTGTACTTCGGCACGAGCGTGGGCGCGATCAACGCCTGCTACCTCGCGTCGCACCTCGACGACCCGACGCTCGGCGTGCGCAGGCTCGTCGAGCTGTGGACGGACGTGAAGATGGACGAGGTCCTCGGCTTCGGCCTCGGCCAGCTCACCTCGCTGCCGAGGCTGCTCACCGGCGGCGGCAGGCAGGCGGTCGGCCTCTTCGACGTGGGCCCGATGGCGAGGCTCGTGGAGCGCGAGGTGGGCTGGCGCGCGATCGTGCGGGGCTTCCGTGAGCGCAAGCTGCTCGGGCTCAGCGTCTCGGCGACCGACGTGCAGAGCGGCAAGACGGTGCTCTTCGTGCAGACGGCGCGGGGCGTCGCGCCGCCCACGCCCCCGCCCCCGCGCACGATCGTGCGGCACGCCCGCATCGGCCCCATCCACGCGCTCGCCTCGGCGGCGATCCCCATCCTCTTCCCTCAGGTGCGCATCGGCCATCACCTCTACATGGACGGCGGCGTGCGCCAGAACACGCCCATCGCCCCGGCGCTGCGCATGGGCGCGACGCACGTCTTCGTGATCGGCCTCACCCCACAGCTCGGCGACGCGCCCGTCGACGGCGCGCCGAAGCCCCCGGGCGTCGCGACCGTGGTCGGCAAGGTGCTCAACGCGATCTTGCTCGACCACGTCACCAGCGACTTCGAGGTGCTCGACCGCGTCAACAAGATGATCGACCACGGCACCCGCGCCTTCGGCCCAGGCTTCCTCGACGCGCTCAACGACGCCGCCCGCGCGAGTGAGCACCTGCCCTACCGGCGCGTGCACACCGAGGTGCTCCGCCCGAGCGTCGACATCGGCAGCCTCGCCGCCCAGTACCTACGCGCTCCGCCGCCCGGCGCGCGGCCCGCGCTCCGCAGGCTGCTCCACCTGCTCGACGTCGGCGCGGCCTCCGACGCGGATCTCGCGAGCTACCTGCTCTTCGACGGGGGCTTCGCGAAGCAGCTCATCGAGCTCGGGCGCAGCGACGCCGAGGCGCGGCGTCACGAGATCGAGGGCTTCTTCGAGGACGTCGCCGAGCGCGGTCGGGCGGACTGAGCCGCTCGATCACGGCGGCGCTCGCCGCGCGCAGGCGCATGGACGAAGGAGGCCCGCACCTCGGTTGGAGGGCGGGCCTCGGCCGCATTCGAGCTCTCGCGAGCCCGCGCTCAGGGGCTCTTCTTCTTGGTCGCCTTCTTGGTCGACTTCTTCGTGCTCTTGGTCGCCACCTTCTTGGGCTCGTCCTTCTTCTCGGCCTTCGCGACCGAGGCGCTGCCGAGGGCGATCTCGAGCCGGTCGCCGCGGACCTTCACCTTGTAGGGGGGCGCCTCTCCCTTGAAGCGAAGCACCACCTCCGCGGCCTGCTCGCGATTCACGACGTCGAGGCCCGCGAGGCGCTTGTCCTTGCGCACGAGCGCGGAGCTCGTCGACAGCGACTTGCGCGACGGCACCTTCACGACGAAGCCCTCCTCGGTCTGCTCACCGACGAAGCCCTCGATGGGGCCGTCCATGCGGATCTTGAGCACGTTGGCGTTCTTGACCTCGCCCTCGCCCCACTCGCGCACGGTCTCGGAGGCTCCGGCCTTGCCGGGTGCCACCTCTTCGCCGCCGTCGCCCTCGTCGCCCGACTCGGCGACGGGCGCAGGGGCCTCGGGCGGAGGCGCGACGACCTGCTCGGTGGTCGACAGCGGCGTCGCTCCGAAGAGCGGGACCTCCGCGGTCGCCGGAGCGCCCGGGATCGGCGGCAGCGCCTGCGGCGCCTCCGCGCGACGCTCGGAGGCCGTCACCGTCTGCGGCTCGGGCGCGGCTCCGCCGATGAGCTTGCTCGCACCCACGAGGCCCACGACGAGCACGAGGCCGGCGGCCGCGCCCATCATCACGCCTCGCTTGCGCTTCGGGATCTCGGCCGAGCTCGGCTCCTCGTCGTGGCTCGAGTCCTGACGGACGAGCCTGCGCCCATCGCTCTTGAGCGCCCCGGAGGGAGGCGGCGCCGTGACGCGCTTCGGCATCGAGGCCCGACGCTCCTCGGCGCGCGCCTCGCGGCGGCGCTCGACGGTGCTGCGCAAGGTGGACCATGCGCTCTTCATGCCGGTGCCGACCGAGCTCATCGCGGGGCCGAGCTTCGCAGCGGCCGCCTCGGTCATCGCCTTGGCCTTGTCGCTCGCCGCGCGCAGCTTCGCGCTGGTGCCGGTGGCCCCGATCGCGGCGAGCTCCTCCTCGTCGAGCTCGTCGCTCTCCGCGGCCGCGGCGTCGCGTGCGGCGACGCTCTCTTCGACCGGCTCGGTCTTCTTGGAGGAGGCCGCCTCAGCAGCGGGGCGTGCGCTCTTCGTCGCCTCGGCGCGCGCGCTCTTGGGCGCGGGCGGGGCCTCGCGGTCGGCCTCGGTCTCGACCGCGCGCACCGTCTTGGGTGCCGGGGCGGCCTGGGCGGCCGAAGGCTTCGGCTCCGGGCGAGCCTCGGGCTTCGCGACCGCGACGCCGTCGAAGCGCACCGAGACGACCAGCTGCGGCACGCTCGACTGCGGATCGATCTCGACGCGCACCGCGTCGACGAAGCCTTCCTTGCGGGCGCCGTGATCGACGTCCTCGACCTCGACCGGCCGCCCGAGGCGCAAGAACTCGAGGCTCGAGCCGACGCAGAGCTCTTGCTCGGAGCCGTCCTTCACGCGCGCCTTCATCGGCGAGCCGAGCCCCTCGATGTGGAGCTTCACACGCGTACCGCGCGCGGTGCCCGCCCGAGCGGGCGCGGCCTGCTCCTCGGCGGAGGCCTCGGGCTCGTCGTCCGTCTGGCAGAGCGCACGCAAGGCGAGCGCGGTCTCGTCGTCGAGGTCGACGAACTTGAGCCCGAACTCGCCGCCGCGGGCCTCCTCGGAGATCCAGGTGACCTCGCCGACGACGACGATCTCCCCGTCCGCGCCGTCGAAGCGGCAGACGATCTGCTCGCCGACCTCGGGCAGGTAGGCGGTGCGCAGGCGCATGCCCTGTCTCGAGACGTCGACGGACTCGGCCTCGAAGCCGCCTCCGTCGCCGCCCACGGCAACCATCGCCTCGAAGTGGACCCGAGGACCTTTGGCGGCCCGTCGCTCTTCCGTCGCGCTCTTCGTCATGTGCGTCTCCTCGTCCGCCACTACCGAGCGCCGGCCGGTGTGGCCAAGTTTCACACGCGCGGGACCTCGCCCGCGTGGGTGCTATGTTGCGCGCGATGAGCAAGTCCGAGCCCCCGGACCCGAGCGGCGTCGGCGCGACGAGCGAAGCGCCCGAGTCGGCAGCCCACGTCGCCCGGGTGGCCGTGGAGTCGGGGCCCGCGAGGCGCGACGTGGCGCTCCCGCTGGGCCCGACGGAGAGTGGCGGCGTGGCCGTGCTGCGCCTGCGTGACGACACGCTCGAGCTGGGGCAGCTCTGCGAGGTCCGCGACGGTCGCCCCTTGGTCGGTGAGCTCGTGCGGCTCGAGGCGCGCGCCGACGGCAGCCCGCTCTACGACGTCGAGGTGCTCCACGACGCACGCACGCCCTCCTCCCCGGGCGCCGCCCGAACGCTGCCGAGCACGCAGGCGTCGAGCGCGCCGACCCCGCCACGGGCGCGCAAGGGGCCTCCCAAGGTGACGAGCGAGGCCTACCGCGACGGCTGGGAGCAGATCTTCGGCGCGCGCGGCAGCCGAGGCGATGGCGAGCTCAACTGAAGGCCGAGCAGGCCTGCCCGAGCCGAAGCGAACGAGCTCTCTGCCCATGCTCCTCGTCGACGACGACGGCCGAAACCCCGAGGTCGATCCCGACTCGCTCGCCGAGTCGCTGCGCGTCGGCGAACCCAGCCACGCGAGCGGCGCGCTCGGCTCCGCCGCTGCGCTGGTCGCACGCGCGCTGCTCCGGCGAGCTCGCTCGGTCGTGTGGATCAGCGCCGACGCGGAGCTCGCCACGCGCGCCGCGCAGGACGCGGCCTTCTACGCGGACGAAGGCACGCGCCTCGCGAGCCTGCCGTCGTACGAGCAGAGCCCCTGGGCCGAGGTCGCGCCCGATCGGCGCGCGGCGCAGGCCCGCCTCGCGGCCCTCGCCGAGCTCGCCTCCGACGCTCCGCCCCGGCTCTTGACGCTGCCGGCCTCGGCGCTCCTGCGCAAGGTCGTGCCACTCGCGCTGGTGCGCTCGCAGTCGCGGCGCATCGCGGTCGACGCCGACCTCGATCGCGACGCCTTCGCGCGCGCGCTCGTGGAGGCGGGCTACCTGCGCAGCCCGCTCGTCGAGGACCCTGGCTGCTTCGCGATCCGCGGGGCGTTGCTCGACCTCTGGTCGCCGACGAGCCCGAAGCCCGTGCGCGTCGAGCTCTACGGCGACGCCGTGCTGTCGATCAAGGAGTTCGACCCGGACGACCAGCGCAGCCTGCGCGAGCTCGACGAGGTCGTCGTCGCTCCCGCGCGCGAGGCGCCGAGCGGGGCCGACTTCGTCGCCAGGGCGCGCGAGCGCCTGCGCGATCTTTGCGACTCCATCGATCTCGCCTCGTCGAAGACACGCGCGCTCATCGACGACGTCGTCGGAGGCCGCTCCTTCCTCGGCGCAGACGGCTACCTGCCCGCCTTCGTGGAGCTGGTCGGCCTCGAGGCCTACCTAGCTCGCGACGCGGTGGTCCTCGTGGAGGACCCGGGCACGGTCGTGGCGGAGCTACGCGCCGGGCTCGCGCGCGCCCGCGAGGAGCGTGCGCGCCGCGGCCGCGAGCCGGTCTTCGACGAGGCCTCGTTCTACGTGGACACGCAGGCGCTCGAGCGCTTCTTCGCCGAGCGGCGGGTGCTCTGCCTGCACCACGGCGCCGTGACCGCTACCGGTCCGCTCGAGGGCCTCGCCAAGCTCGAGCTCGCCCCCGAGGGCCTGCCCTCGCTCGGGGTCTCGGATCACGCGGCGCTCGAGCGCGCCATCCGCGGCATGAGGCACGAACGAGGTCACGGGCAGACGCTCGATCCGCTCGTCGCACAGCTCGGGCTCTGGTCCGAAGAGGGCCTCTCGACGGCGCTCGTCGCCCGCACCCACGCGCAGGCCGAGCGCCTCGCGAGCCTCTTGTCGCATCGCTCGATCCAGCTCGAGCTCGCCCAGGACGGCCTGCCCGCAGGCTATCTCGACGATCCTTCGAAGCGCCCTCCGCTCCTCGTGACCACGGGCCCGCTCGCGCGTGGGCTCGCCGCCCCGCGCGCGGGCTTCTGCCTCGTCACCGAGGAGGAGATCTTCGGCACCCGCTCCGAGCGCCGCGCCAAACGCGCGAGCGAGCGCTCGTCGAGCTCGAAGGCGCGCGTCTTCCTCGAGGATCTGCGCAGCCTCGCGCCGGGGGATTTCGTCGTGCACGTGGAGCACGGCATCGGGCGCTACCTGGGCCTCGTGCACCGGGAGATCTCGGGCGTGCGCCTCGATCTCATCCACCTCGAATACGCCGGCGGCGACAAGCTCTACCTGCCCGTCTACCGCCTGAGCCAGCTCGAGAAGTACGCGGGCCAGGAGGCCACACCCAAGCTGCACCGCCTCGGCGGGCAGAGCTTCGCCAAGTCGAAGGCTCGCGCCGCGCGCGAGGTCCGCAAGATGGCCGACGAGCTGCTCAAGCTCTACGCCGAGCGGCGCGCCGCGACCCGCGAACAGCTCCCGCCGGTCGACGACGAGTACCGCGCCTTCGAGGCGACCTTCCCCTTCGAAGAGACGCCCGATCAGCTGCAGGCGATCGAAGACGTGGAGCGGGATCTCGCGCTCGGCACGCCGATGGATCGGCTCGTCTGCGGCGACGTGGGCTTCGGCAAGACCGAGGTCGCGATGCGCGCGGCCTTCCGCGTCGCGAACGCGGGCAGGCAGGTCGCCGTGCTCTGCCCCACGACGGTGCTCGCGCTGCAGCACCACCAGAGCTTCGCGCAGCGCATGAGCGCCTGGCCCGTCACGGTGAAGAGCCTCTCGCGCTTCTCCACGAAGGCCGAGCAAGACGCGGTGCTCAAGGGGCTCAAGGACGGCACGGTCGACGTCGTGATCGGCACCCACCGCCTGCTCTCGAAGGACGTGCACTACAAGCGCCTCGGCCTGCTCGTCGTCGACGAGGAGCAGCGCTTCGGAGTCACGCACAAGGAGCGCATCAAGCAGATCCGCTCGAAGGTCGACGTGCTGACGCTCTCCGCCACGCCGATCCCACGCACCCTGCAGATGGCCGTCACCGGCCTCAGGGACATGTCGATCATCACCACGCCGCCGGTCGATCGGCGCGCGATCCGTACGATCGTCACGAAGCACGACGAAGCGAGCATCCGCGTGGCGGTGGAGCGCGAGCTCGATCGCGGCGGGCAGGTGTTCTACGTGCACAACCGGGTCGAGGCGCTCTACGAGCGCGCGCAGCGGCTCAAGGAGCTCGTGCCTCGGGCGCGGATCGCGGTGGCGCACGGCCAGATGAGCGAGGCCGCGCTCGAGCAGACGATGGTCGACTTCGTGGAGGGCGAATACGACGTGCTCTGCGCGACCGCGATCATCGAGAGCGGGCTCGACATCCCACGCGCGAACACGATCATCGTCGATCGCGCCGATCTCTTCGGCCTCGCGCAGCTCTACCAGCTCCGAGGTCGCGTCGGGCGCGCGCGCGAGCGAGCCTACTGCTACCTCGTCGTACCGCCCCCTTCGGCGATGACCGACGAGGCGCGCGCGCGCATCGACGCGCTCGAGCGGCACACCGAGCTCGGCAGCGGCTTCCAGATCGCGTCGCTCGATCTGGAGCTGCGAGGCGCGGGCGACTTGCTCGGAGCGGAGCAGAGCGGCACCGCGGCGCAGGTCGGCTTCGAGACCTTCTGCCGCATGCTCGACGAGGCGGTGCACGAGCTGCGCGGCGAGCCGGTGAGACACGAGATCGATCCCGAGCTCTCGGTCGACGAAGAGGCCCTCCTGCCGGACGACTACGTCGACGACATCGGCGTGCGCCTCTCGCTCTACAAACGCCTCGCCTCCGCCGAGGGCGACGGCGAGATCGACGAGCTCGCGATCGAGATGGAGGACCGCTTCGGCCCTGCCCCCGAGGCCACGAAGCGCCTGGTGAAGCTGATGCGGCTCAAGGTCGAGCTGCGCAGGCTGCGCGCGCTCGGCTGCGAGGCGACGCGGAGGAGCGTCACGGTGCACCTGGCCGACGACACGCCGATCTCGACGGACAAGCTGCTCGCGCTCGTGCAGGGCTCGCGTGGCGCCTACAAGCTGAGCCCGGACATGCGTCTGAGCTGCCGCTTCGCCGAGGGGCAGACGACGGGCGGGCTCGACGCCATGGAGCAGACCCTCACGGCGCTCGCGAGGACGCTGCCGGGAGGCTGAGCGCGGGGGATTCGGCTCGGTGGAGAGCGGCTCGCGAAAGCTCTCTCCGAGCGGGCTGGTTCTTGGTACCGTTCGGCCGCCATGGCGACCGACGAGCGAGACGAAGACAAGGCCGAGAAGGACGAAGCCGCGACCGAGGGCGAGAGCGAAGCCTCGGAGAGCGAAGCCTCGGAGAGCGAAGCCTCGGAGAGCGAAGCCTCGAAAAACGATGCCTCGGCAGCCGAGGGCCGCGAGGCCTCGAGCGACGAAGCGGAGGAGTCCGACGAGTCCGAGCAGTCGGACGGCGACGAGACCGCCGCGCAGCCCGCGAGCGCCCCGCCGGAGAAGCCGGCCGCGAAGAAGAGCGCCGAGGTCGAAGAGGATCGCGCGCCCGAGCGCATGCGCCGCGCCCGCCCCAAGGTTCCGGTCGGCCCGGTGGGCCAGCCTCCTGCGACCTCGCTCGGCAAGAGCGTCACGCTCTTCGCCGTCGTGGTCTTCGGCCTCGGTGCCGGCTTCTACTTCCTCGGCAAGAGCGAGGCGGGTGGCGATCGGAACGTTCCGAAGTGGAAGGTCGGCCAGGAGGTGCAGGTCGACATCACGCTCGACCCTCGCGACGACGCGAAGCTCGCCTGCGCCTCGGGCGTCGAGATCGGCGGCAAACGCTGCGAGTTCTCGAGCAAGACGCAGAAGGTCGAGCCCGCACCGGCCGACGCCGCTCTGCTGAAGCCCTACACCACGACCGACGGCGTGCAGTTCCTCGCGGCCGGGCTGTGGAGCCACCCCGAGCTCGCCCAGGGCAAGCGCCCGGTCGACCGCTTCACCGTGCGCTGCAAGCTCAAGGTCGAGGGCATGGTCAAGGCGCCCGCGGTCCGCTGGGACGTCGGCGCGGCCTGGGGCGAGCGCCCCAACGACTGGTACGCGGGCGCCGTCTCGGGCTGCACCCTCGTGAAGTGACCGGTTCGAGGTGAGCGCCTCGCGGCATCGGGCCCTCGTCACACTGGTCGTGGCGGGGGCCGTCGTCTTCGGGGCGGCGGTGATACGCCGGCAGGCGCGCGTTCCCGAGGCCTCGCCGAGCGCGAGCGCCTCGCCGAGCAGCGTCGCCCCGAGCCTCGAGGGCGGAGGACGCGCTCCCCACGCCTTCGAGATCACCGGGCGCGGGCGTGGGCTCGTTCGCTTCACCTCGCTCTTGCGCGCGGCGCGAGAGGGCTCGCGAGAGCGCGTGCGGGTGCTCGTCTTCGGCGACTCCCACGTGCAGGGCGGGCTCTACCCCGACGCGCTGCGCGCGCGGCTCGTCGAGGTCTTCGGCGACGGCGGGCCGGGCTACGTGCAGCTGGGCTCCGCGGAGCACCCTCGCCGCGGCCTCAGGCTGCGCGCGCGCGGCTTCGAGCCCAACCCACGCGCGCCGTCCTCGCCGATCCGCGACGAGCGTGTGGTCGGGCTCGGCGGCGTGGACTTCGTCGCCACCGGTGAGGCGGCGCGCGCCGAGCTCGAGAGCCTCAGCCCGGCGCCGCGACTCGCGTGGGAGCTCTGCGTACGCGGCGGAGCGGGCCGCGAGCTCGGGCTGCGCATCGGCGACGCGGCGCCGCGACGGATCCAGCTCGTCGGTGCCGCCACGACGCGCCTGCCCTTCAGCACGACGCCGCCGCATCGTCTCACCGTCGACGTGCCTCGCGGTGCGGCGCTCTGCGGTCTGGTGGGCTCGTCGGAGGAGCCGGGCGCGGTCGTCGACGCGCTCGGCGTCAACGGCGCGCGCATCGCCACCGTACTCGCGCGCAGCGAGGCGAGCTTCGCCGAGGAGCTCGCGCGCGCCGCGCCAGATCTCGTGATCGTCGCGCTCGGCACGAACGAGACGAGCGACGAGCCGGTGCGCGCGCCGAGCTACCAGGCCGAGCTCGCCGAGCTCGTGGCGCGGGTGCATCGGAGCGCCCCCGAGGCGAGCTGCCTCGTCGTGGGGCCGACGCCGCGCGCCGATCGCGACGCGGCGTCGGTCGCGATCGACCAGGCGCTGTCGGGCTCGTCCAGGGAGCTCGGCTGCGCTTACCTGAGCTGGGTCGAGCACTTCCAGAGCGCCGCGCGCGCGAAGGAGCTCGGCTGGCTCGGGCCCGACGGCATCCACTTCAGCGAGCGCGGCTACACCGAAATGGGCGAAGCCCTCGCCGCTGCGCTCCTGCGCGACGAGGGCTCCCCTTGAAGCGCGCCGCCGCTCGTGGCGGCGCGCGCGCTCACATCGGCTCGCTCACATGCGCTCGAGCACGACGGCGATGCCCTGACCGCCGCCGATGCAGGCCGAGCCCACGCCGAACTTCTTGTTCTGCTTGCGCAGCGTGTGCACGAGGTTCGCCGTGATGCGCGCGCCCGAGGCGCCGAGCGGGTGGCCGAGCGCGATCGCGCCGCCGTTCACGTTGACCTTCTCCTCGGGCAGCTCGAGCTCCTTCTGCACGGCGAGGAACTGCGCCGCGAAGGCCTCGTTCACGTCGAAGAGATCGACGTCGCCGATCGACATGCCGGCGCGCGCGAGCGCGCTCCGGATCGCCGGCGCCGGGCCGATGCCCATGATCGACGGGTCGACGCCCGCCACGCCCCACTGCACGAGGCGCGCGAGCGGCGTGAGCCCCTTGCTCTTCGCCCACTCCGCGTCGACCACGACGAGCGCCGCCGCGCCGTCGCAGATGCCCGAGGCGTTGCCCGCGGTGACGACGCCGTCCTTCTTGAACACGGGCGGCAGCTTCGCGAGCGTCTCCATCGTGGTGTCGGGGCGCGCGTGCTCGTCCTTGTCGACGACGATCTCCTTGCGGCCGGCCTTCACGGTCATGGGCGCGATCTCGTCGGCGAAGCCGCCCGACTCCTGCGCCGCCGCATGCTTCTTCTGCGAGCGCAGCGCGAACTGGTCGACCATCTCGCGCGTGATGCCGTACTTCACGGCGAGGTTCTCGGCCGTGACGGCCATCGGCAGCTTGCAGTAGCTGTCGGTGAGCGCCTCCCAGAGCGAGTCCTGCATCACGGGCGGCTTGCCGAACTTCGCCGCGCCGTCGCGCAGCCCGAAGATCTGGTGCGGGGCCTGGGTCATGTTCTCGCTGCCGGCGGCAAGCACGCAGTGCGCCTCGCCGAGCAGGATCTGCTCCGCCGCGGTGACGACGGCCTGGAAGCCCGAGCCGCAGAGGCGGTTCAGGGTGAGGGCGGGCTTCTCGATCGGCACGCCGGCCTTGAGGCCCACGTGGCGCGCGCCGTAGATGGCGTCGGCGCTCGTCTGCTGCACGTTGCCGAGGATCACCTGGTCGACGTCGGCCGCGGAGACGCGGCCGGCCTCGAGCGCGGCCTTGGCCGCGTGCACCGCCAGATCGATGGCGGAGACGTCTTTCAGCGAGCCAGCGAGGGCACCGAAGGCGGTGCGCTTGGCGGCGACGATCCAGATCTCTTTGGCGAGCTTCTTCATGTTGCGCGGTCTAGCGCCACCGCGCCTGGGGCGCCATGGGGGAGCGAAGGAGTCAGGCCCCGTGCCTCAGCCCCGGCGCAGCCTGTGCGGACCGTGCTCGGCATAGGCCAAGAGCCTGAGCGCCTCGCCCAGCGTGCGCGCCACGCGGGGTGGCCTGAGGGCGGCGAGCCTCTCGGCGAGCTCGGCAGGCACCGCCTCGCGCCGCCAGTCCGCGTCGGCGCGCGCCGACGCCGCCGCCTGCCGACCTCGCCGATCCACCTCGAAGTCGACGGCCGTGACGGCCTCTTCGATTTTCGAGAAGCGCGCCATCTCCACGCCGTCGACGCTCACGCGCCAGCGCTTGCCGCCCCGTCTCACCGAGCGCTCGTCGAGCACGAGCACCTCGGTCGGGCGCCCACTCCTCGCGGCGCTCTTGGTCCAGTGCACGTGCAGCACCAGCCCTCGCGAGCCGAGGCTCTCCCACGCGTTCGCGCTCACGTAGCCGACCTCGGCGTCGACGCCGAGCGCGAGCGGGTCGAAGGCGGCGGCGCGGCTCCGGATCTCGCCGAGCGTGATCTCGCCTGGCTCGATCTCGAAGCCGGGGTCGTCGTCCCAGATCCTGGCGAGCGTGCGTTCGGCTTCGTCGAGCGTCGCACCCTCGAGGTCGATGCCCGGAGGCAGCCCCACGAGCGTGGGCAGCGTCGCGAGCGTGCGGTCCGAGAGGTCGACGAAGTCCAGCACCAGGCAGTCGGTCTTACCCGGCGCGAGGCGCGTGCCGCGGCCCACGCACTGCGCGTAGAGGCCGTCGGAGCGCGTGGGACGCGCCATCGCGACGCAGGACACACCCGGATCGTCGAAGCCCTCGGTGAGCACGCCGACGTTGGTGACGGCCGCGAGCCTGCCCTCGCGGAAGTCGCGCAGCGTCTCCGCGCGGCGGTCGGCCTTCATCGCGCCGTGCACGATGCCCGTGGGCACGCCGACGGCGTTGAGCGCGCGCGCCAGGTTCCGCGCGTGGCTCACGGTCACGCAGAAGGCCACGGAGCGCCGGTCGCGCGCGAGCTCCTGGATGATGCGCGCCACGAGCGCGTTGCGCTCCTCGATGTCGACCGCTTCGGCGAGCTCCTCGAGCACGAAGTCGCCCTGGCCCGAGCGCACGCGCGACAGGTCCGCCGCCGTGGCGATGCGCAGCCCTCGGAGCGGCGCGAGGTAGCCCTCGCGCACCATCTCGGTGAGGCTCTTGCGGTACACGATGCGCTCGAAGACCTCGTCGAGCCCCACGCCGTCGGCGCGCACCGTCGTCGCCGTGAAGCCGAGCAGCGTGCCCGTCCACGCCTCGTCGAAGACCCCGAGCGAGCGCAAGACGCGCTGGTTGTCCTCGGCTGGCGCGTGGTGGCACTCGTCGTAGACGACGAGCCCGAAGTCGCGCGCGTTCATCAGGCGAGCGAGGCGCGCCTCGGCGAGCGAGCGCACCGAAGCGACGACGACCTTCGCCGCCTCGTGGGCGAGGCTCGCGCCTTGCTCGATCGCCACGACGCTCCGGTCGCCGAGCGCATGCGCGATCTTGTCGCGCGCCTGCTCGACGAGCTCGCGTCGGTGCGCGATGACGAGCACGGGGCGCTTCGCCAAACGCGCAAGCTCGGAGAAGATCACCGTCTTGCCCGCACCTGTGGGCAAGCTCACGACGAGGCGGCGCTCCCCTGCGCGGCGCGCGGCGAGCACGCTCGCGATCGCCTCGTGCTGGTAGGGGCGTAGAGCGACGCGGCTCATGTCGAGGGCTAGGGCTCTTTGCCGTGCCTGGGCTCGAGGTCGCCGAGCGCCTCGAGATCGGCGAGGTCCTTGTGGCGACCAGCGGCGCGTTTGTTTGCGAGGAGCGCGGCCCGACCGATCACCGGGACGCTCACTCCGTCGACCGAGACGCGCAAGGCTTCGCGGATCGCCTCGTCGAAGTCGACGCCGTCGATGGTCGTCAGGATCTCGATCAAGAGCGGCTTCTGCCCGACGCGGTACCCGTAGTGAGGCCCGGCGAAGTGGCCGGGCGTGATGCCGTGGGCGGAGAGCGGAGCACCGAAACGCGCGAGCGCGAGGTAGACACGCTCGGCGTTGTCGGGCGTCGCTCGCACGAAGACGTCGAGGTCGTCGGTCGCGCGCCCGTGCCCGTGTACCGCCACGGCCCATCCTCCGACGAGCACATACTCTGCGCGCGCTTCGTCGAGCTCTCGGAGCAGATCGGCGTAGTCGGGGGGCAGGCGAAGCTCAGCCACGTCGCAGCTCGAAGAGCTCGCCCGGCCACGCCGCACGAGGCGTCGATGGATTCGCAGGGTGCCCGGCTGCGATGGCGGCGCGGGCGCAGAGCTGGGTCATCGCAGCGAGGCGCTCTTCGAGCGACAAGTCGGCGTAGAGCGCAGGCTTGGGAGCGTGAGCGCTCACCAGCTCTCCCTGCCACTCGGCCCGCCGCCTGGCGGCACGCTCTTCCCGAGAGTCCATTGGTAGATTCTACTTTCCGCCACCGAAGTGGCTGTGAGCAAAACCCCCGT
>CALKVW010000016.1 GCA_938004785.1 uncultured Polyangiaceae bacterium
CCGAGCTACTTCCAGCCCAGCTCGGTCGTGCCGAGCTACTTCCAGCCCAGCTCGGCGAGCTTCGCCTTGGCCTGCTTGCCGATCGGGCCCTCTGCGCCGAGCTCCGAGGCCTTGCGCAGCGAGCTGCGCGCCCCCAGCCGATCGGCCTGCGCGAGCTTGGAGAGGCCCAGGTAGTAGTGAGCGGCGGCGAACTTCGCGTCGAGCTTGATTGCGCGCTCGAAGTCGGCGCTCGCGGCTTTCTCGTCCTTCAGCTCGTGCTTGCACACGCCTCGACGCACGTGGAGCTCGGCAGCTCCCGTGCCCGTCGGTGCGCCCTTGGCCTCGAGCACCCGATCGAGCAGCTTCACGCAGTCGCCGAAGGCCTTTCCGGGGCCCATCATGCGCGCGATGGTCGCGAGCGTGGGCAGGTCGTCGATGCCCTCGGCGGCCTTGCGCAGCACGGGCACCGCTTCGGCGTGCTTCTTGTTCTCGAACAGCATCACGCCGTAGGCGAACTGGAGCTGCGCGGTGGGCTCCTTCGCGAGCGCGGCCTCGTAGGCCTTGCTCGCCGCGGGCACGTCGCCTCGCAGGCCGTGCGCGTAGGCGAGGTTGGCGAGCAGCTTCGGGTCGCCGGGGGCCTTCTGGAGCGCGCGCTCGAGCAGCTTCACGGCCTCGTCGGGGCGGGCCGGCTCACCGAGGTAGAGCGCGGCGAGGTTCTGCGCGGCCTCGGCGAGCGCGGGGTCGCGCTCGAGCGCCTGCAGGTAGAGCTTCTCTGCCTCGGCTGGGCGGCCGGCCTCTTCGTGGCAGACGGCGAGGTAGAAGGCCGCATCGGCGCGGCTCGGATCGACCGTGAGCGCCTCCTGGAGGTGCGCCTCGGCTTCGGCGAATTTGCCGGCCTTCACGAGGGCGAGGCCGCGGTCGAGCGCAGGGTTGGCCTTCGCGGCGGAGGCAGGCTGGTCGACGAGCGGCGGGTCGGCGTCGAGCGGCGACTCCGTGGGAGGCGGCGCGCTCGCGCAGCCGTAGAGCCACGCCGCGCCGGCGATGAGGAGCGCGGACTTCCGGGAGACGGCGAGCGAAGGGGTTCGTCGAGCCATGGTCTTGCCGAGTATCACGCTTTGACCTCGCCCTGAACGGTGCCTTGGGTGGGTACGCCGAGCGCCGCCTCGAGCCTCGCGGCGACCTCGGCGGCACGAGGCCCGGGTGCGACCTTCGAGCCGTCGGGCTCCGAGACGTAGAAGACGTCGGCCACGCGCGCGCCCTCGGTGGCGATCTTGGCGATCGCGATGCTCAGGCCGAGCTCGTAGAGACAGCGCGAGATGGCCCAGAGCACACCCGGGCGGTCGTGGGTCGCGACCTCGATGACGGTGTGGCTCGGTGAAGCGCGGTGGTCGATCGTGACCCTCGTCGGCACGGGCGGTCCGCTCCTCGTGCCGACCACGCGCAGCTTCACCGAGTCACGGCTCGCTTCACCGGAGAGCAAGAGCTCGAGATCCCGCTCGAGACGCGGCAGCGCGCCCGGCACGGCGGCGACGCCCTCGGTGCGATCGCGGACCCAGAAGAGATCGACGGCCTCGACGCCGCCTCCCTCCCGCGTGCGGCTGTAGACGTGCGCGGCGTGCACCTCGAGGCGTGAGGCGCCGAGGGCCTGCGCGATGAGCGCGAGCAGGCCGGGGCGATCGTCGGTGACGATACAGAGCTCGGCGGCCTCGGCGTGGCTCGAGGGCACGAGCCCCAGGGTGACGCGCGGCGCGTGCGCTGCGTGCGCCCGCGCCAGCTCGGCGTGCGCGAGCACGGAGTCTTCGCTGTTGGCGAGCGCGTAGCGATCGGGCATCGAAGCGAGGTAGCGCTCGAGGAACTCGAGCTGTGCGGCGCGCGCCGGGCCACGCCACAGCTCGGCGCCGCGAGCGCGCACCGAGTCCCGTGCCGCCTCGGCGCGCGGGGCCTCCCCTGCCCCGGAGAGCGTCGCGTCGGTCGCGAGGTAGAGCTCGTCGAGCATCTGCGCCTTCCACGAGGTCATCGACGTGGGGCTCGTCGTCGACACGTCGACGACCGTGAGCAAGAAGAGGTTGCGCAAGGTCTCGCGCCCGCCCATGACCGACGCGATCATCTCGTCGATCGTCGAGGGGTCGTCGACGTCGCGCCGGGTCGCGAGACGGTACATCGTGAGGTGCTCGTGGATGAGCAGGCAGGCCTCGGCGACGTCCTCGCTGCGCAGCTCGAGCCGCTCGAGGATCGCGCGCGCCATGACGGCGCCGCGCTGAGAGTGGTCCTTGCCGCCGATCGCCTTGCCGACGTCGTGCAGGAGCGTGGCGAAGGCCAGCGTCGCGGGCCTCGCGACCTCGGTGGCGAGGCGGCTCGCGAGCGCGTGGCTCGCGGTGAGCTCGCCGCGGGCGAGCGCGGCCAGGCGATCGACGGCGGCGACGCTGTGAACGTCGACGGTGTACACGTGGTAGGTGTCGTGGTGCACGCGGCCGACGACGGGCGAGAACTCCGGCACCATCGCGAGCAAGAGGCCGAGCTCGTGGAGCTCCCGCAGCGCGCTGCCGCAAGCGAGGCGCGTCTCGCGGCGCGAGGCGACGAGCTCGACGAAGAGCCTGCGGGCGAGCTTGCTCTCGCGCAGGCGCTCGCACCACGCGGCGTCGGCGGCGCTGCGCATGATCGCGTCGCGGATCCAGGGGTAGAGCGGCACGTGGCGCTCGACCGCGAGGGCGACGAGGCGGAGCGCGGTCGCGGGCTCCCGCTCGAGGAGCGACGCGTCGGCCAGCGTGAGCTCTCCGTTGTGGAGGAGGAAGCCCTCGCCGAGGTCCTCGTCTTTGGGGCGCCTGCGCTCGGTGGGCGTCGCCCGCGCGAGCAGCATGGTCACGCCCCGGCTGATGGCACGCGCGGCGACGTAGTAGTCGCTCATGAGTCGCTCGACGGCCTCGCCTCCCTCTCCGTAGCCGAGCAGCACCGCCGCCGACTCTTGCTCCTCGAAGGTGAGCCTGTCGCTGCGCCTTCCGGCGTGCGCGTGGAGCAGGTTCCTCAGACACCAGAGCATCTCCTGCGCGAGCGCGAGCTCGGCGGCCTCGCGCGGCACGATCGCCCCGACGCGCACGAGGGCCTCGAGCTCCCCCGAGCCCCAGCGCGCCGCGCCGACCCATCGGAAGACGTCGAGATCACGGAGCCCGCCAGCGCCGTTCTTCACGTCGGGCTCGAGCAGGTAGACCGAGTCGCCGTAGCGCTCGTGGCGCTTGGCGGAGTCCGTGAGCAGGCGATCGTAGAAGCGCGAGAGCTCGCTCGTGGAGAAGAGGCTGCCCTTGGCTCGCCAGAGCAGCTCCTCGCTCATCGCGCGGTCGCCCGCGAGGTGTCGGTAGTCGAGCAGGCTCGTGGCGGTGGCGAGGTCCTCGCGCGCGACGTCGAGCACCTCGCGCGTCAGCAGGATCTGGTGACCCACCGCGAAGCCCGCGTCCCACAGCGGGTAGAGCACGTCGTCGACGACCGCCGTCGCGACCTCCGCGTCGTGGGCCAGGATGCGCACGTCGACGTCGCTGCACCGCGCGAGGCAGCCGCGCCCGTAGCCGCCGACGGCGGCGAAGGCCGCCTGGGTGGCGTCGAGGGGCGCGAAGAGCGGCGCGAGCAGCTCGTCGTAGCGTGACGCGAGCCAGCGGCCGAGCTCAGTGCCAGCGCTCTCGCGGGAGGGGTGGGCCGGGGTCGGCAGGCGTGCGTCGGCTTGCTTGCGCAGCTCCGCGAGCTCTGCGCGCAGCTCGGCGAGCTTCGCGGCGGGCATCATCATCGAGGCGCGGAGGATAGCAGCTCCCGCCGACGCGCTCGCGGCTCAGCCTCCGACGATGGAGGCGAGCGAGCCGAGCATGGCCTCGAGCTCGGCGAGCGAACGGCACGTGAGGCGGACGTCGGCTGCACCACACGCGAGCTCGCCGGCGAGCGAGTCGAGCGCCGCGACGGCCTCTACGCGGCGCTCCGGCGCGCCGGGCTTGCGCAAGGCCGTGTAGGCCCCGAGCACCGCGCGCTCGAGGCGCTCCTCGACCGAGAGCTCGCCGTCGAACTTCTCGAGCGGGTTGACGATCGAGGTGGGCTCGCCCGCAGCGTCGAGCAGCGTGAGCGAGGCGGTCGCGACGTAGGGCGCGAAGCCCTCGCCATCGAGCAAGGCGGGGTTGCAGAAGCGCCCGAGCAAACGAACGGAGTGGACCGCCCCAGGCGCGTAGCTCTGGTCGAGGAACGCTGCGGGCTGGACCTCGGGCAAGAGGAGGCTGAAGTACCCGGGCAGGGCGAGCCGCAGGCCGCGGCTGCTCCCCGCGACACCGAGCGCACGCCCCACGCCGCCTCCGCCGAGCACGCGCTCCGCCTGTGAGGTGTCGGCGGCGTAGAGCAGCGCCCCACCACCGCTGGCGCTGAGCAGCTCGGCCGCGGCTCGGTGGAAGAACAGCGGGTTCTTGCCGCCGGCCTCGTCACGCAGCGGCTTGCCGGTGAGCAGCACGCTCAGCCGGTGGCCCTGTTCTCGCCGAGCGTCGACGAGCTCGTGCAGGGCGTGGGTGGGCGCGAAGCCGCCGTCGCTGAGGAGCAACACGTGCACCGGCGCCTGATCGCCGAGCGCGAACGCGGCCGTGAGGCCGGCGGCGAGATCCGCTCCCTGGGACGTCGAGACGACGAGGTCCGCGACGGTCGTGCGCACGCTGGAGTCGGCGGGCGCGAGCGGCGCGAGCACCTGGGTCTCGCTCGCGAAGCCGACGACCCCGACCTCGTCGGACTCCCTCAGCTGGGCACCGAGCTGTCCGAGCACCGCGCGCACCACGGGCAGCGCGTGCTGCATGCTGGCCGACAGGTCGACGAGCACGACGAGGCGGAGCGGCTCGCGCGCTTCCGCCGGGCTGAAGTGGCGCAGCGAGATCTCGACCGAGTCGCTGCTCGGGTCGGCTTGGGAGAGATCGACCTCCAGACGCTGCTCGAGCCCCTCGTGCGCAGAGGCGAAGTGCGCGAGGAACTCGGCGCTCCGCAAGAGCTCGCCGTCCGGGAGGCGCCCCGCTGCGAGCATCGCCTGGGCCCACGCCGCGCTCGCGGTGCTGCGCATCGACGGCAGCGCGTGGACGCTCTCGAAGAGAGGAACCGCGGACATCGGGCTCGGAGGAACGCACTGCTCGAAGAGCTCGTCGGGATCGCCGACCGGAACGGGGGCAGTGATGCCGCCGATGGTTGCCTCTTGGGGGTCGAGCGCCGGTGTCTCGCCTCCCTCCCCGGCGCCGCTCGTGCTCACGGGGGTCCGATTGACGCCACCACCGCCTCCTCCGCCGTCATCGTCGCTGCGGTCGAACTCGAGCGACTGGCAGGCCGTTCCGGAAGCCGCCACGAGGGAGGCGCTGAGCAGCGCCCGCCAGAGCATCGACGACGGCCGCGCTCGGGCGACTCGAGCGCGGGTCGACACCGGCTGGGAAGTCTGCGCTGCGTCGGGACTCGAGTGGTCCATGGCCGATGGTCCTCCTGGTGCGTCGTCTCGAGCTGTGCGGCCTCAGTTCGCGCTGGCGTAGAGGTCGAGCAGAGCCTCGAGCTCCTCGAGCGCGTCGCAGCCCTGCGCCTCGGGGCTCTGCGCACAGCCGAGGGCGGTTTGGGCCTCGAGGATCTGGCCCGAGGCCGCGAGCGTGGAGCCGCCTCGCAGCGCGCCCACGGTCGCCGTGACGGCGAGGTCGACCCAGTCGATGCCGTCGAAGCCGAGCTCTTGGTAGCTCGTCGGCTGGGCCACGAGCATGGGCACTTGTGGGTCCGATCCGAACAGCGAGAGCGAGACCTCGTCGAGCAGCGCGGCGGCTTGGGTCTCGAGCACCTCGGCGGAGCAGACGAGCAGAGGTAGTCGCACGACGTAGCTGCGCAGGGGCGCGAGCTCGAGCGAGCCAGCCTGGCCGGAGCCCGCGGCGTCTGGCACCGGCAGGTGGAAGTAGGGGCCGAGCGCGAGCGCGAGGTGCTCTGCACGAAGCGCCGTGCCGAAGCTCCGCGCGAAGCCCTGACCGCCGAGGACCTCGACCACGTCGGTCGTGCTGTCGAGGAGGTGGAGCCCGCCTCCGCCTCGGGTCACGAGCTGGTCGCCGAACGTGCGGCGGAAGCTCGGCGGTGGCGCGCCCGTCTTTCGCTCTGGCTTGCCCACGAGCGCGACGCTGAGCTTCGAACCGCCCTTGCGTGCCTGGGCGACCTGCTCGAGGACCGCGTCGGTCGCCTGCGTGGCGCCGTCCGTCACGAGCACGACGTGGAGCGGCTCGCCGACGGGGACGAGGCCGAAGGCCGCGGAGAGCGCGGTGTCGAGCGCGCTCCCGGTCCTGGGGCCGAGGTCGAGCTCGCTGGAGAGGACCTGCTGCCCGGCCGTCGAGCCGAGCGCACGCTCGACGCGCACGTCGCCCGCGTAGGTCAGCACGGCGAGCTCGTCGCCGCTCTGGTCGAGACCGGCGGCGATGGCGTCGATCACCCCACGCGTGACCGGCAGCGCGTCGCGCATGCTGGGCGAGACGTCGATCAGCACCGCGACGCGCAGACGCTCGGCGCGCAGCGCGGGTGTGTCGACGCGGGCGACGAGCTCGAGCGCGTCCCAGCCCTCGAAGCTCGCTTCCGGTTCGAGCCCACTCCCGCCCGCACCACCCTCGCCGGGTTTCTCGGAGCCGCCCGCGCCCTTGGTG
>CALKVW010000017.1 GCA_938004785.1 uncultured Polyangiaceae bacterium
GATCGAGCCTCGCTCGCAACTTCGCGAGCCGCGGCTACGCGGTCGCGGGCTACGACCGCAGCTACGAGAAGGCTCGAGCGGTCGCGGCAGCGCACCCGGAGGCGAAGCTCGACGTGCACCCCTCGCTCGAGAGCTTCGTCGCGAGCCTCGAGCGCCCTCGGCGCATCCTCGTGATGGTCGTCGCGGGCTCCCCGGTCGACGACGTGCTCGACGCGCTCGAGCCGCTGCTCGAGACCGGCGACGTCGTGATCGACGGCGGCAACAGCCTGCACACCGACACCGAGCGCCGCGCGGCGCGCGCGGCGGCGAGGCCCTGGCGCTTCGTCGGCATGGGCGTGAGCGGCGGCGAAGAAGGCGCCCTGCTCGGCCCCTCGCTCATGCCGGGGGGAGACTTCGAGGCCTGGCAGCGCCTCGCGCCCGCGCTGCAGAAGATCGCCGCGGTGGGCAGCGACGGACCCTGCGTCGCGCACTGCGGGAGCGGCGGCGCGGGCCACTTCGTGAAGATGGTGCACAACGGCATCGAGTATGGCGACATGCAGCTCATCGCCGAGATCGCGACGCTGCTGCGCCAGGGGCTCGGCCTCGCGCCGGCCGAGCTCGCCGACACCTTCGCGGGCTGGAACGAGGGCGAGCTCGAGAGCTTCCTCGTCGAGATCACCGCCGACATCTTCCGCGTCGCCGACCCGGAGCGGCCCGGCCAGCTCCTGCTCGACGCCATCTTCGACAAAGCCGGGCAGAAGGGCACCGGGCGCTGGACGGTGATCGCCGCCGCCGAGCTCGGCGTCGCGATCCCGACGATCGCCGCCGCGGTCGACGCGCGCATCACGAGCTCCGAGGCCGGCCTGCGCAGCGAGCTCGCCTCGGTGATGGGCCACGCGCCCGCGAAGCTCGAGGGCGTCTCGCGAGACGATCTTCGCGACGCGCTCTACGCTGCCAAGATCGCGAGCTACGCGCAGGGCTTCGCGCTGCTCGAGCGCGCGAGCGAGGTGAAGGGCTACGGCACCGAGCTCGCCGAGATCGCGCGCATCTGGACGGCGGGCTGCATCATCCGCGCGCGTTTCCTCGATCGCGTGAGCGCGGCCTACGCCGCGGCCGAGCCCGCGTCGCTCTTGCTCGACCCCGGGCTCGGCAACGAGCTCCGGCGCTGCTTGCCGGGGTTCAGGCGCGTCGTCTCGGCCGCCGTGCGCGAGGGCTACGCGATCCCTGGCCTGGCGACGACGCTGAGCTGGATCGACGCGATGGCGACCCGGCGAGGCAGCGCGAGCCTGATCCAGGCGCAGCGCGACTACTTCGGCGCGCACGGCTACGAACGCCTCGACCGCCCAGGCGTCGCCGTGCACACCGAATGGAAGGCGCTCGCGCGCAGCTGAGCTCAGCCGCGCAGCGCGCGCGCGTGGTGGCGCAGGTGCTCGTCGACGAACGTGGCGATGAAGTAGTAGCTGTGGTCGTACTCGGCGTGGCGCCTCAGCTGGAGCGCCTGCCCCGTGTGCGCGCAGGCGGCCTCGAGCAGCTCGGGGCGCAGCTCGCGCTCGAGGAACTTGTCGGCGAGGCCTTGGTCGACGAGCAGCGTGCCGTCGAAGCGCTGGCCCGCGAGCAGGAGCTCCACGGTGTCGTGGCGCGCCCAGGCCGCGCGGTCTTCGCCGAGATAGCGCGCGAAGGCCTTCTGGCCCCAGGGCACCTGGCTGGGCGCGACGATCGGCGCGAAGGCCGAGACGCTCTGGTAGCGGCCGGGCTCGCCGAGCGCGATCGAGAGCGCGCCGTGACCACCCATCGAGTGGCCGAAGATGCCGCGCCGATCGGTGAGGATCGGCAGCTCGGCCTCGACCAGCGCGGGCAGCTCCTGCACGACGTAGCTGCGCATGCGGTAGCAGCTCGACCAGGGCGCCACCGTGGCGTCGACGTAGAAGCCCGCGCCGAGGCCGAAGTCCCAGTGCTCGTCGTCGCCCTCGATGCGCGTCGCGCGTGGGCTCGTGTCGAGCGCGACGAGCGCGAGGCCGAGGTCGGCGGCGATGCGCTGCGCGCCAGCCTTGGCCATGAAGGTCTCCTCGGTACAGGTGAGCCCGGCGAGGAAGTAGAGCGCCGGCACGCGCTCGCCGTGGATCGTCGCCCTCGGCGGCAGGAACACCGAGAAGCGCATCGGCCCGGCGCAGGCCTCGCTCGTGTGCTCGTAGAAGCGTTGCAGCCCGCTGAAGGCGTGGTGCTCGCTGCGCAAGACGAGGTCGCTCATCAGAACTCCACCACGCTGCGGATCGACGTGCCCGCGTGCATGAGATCGAAGGCCTCGTTGATGCGCTCGAGCGGGAGCTTGTGGGTGATGAGCTCGTCGATGCGGATCTTGCGGTCCATGTACCAGTCGACGATCTTGGGCACGTCGGTCCGGCCGCGCGCGCCACCGAAGGCCGAGCCCTTCCATACGCGCCCCGTGACGAGCTGGAAGGGGCGCGTCGCGATCTCCTGCCCCGCGCCGGCGACGCCGATGATGATGCTCTCGCCCCAGCCTCGGTGGCAGCACTCGAGGGCCTGGCGCATGAGCTGTACGTTGCCGACGCACTCGAAGCTGTAGTCGGCGCCGCCGCCGGTGAGCTCGACGAGGTGCGCGACCAGATCGCCCTTCAGCTCCTTGGGGTTCACGAAGTGCGTCATGCCGAACTCGCGCCCGAGCGCCTCGCGCGCGGGGTTGATGTCGACGCCGATGATCTTGTCGGCGCCGACGAGCTTCGCGCCCTGGATGACGTTGAGCCCGATGCCGCCGAGCCCGAAGACGACGACGTTCGCGCCCGGCTCGACCTTCGCCGTGAAGATCACCGCGCCGAGGCCCGTGGTCACGCCGCAGCCGATGTAACAAATCTTGTCGAAGGGCGCGTCCTTGCGGACCTTGGCGAGCGCGATCTCGGGCAGCACCGTGTGGTTCGAGAAGGTCGAGCAGCCCATGTAATGGTGGATGCGCTTGCCCTTGATCGAGAAGCGGCTCGTGCCGTCTGGCATGAGCCCCTTGCCTTGGGTCGCGCGGATGGCCGTGCAGAGGTTCGTCTTGCGACTGAGGCAGGACTTGCAGCCGCGGCACTCGGGCGTGTAGAGCGGGATGACGTGATCGCCGGGCGCGACCGAGGTGACGCCGGCGCCGACCTCGAGCACGACGCCTGCGCCCTCGTGGCCGAAGATCGCCGGGAAGAGGCCCTCCGGGTCGGCGCCCGAGCGCGTGAACTCGTCGGTGTGGCAGACGCCGGTGGCCTCGAGCTCGACGAGCACCTCACCGGCCTTCGGTCCCTCGAGGTCGACCTCCTCGATGACGAGGGGCTTGCCTGCTTCGTAGGCGACGGCTGCGCGTGTCTTCATGGGGTCGCATGGTACACCCCACGCGGCCTCGGTCACGTTGCGCCTACGCGACGACCGTGGAGCTCGACGTCTGCCTACTTCGCGCGAGCCTCCGCTCCGGGCGCGCCCACGCCGAGCGCTCTCGCGGCCTGGGCGAGCTCCTCGGCGTCGCGCAGGAAGCCCGCGTGAGCTGCGTCGCGGGCGACGAGCGCGGCGCTCGCTCGCCGGAACAGCACATCCGCGGGCTGGGCGGCGAGCACGGCGGCGAGCGCGCCGGCCTGTGAGTCGGCCTGCGCGAGCCCCTCGCCCGGCGCGCCGCTCACGCATCCCGCGCCGCACTGGAGCGCAGCGAAAGCGC
>CALKVW010000018.1 GCA_938004785.1 uncultured Polyangiaceae bacterium
GGCCCGCCGTGCCCGCCACGGCGCACGCCGCTGCCGAGCCCTCGAAGCGCGGCCGTCGAGACCGTCGCCGCAGCCGCGCCACCAGCTCCTCCGCGCAGAGCACCATGGCCGCCATGGGCCCGCCGGGGTCGACGGTCGTGCACGCCACGGCCCACCACCACGGCGCGGCGGCCTCGCAAGGGCTGACGGCGGCGCCCCACGACGCGTCGGCGCGCGCGACGGGCATCGGCGCTTGGCTGCCTCCCGACGGACTCGCGGGGGCACGCAAGCTCGAGTTCCGGATCCACGTGCGCCAGGGCGCGCTCACCGTGACCGTGCTCGACGCCGACGCGCGCATGCCGGTGCTGCCCTCCACGGCCCTCACCTGGCAGACGCTCTTCCCCACCGCCGAGCGAGGCGCGCTCCGCCTCCTGGCCCGGCTCGAGAGCGGTAACCCGCGGCACCCCGCGGTCGACGTGCGCGGCGAAGACGTCGCAGACCTCCTGCCCCTGCTCGAGGGGCAGCGCGTGCTGCTCGAGCCCGCGCTGATGCAGCTGCGCTTCAGCGAAGAAGCGCTGAGGCCGCGCTTCGACCTCGAGCTCGTCGGGGGCGACACCATCATCGTGAAGACCAGCTTCGAGCGCCCGAGCGACAAGCGCCGCTTCGCACTCGTGTCGGGCGGCTGGTTCGAGGGCTGGCCGGGTTGGCACCTCGACACCCAGGAGGGCATCGCCCGTCGCATCGACAAACGCGTCTCGGTCGCCGCCCTGCGACGGCTCATGCGCTCACCGACGATCGCCGAGCCGATGGTGGAGCTCGCGCGCGTGCTCATGCAGGGCCTGCCGCGCGTCTGCCTGGAGCTGGGCGCCGAGCTCCCCGACATCTCGCAGATCTGCGACGTCGTCGATCTGACGCCCACCTTCCGCATGCGCGCCGGCGGCACCCTCGTCGAGGCCCAGGTACAGCTCTACGCCTGCTACGGCGACCAGGAGATCCCCGTGCGCGCCGACGGCATCTCGCTGCCGGTGCTCGTGGAGCCGCCAGCCGAAGGGGCCCGACGCGCGCGCTGCGTGCGCGTCGACATCGCCGCGCAACAGGAGGCCGCGCAGCGCCTCGCGGATCTGGGGCTCTCGGCGGACGAGAGCGGTCAGAGCTTCGTCGCCAAGGGCGACCGCGCGATCCAGTTCTGGAGCGACGGCCTCGCCAGCCTGCCCGACGAGTGGGACCTCTTCGTGCCGGAGGACCTCGTCGACACGCAGGTCCGCTCGCAGCCCATCTCCGTGTTCGCGAAGGTGGGCTCGGGCATCGACTGGTTGAGCGTGAAGCTGAGCTTCGAGAGCGAGGGCGTGAGCGTCGATCGCGACGAGCTGCGCCGCTGCATCGCCGCCGGGAAGAAGTACGTGCGGCTCGACGATGGCTCCTTCGCGGCCTTCGACGCCGACGCCATCCAGGCGATGATGGACCGCGAGATCGAGCTGCTCACCGCCGCGGGCAAGGGCGGAAAGATCCCGCTGGCGCACGCAGGTCGCGTGCAGGAGCTCTTGCAGCACGCGGCCCAGACGACGGTGTCGACGGGCGCGAAGGAGCTCTTCCACAAGCTCGCGAACATCGACGACATCGCGAGCGCGAAGAAGCCCCGCGGGCTCAAGGCGACCTTGCGCCCCTACCAGGAGGCAGGCCTCTCCTGGCTCCGCTTCGTGCACGACCTCCGCTCGGGTGGCGTGCTCGCCGACGACATGGGTCTCGGCAAGACCGTGCAGACCATCGCGCTCTTGCTCTCGGTGAAGGCCGAGGAGAAGAAGCTGCGCGCGCTCATCGTGGCGCCGACGAGCGTCGTGACCAACTGGGAGCGCGAGCTCGCGCGCTTCTCCCCGACGCTGAGCGTCGCGCTCTGGCACGGCGCGGATCGCAAGGAACAGGTCGACCAGGTCCGTGAGGCAGAGGTCGTCATCACGAGCTACGCGCTGCTGCGTCGCGACGAGGAGTTCCTCGCGTCGCTCGACCTCGACTACGCGATCCTCGACGAAGCGCAGCACATCAAGAACCCGCTCTCGGCCACCGCGGCGGCCGCCAAGCGGCTCAAGGCGAAGCGGCGCCTCGCGCTCACCGGCACCCCGATCGAGAACCGCCTCTCGGAGATCTGGAGCATCTTCGACTACGTCTCGCCCGGGCTGCTCGGCCCGCTCGAGCGCTTCGAACAGCGCTTCGCGAAGCCCATCGAGGCCGGCGACTACAAGGTCGCGCAGCGGCTCCGAGCGACGATCCACCCCTTCATCCTGCGCCGCACCAAGCTCGAGGTCGCGAAGGATCTACCGGAGAAGCTCGAGACCGATCAGGTCTGCGATCTCACGGGCGAGCAGCGCATGGTCTACCAAGAGGTGGCCCGCGAGGTGCGCGCGCAGGTGATGGGCGCCGTCGAGCGCGAGGGCCTCGCGAAGGCCCAGCTCCAGATCCTCGCAGGCATCACCCGCCTGAGGCAGGCGGCCTGCGACCCTCGCCTGCTCGGTCTGCCGCGTGAGTTCGGCGACGACGACTCAGGCAAGCTCGTCGCGCTGCGCGAGCTCCTGCAGAACGCTGTCGAGGGCGGCCACAAGGTGCTCGTCTTCAGCCAGTTCGTCACGATGCTGCGCCTCGTGGAGAAGGCCCTCAAGGAAGATGGTCTGACCTACGAGTACCTCGACGGCTCCACGAAGGACCGCCAGGCGCGCGTGGAGCGCTTCCAGAACGACCCGTCGGTCGGGGTCTTCCTCATCAGCCTCAAGGCGGGTGGCACGGGCCTGAACCTCACCGCCGCCGACACGGTCATCCACTTCGACCCCTGGTGGAACCCCGCTGTCGAGCAGCAGGCCACCGACCGCGCACACCGCATCGGACAGACGCGCGTGGTGTCCGTCTACCGGCTCGTCGCAGCGGGGACGATCGAAGAGAAGATCCTCCAGCTCAAGCAGAAGAAGCGGGAGCTCGTCGCGAGCGTGCTCAGCGAGGACGCGGGCGGGACCAAGAAGCTCACCAAGTCGGACCTCGAAGAGCTCTTCTCGCTCGACTGAGCGAGCGCTGGCGCCCGGGACGCGCCTCGCCGGGGCGCCACGCGCGCAGCGAGGAACGTCGACACCTCGGCAGTTCGCGCTACGATCGAGCTTCGATGAGCTTGGCTTGGATGGCACGGTGGTCGGGATCCCTGCGCGTGGCGGCGTGCGCGCTCACGCTGTGCGGGGCCGGCTGCTCCGAGAGTTCGGATCCCGGCGCGGGCGGCGGAGGCGGCCACGAGCCCGGGGAGGAGCTGCGCTTCGAGGACCAGGGCACGCTCGAGCTCGGCCCGCTGGAGGAGCGCAGCGTGGGCCTGCGCACGCAGCCCGGCGCGACGGTGCGGCTGTACCTGCTCGGCGAGGGCCGCGACGCCTCGATCAACCGCACGACCGCCACCGCCGACGGCTCGGGGCGCGCGAGCTTCGTGCTGCGCGCGCCCTCCGCGCCGGCCACCTTCCGACTCAGGGCGACCTCGGGTGAGAGCGCCGCCGAGCTGCCCGTCGCCGTGAGCGAGCGAGGCTTCGCTGCGCTGCGGGTGACGCCGCTCTACGCGGGCGCGCGCACGCTCGAGAGCTGGACCGCGAGCGTGCTCGTGGACTCGAAGTGCGCCGACGTGCTCGCGGGCTTCCCGCTCGACCCCGAGGGCGCGCTGCGGGCGAACGCTCCGGTGGGCGCGGACCCGATCGTGGAATCGGTGCCCGTCGGCCCGAAGCTCGCGGTCGCCGTGCGCGCGGGCGCGCTGGTCGCGGGCTGCGTGGAGACGAGCATCGCCGCGCCGGGCAGCGCGAAGCTCGAGCTCGAGGTGCTCGATCGGCCCGTGGTGCTCGCGGCCACGAAGCTCGCGCTGTCGCTGGGCTTCTCGGCCGACCCTTACGCCCACGGCGCGCTGCTGGAGCAGTCCGTGGAGGGCTTCGTCGCGGCGGCCTTCCCGCCCCGGGCCGAGCTGCCTGGCGCGCTGCTCGACGCCATGCGCGCGAGGCTAGGCGCCGCGGACGTCGCGGCCTTCGACGCGCACCGCGCGAGCGCAGACCTCGACCTCGCGATCGACCTCGCGCTCGAGGAGCGCGACGCGCGCAGCTTGCTCTCGTCCCACGGGCCGGCGGCGGTCAGCTTCGGCGTCGAAGACCTGAGCCTCGGCGTCGACGGCCGCATCACGGGTCGCCCTGACGGCAGCGCCGAGCTCGAGCTCACCTGGTTCGGCTCTCAGCTCGGATCGGAGGCCGGCTTCGCGCTGGCGACGCCGAGCTGGAAGGTCGACCCAGGCGACGTGCTGCTCGTATCGGGCTCCATCCCTTGGGCGCCGGCGCGGCACGCTCGCGGCCTGCTCGAAGCGGCCGTGCTCGAGGCGGTCGGTCGGCGGCTGGCCGAGGAGCTCGCGCTCGGGCTCGACTGCTCGGAGCTCGGCGCGCTCGTCGCGGGCTTCGCGGGCTGCGACGCGAGCTGTGGTGCCGCGCTCTGCGTCGAGGCCATCGGCGATCGCCTGGCGGCGGCGGCGGCGAGCGACGAGCCGAGCCCGTCGGGCAAGCTCGAGCTCGTCATGAGCGGCGCCCTCGGCGTGGACGCCGAGCTCGTCCCGACCTCCTTCGCGGGTAGCTGGATCGGCACGCTGAGCGCGGGCTCGAGCTCGAGCGCCGTCGAGGGCCCCGCCGCAGGCAGCGCCTCACCGCCGCCTTGAGGCCGCTCGGCGGCCGCCGATCGCCGATGGGTTTTCCTTGCTTCGCCGTTGCGGTCGCCTGCAAAAAGCCGCAACGTCGAGCGCCTTCAGCCTCCGGACGCCGACCATGCCCAACCTCCTCCGACGCCTCCGCTCCTCGCGCGTGCTGCGCACGAGCCTGCTCGCCCCCCTGCTCGCGCTGCCCTTCGTCGGCGGCACACTGAGCGCAGGCTGCGGCGACGACGACCCGAGCCCCGGCGACGACGTCGAGCCCACGCCCCAGCTTCGCCCGGGCGACGTGTGTGCGGCCCCCCAGCCCAACCTCGTGCGTGGCCGCTTCAGCCCGGCGAGGATCTTCGTCCCGCCCTGCCCCGCGGGCGCGACGGGCTGCACGACGCGTGAGGTCGAGCTCATCGTCGAGCCCGACGTCTGCACGCGCGCCCCGATCGAGCTCGTCGCGAGCTCCCCCGAGCTGAACCTTCCGGCCTCGCCGAGCGTGACGCTCTACCAAGGCACGGTCGTGCTCTCGCTCAACGGCACGAGCACGCCCGGCAGCCACACGATCACCGCGCGCATCCCGCGCGGAGACGGAACGAGCGCCGAAGCGCTGCTCGAGGTCGAGGTCCTCCCGGAGGCGGCGCCCGTCTGCAGCGGCAGCGCGATCTCGGACGCCTCGCTCGAGGAGGCGGAGACGCTCGCCGGCCAAGGCGGCCTCGCAGGCGCTTCGATCGGCCTTCCGAACGGCGCGAACACCGTGAACGCGGGCAGCGATCTCTGGAACGTCGACCCCTTCCCCGCGACGGTGGGCTGCGGCACGCAGGCCCTGCCCGCCGGCTACCGCGCACTCGGCCCGGCCATCGAGTTCGGGCCGAAGACGCTCAAGTTCCGCCGAGACGTGCCGATGAGCGTGCCCGTGAACCCGGCCCTCATGCCCTCGGCGGCGCGCTTCCGCCACCTGCGCGTGCTGCACTCGAGCCCGAAGTTCCCCGAGCCGCGCGTCGTGCCCGTCGCCGATCCGCGCTTCGAGCTCGTCGGCGGGACCTGGGCGCTCAGCTTCAAGGCGCCGCGCCTCGGGACCTACCAGGCGGTCGTCGCGGAAGACGCTGGCACGGCCGTGAGGAAGCGCAGGATCATGCACCGCGCCGTCATCGGCGTGTCGATGGGCGGCATGGGCTCGAGCATGTTCGGCACGCGCCACCACGACAAGTTCGACGTCATCGCGCCGCTCGGCGGCCCCGCCACCTGGGGCTGGCTGATGGATCACATCCAGAAGAACCACATGGGTGGCTTCCGCCGCATCGCGCCGGGCACGACGATCGACGACATCGCCACCGACGCCACGCTCTGCGACACCGACGCGAACTGCGCCAACGACGAGACCTGCCTCGGCAAGACCTCGACGAACCAGGGCCGATGCACGCTCCTGCCCGAGCCCACCGACCCCTACGAGCACCCTCAGACCTTCAACCATTGGTGGGCCGAGTATCCGCGCACGGGTACGGGCGGCAGCTTCCCCAGGCAGGACTACGCGCAGATCTTCCGCGACCTCGCGCTCGGCTTCGGCAACCCGAACGGCGACAACCTCGCGCCCGGCGGGGAGCACCTGCCCCCGGGCGTGCCACCCACGCACCCGAGCGTGCGAGGCAACCGCTCGACCGACGAGTGCGCGGTGTGGGTCGATCCCATCAGCGATCACCCCGACAACGCGAAGCAGAAGGAGCTCCAACAGAATTGCCCCACGGAGCGCTGCGCGAACACGCTGGTGCTCGACAACTACTACGACGACGAGTTCAACCCGGACGGCACCTTCCCCGTCATCACGGTCTGCGACGGCACGCCGACGAGCCAAGAAGAGTCGCCCTGGGCCAACGCCTGGAAGCCGGAGGCGGCGAACGACTACCCGCTCGAGGTGGCGCTCGCGGTCGACTACAACGGCAACGGCAAGCGCGACGCGCTCGAGCCGGTGATCCGCAGCGGGCACGAGCCCTGGCAGGACGTCGGCACCGACGGCCTCGCGAGCGTCGACGAGCCCGGCTACGTCGCAGGGGTCAACGAGGATCCGAACGGCGACGACTACGACGCGCAGTTCAACCCGGGTGGCACCGAGGGCGATCACCGCTACCAAGAGGGTGAGCCCTTCCTCGACGTCGGCATCGACGGGGTCGCCGGCACGCCGCAGCAGCCGGCGAATGGCTGGCAGCAGGCCGGCGATGGCTACGACGTAGGCGAAGGCGACGGAAAGTTCACCGTCGCGCGTGGGCTCGCGCGCATGTGGGGCCACGACCCGGCAGGCTCGTTCCGGGGCGACAACACCGAGCTGCCGGGTGGTCCCATCGACGACGCGGCGCTCTCGCGCCTCGACGTGTGGACCGACGGCGGGCTGCGCGACATCTTCAACTTCCACGTCGGCGCGCAGCACCTCGCGGGCAGCCTCGCGAGCCGTGGGCGCGACACCGCGTACTACAGCGACTTCTCGCAGATCCCCGGCTTCGATCCTCTGACGCCCAACCAGTTCTCGCCCGCGCTCATCCCGTGGAAGGACGTGCCCGGCTCGGTGCTCTTGCGCTACGGCATGATCGATCCCGACGCGGTGAACGTCGAGAACGGCAACGGTCAGCACGTCGGCACGGTGCTGCAGATCACCGGCCGCCTGCAGTCGGCGCTCTACTACATCGGCTCGCGCTGGACGCAGCCGGAGCTGCGTACCCTGGTGAGCTCCTCGGGCGACAAGCCGATGGAGGGGCTGCCGAACTGCGAGATCGACGGCGCCTGCAACTTCGAGTTCACCGACTCGACGGGACGCAAGGGCCCGGTGGCCATCAACTTCCCGCCGGGCTACGGGCACGCCGATCAGCAAGATCGCCGGTACCCGGTCATCTACATGCTGCACGGCTACGGCATGACGCCGGAGGATCTCGGGGCCGCGATCGTGTTCGTGGCGAACTGGATGAACAACGGCGCCGATGGCATGGCCTCGCGCCTGCCCAAGGCGATCCTCGTCTACGTCGACGGGCGTTGCCGTCCCGGCGCCGACGGTCGGGCGGAGTGCATTCGCGGCAACTTCTACGTCGACAGCCCTCGCTCGACCGGCCACGAGGCGGAGAAGTGGTGGCTCGAGCTCATGGACCACGTCGACGCCAACTACCGGACCCTGCCCCCCACCGAGATCGACTGGGCGGAGTGAAGCGAGACGAGGCGCGCGCTCGCTGCGCGCGCTTCGAGTCGTTCAACGAGCGGGCGCGGGGCGAGCGGGCGTGGGGCGAGCCCGCTCGAGCACACGGCGGAACGCGGACTCCGAGCCGCTGCCGACTGGCGACTTGAAGGGATAGGGGTTGGAGAGCGCAGCGTTCAGGCGGTAGCCCCGCTCGATGCACGCGGAGGTGAGCCTGAAGTCCGCGATCGCCCGCTCCGGCTCGGCCCCCGTGCGCACCGCGTCCGCGAGCTGCGTCAGCACCCCGCGCAGCTCTGGACAGGCGCCGACCGAGGGAGGCAGCTCGATCGCGCGCGCCTCCTCGGGCGTGCAGCACGAGCCCTTCGCGACGGCGACGAGCGCGAGCTCGTACCAGCTGAGCAGCGCCCAGAGGCGCATGCCCTCGGTCGTCTCGCCGCGCAGGAGCCCCTGACGCGCGATCTCCGAGCGCAAGCGCGTGGCGACCTTGCGTGGATCCGACTCGGCGCACACGAAGCCGAGCTCGGCATCGGTCGCGAAGGAGCGGTCCGGGAAGAGCGCCCCCATGCAAGCCTCGACGGCAGGCGGGGGCGGGAGCGCCGCCGAGGCGCTCGGCGCGAGACCCACGCTCGCGCGGGCGGAGGGCAGCGCGGCGGAGGCCGAAGCCGCCGGAGGCGCGTCGGCGAGCGCGACAGGCGGCTGCGGGCTCGGGGCGGGAGCGAGCGAGCTCGGTGTGCTGGTGGCGACCTGCGGGGCGTGCGCGGGGGCACCGCTGGGGCTCGGGCCGAGGCCCAGCACGACCGCGGCCGTGCCCGCGCCGCCCAGCACGAGCGCGAGGGCCGCCACGGCGACGGCGCCTCCCCGGCGCGGGCGAGCGCGCAGCTCGACGACCGGTGCGGTCGGCGGCGGCGCCTCGGCTTCGGAGCGAGGCGCGAGAGCGCCCTCGGAGGCGGGGGGCGCCTTCGGCGCCTCGGCCGGCGGGCCGGGCACCGTGCTCGCGTTGGAGCGGCGCGCGCTCGGCGAGTCATCGACGCTCGACAGCGACGCGCGCGCGAGGCCGACCCGACCGCTCGTGCGCAGTGACGCGAGCGACACGTCACGCAGCCAGTGCGCCGCGATCGACGCCCCCGTGCAGTCGGTGTCGAGCCCCTGCCCGGTCGCCCACTCGGCGAGCGCGCGCCCCATGGAGCGCATGTCCTCGTGCCGCGCGTCGGGGTCTTTCTGCATCGCGCGCTCGACGATCGCCGAGAGCTTGGCGTCCGCGAGCCCGAGCGCCTCGAGCGTGGGCACCTCGTCGTCGATCACCGCGCGCAGCATCGCGAGCGGGTGCCCGGCCGCGAACGGCGAGCGCCCCGACAGCGCCTCGTAGACCACCACGCCGAGCGACCAGATGTCGGTGCGCGCGTCGATGCGATCGACCTCGCCGCGGGCTTGCTCGGGCGACATGTACTCGGGGCTACCCAGGATCGTGCCAGCTTGTGTCGAGCGCCCCGAGGCGGCCGCGCCCTCGACCTTGGCGATGCCGAAGTCGAGGACCTTCGGCACCACGTGGCCCGACTCGTCCTCGACGAGCATCAGGTTCTCGGGCTTCAGATCGCGGTGCACGATGCCCTTGGCGTGCGCCGCCGCGACCGCGCTCGCGATCGGCAGGACGAGCGCGACCAGCTCGAGCGCGCCGAGGCGAGCGCGCTCCTCGAGCAGCGCCCGCAGGCTGCGCCCACGGAGCAGCTCCATCACGATGAAGGCGTCGCCGAGCCAGGTCTCGCCCAGATCGAAGACCCTCACCGCCGACGGGTGCTCGAGGCGCGCCGTGGCGTGCGCCTCTCGCCTCAGCCGCTCCGAGCTCTCCGCGCCGAGCAGCTCCGCGTGCACCAGCTTGACGGCGACGTCGGCGTCGAGCGCGAGGTTCTTCGCGCGCCACACCGTGCCCATGCCGCCCTCGCCCAGGAGCTCCTCGAGCCGGTACTTGTCGGCGACGAGATCACCAGGGTGGTAGCGGAGCGGACCGACGTCGACCTCCGGGCTCTCGTCGACGTCGCTCGGGCTCCCGGACGCGGCCATGGAAGACCACGTTAGCACCGCCACTCCAGCGGGAAAAATCTATCCCCACCGGGCGGGCCGACGAGGCTCAGCCCTGCTCGTCGGCGTGGAGCTTGGCCACGAGCCGCGTCACGAGCGCGGTCCAGCCCGTCTGGTGCTCCGCGCCGAGGCCCGCGCCGCTGTCGGCGTGGAAGTTCTCGTGGAAGAGCAAGAGCTCGCGAAAATCTGGATCCTGGGCGTAGCGCTCGCGGTGCCTGCCGAAGCAGGGCCGCTCTCCTCGTGGATCGGGCAGAAAGAGCGAGACCAGCCTGCGCGCTATCTCCCGCGCCACCTCGCGCAGGTTCATGTAGTTCCCGCTGCCGGTCGGGCACTCCACCCTGAGCGAGTCGCCGTAGAAGAGGTGGTATCGCTCGAGCGCCTCGACCAAGAGGTAGTTGATGGGCAGCCAGATCGGCCCCCGCCAGTTGGAGTTGCCACCGAACATGCGGCTCGTCGACTCGCCGGGCGTGTAGTCGACGCGGTGCTCCTCGCTCCCGACGCGCAGCACGAAGGGGTGGTCGCGGTGGTGGAGCGAGAGCGAGCGGATGCCGAAGGGCGAGAGGAACTCGCGCTCGTCGAGCACGTAGGCGAGCGCTCGCTCGAGCCTCTCACGCGAGGGGATCGCGAGCAGCCTGAGGTGCTCGCGATCGTTCTCGGGGCATTCCATCCACGAGATGCGCTTGGCCAGATCTTGACGGTGCTCCAGCAACCAGTCCATGCGCTTCGTGAAGTGCGGCATCGAGCCTAGCGTCTCGGAGGAGAGCAGCTCGGCGGTGAACAGCGGGATGAGGCCCACGATCGACCGGATGCGCAGTGGCATGCGGTGCCCGCCATGCACGATCTGATCGTAGTAGAAGCCGTCGCGTTCGTCCCACAGGCCGGTGCCCCCGAAGCCGTTCATCGCGTCGGCGATCGCGATGAAGTGCTCGAAGAACTTCGAGGCGAGGTCCTCCGCGGCGGGCTCGCTCGCGAGCTCGAAGGCGATCGCGAGCATGTTGGCGGCGAAGAAGGCCATCCACGCGGTGCCGTCGGCCTGCGCGAGGCGCCCGCCGGTGGGCAGCGGCTTGGAGCGGTCGAAGACGCCGATGTTGTCGAGCCCGAGGAAGCCTCCGGAGAAGAGGTTGTTCCCCTCTTCGTCCTTGCGGTTCACCCACCAGGTGAAGTTCAAGAGCAGCTTCGCGAAGACCCTCGCGAGGAAGCGTTTGTCGCGTTTGCCTCGGCGCGCGGTCGACTTGTAGACGCGCCACGCGGCCCACGCGAAGACCGGCGGGTTCACGTCGGAGAAGTGCCACTCGTAGGCTGGGATCTGGCCGCTCGGGTGCATGGCCCACTCCCGCAGGAAGAGCACGAGCTGCTCCTTCGCGAAGAAGGGGTCGACCTCGGCCATGGGGATCATGTGGAAGGCGAGATCCCACGAGGCGTACCAGGGGTACTCCCACTTGTCGGGCATCGAGATGATCTCGCGGTGGAACATGTGCTGGTCCCACTCGCGGTTGCGGCTGCGCCCCGCCGGCGGAGGCACCGTGCCGGGGTCGCCCTCACGCCACTGGCTCGGCGAGTAGAAGTAGAACTGCTTGGTGAACAAAAGACCCGCGCGCGCCTGGCGCACGACCGCGCGTTCGTCCTCGCCGAGGCCCGGCGTGGTGCGCGCCTCGAAGAAGCGGTCCGCCTCGGAGATGCGGCGCTCGAAGCTCCGCTCGAAGGCCTCGCCCAGCTCGTCGCCGCCGAGGGCCTCCGTGGGGGATCGCAGCCTGAGCCTCAGCTCGGTCGAGGCCCCTGGCTCGAGCAGGTAGCGAGCGTGGGCCGCGGCCTTCGTGCCGATCTCCTCGGGGTTCACGGCGCCGAGCTCGCCGCCCACGACGCGCCGATGGAAGGCGTCCTTCACGTAGCGGCCCCGGTTCGGCACGCCGTAAAGCCGCTCCTGGTTCGTCTCGTTCTCGGTGAAGTAGAGCGGCAGCGCGCCCGTGCCTGCGCCGCCGAGCAAGAGCTCGAGCCGGCCGAGCTCGACGTGGTCGGCCGCGATCACCGCGCTCGCGCCGCCCACGGGCTGGCTCCGGACGAGCGTCGGGCGCGGTCCGTAGCCGTCACCGCTCCGGCCCCAGCTCCAGGTGTTGCGGAACCACAGGGTCGGCAGGACGTGCAGCGGCGCGCGCTCGGGCCCGCGGTTGGTGACGACGAGCCGAACGCAGAGGTCGTCGGGCGAGGCCTTCGCCCACTCGACCTGCACGTCGAAGTAGCGCGACCCCTCGAAGGCCCTCGAGTCGAGCAGCTCGTACTCGGTGTCGTGCAGCCCGCGCGCGCGGTTCACCGCGACGAGCTCCTCGTACGGAAAGCGCGCCTGAGGGTACTTGTAGAGCGCCTTGGCGTAGGAGTAGGTCGGGGTCGCGTCGAGGTAGTACCAGAGCTCCTTCGGGTCCTCCGCGTGGTTCCCCTCGGGTCCCGTGAGACCGAAGAGGCGCTCCTTCAGGATGGGGTCGCGCTCGTTCCACAGCGCGAAGGACAGACAGAGCCGGCAGCGGCGATCGGAGAAGCCGAAGAGGCCGTCCTCTCCCCAGCGGTACGCGCGCGAGCGCGCGTGGTCGTGCGGGAAGTGCCCCCAGACGTCGCCGTCGGCGGAGTAGTCCTCGCGCACGGTCGCCCACTGACGCTCCGAGAGGTAGGGGCCCCAACGTTTCCAGTTCCGCTCGCGCCGCTCGTCCTCGAGCAGCCGCTTCGCCTCTTCGTCCGAGTAGTCGCCGAGCCACATGTGCGTCTCCTCCGGTGAGCACGGAAGCTACACTACGTGGAGCATGGGTACCGCGGTCGTGGGCCTCGCTCGGTTCAGGCCCCGCGCGTGGTTCGCGGAGCTCCGCGGGCCCAGGGCGCGGGCCCAGGGCGCGGGCTCAGAGCGCGGGCTCGGGGCTCGCCGCGGCGGCGGGCGCGTCGCGCAGGCGACATCGGAGCTCGGCACGAGCCTCGGCGCCCGCGCTGGTGGTGACGAGCGAGAAGTGGGCGGCGTGGCTCGGGCGCGGACCGGGCGGCCTGTCGCTGCCGCTTCGCGCAGCAGGCGGGAGCGGCCTCGGCGCACGCGCAGTCGGCGCGGAGCCGAGCGTCGCGGCGGCCGACTCGACGCAGGCACGGCCTGGATCGAGGCGGACCCTGAGGTCGAGCGAGTCGACCGAGGCGCGCGCCCCGTCGATCGAGAGCAGCGGCGCGGGCTCGATGGCGCCTAGCTCGACGAGCCATCCGTCGCGATCACCGCAGCCCGCGTCGAGGCGCAAGGACGCGAGGTCGGCGCCGAGCTCGATCGGAGCTTCGACCGAGCCACGCTCGAGATCGATGGGCGCGACGACGCGTATTCCGCGCCTGTCGGAGGGGCCGTCCTTGATGGCGTAGTAGAGCCCGAGCGCCTCACCGCGCGCGCGCCTCACGAGCCTCGGCAAGGGCGCGGTGCCGAAGCGGCTGCCCGCGAGCCGCGGCAGGACCGCGAGCCGACGGACGCGGCCCCGAGCGGCGTGGAAGAGCCCCACGCCATCCGGTACCCCGGCCTCGGCGAGGAAGTACCACCCGCTCGACAGCTTGACGGCGGAGCCAGCCATCGGCCTCGCCATGGGCAGACCGTCGTGTGTCGAGAGCAGCGCGAGCGGCCTGTCCGCCTCCGCCGCGAAGAGCACGCAGCTGCGCCCACGGCAGGCGCTCACGAGCGCGGCGGCCGCGCCCGCGTCGCGCGTCGCGCTCCACGAGATCGAGTAGCCGTAGGCGCCGACCCCGAGGGCCTCGGAGGCCAGCTCGCGGGTGGCGTAGGGCGAGGAGGTGACCGCGGTGGAGACCACGTCGTCGAAGCGGTGCCGATCGCTGAAGCGCAGCAGCATGCGCCCCGCCCTCGCCCAATCCGCGTCGCGCGGCCCCCAGACGTAGACGCGCATCGGAACGGCGTCGAAGGGTGCGCCGGCGTCGAGGCCCGCGTCGCCCTTGGCGAGCGGAGGAGGCTCGACTCCCCGGAAGACCTGCCAGCCCGTGGGAGACTCGCCGGCCAGCGCAGCGCGCGGCTTCGTGGCGACGCCGGGGGCGCGGCTCCGCACCGACTCGCACTCGAGCGCCGGGGGCGCCCCCGAGAGGCGCAGCGCAGCCGGGCGCGCGCTCGAGGGAGAGCGCGCCTCGCTGAGATCGCCCTCGCTCGGCTCGCCCCACCCCACGCGGAGCCATCGATCCAAGACGCAGCCGACCGGACCACACCTGCGCTCGCGCGAGCGCCCGGGCGCCTCGCCACCGCGCGGCAGCTCGAGCTCGCTCCAGTTCTTCCCGAAGTCGAGCGTCTCGAGCAGCCGCCCGCGATCGCCGATCGCCAGCGCGCGAGGCCCCGCGGCGAGCAGCCCCAGTGGCTCGTCGACGATCTCACCGGCGCTGACCTGGCCCGTCGCGAGGTCGACGCGCACGCCGACCGCCGGGCCGCCCGCCTCGACCCAACCGGCGAGCTCGCCGGGCGCGCTCTCGACGAAGCCCTCCTGCCAGAGGCCGACCTCGAGCAAGCTCGCCTCCGGGCCCGCAGGAAGTTGCAGCACCACGTGCTTGGCGTCGTCTCCTTCCACCAAGGAGACCTGGCCCTTCGCCCCCGCGCGAGGAGGCACGAGGATCGCGGTGCGGCCGTCGGCGAGAGCCACCACACGCTCGCCGGTGGGCTCGCCACGCACGCGGATCTCGCGGACCTCCCCCTCTCTGCTGCGCACGCAGAAGGCGCGCGCACCCGAGGGCTCCGGCACGTCGGCGCACGGGCCACGCACGACGATCGCGCCCTGCCCGCTCTCGACCACGACGCGCGGCGTGGCGAAGCGCATCACCTCCCTGAGGCCGAGCGGGCGCTCGAGCTCGTAGATCGCCGTGGGGCCGCCGCTCGAGCCGCAGACGAAGCCCACCGGCTCCGCGCCCTCGGGGCGCGCGATGCCGTGGCAGCGCTCCTCCGCGAAGACACGCTCGCGCTTCGCCACGACCCTGCCAGTCGTCAGGTCGACGCGCGCGAGCGTTCCCGCGCGGGCGACCACGGCCTCGCGCGCTCCGTCGGGATGTCCCCAGAGCAGCGCGGCGCGGAGGGGACTCTTGCCCAGCGCTGGGTCGCGGGCGGCGCCCTGGGCGCGGCGCTCTCCGAGCTCGGTGCGCTCGAGCGCGGCGCTCAGCTCGAGGCCCGCACCTGGCAGCGCGCTCGAAGGCACGCGCGGAGCCGAGAGGCCGAGCCCCGAGAGCGGAAGCGGAGGCGCGGCCGCGGGACGCAGCTCGCCGCTCGCGTCGAGCAGGAAGGCACCACGCTCACCCACGAGCAGAGGATCGCCGGAGGGGCCGGGCACGAGGCGCACGAGGCGACCGTCGAGCGCGATGGGGTGCCAGCTCCGTCCGGCGTCGGTCGTCATGAGCGGACCGGCGAGCTCGGCGTCGACGACCGCGCGCCAGCCGTCGACGAAGACCATGTCGCCGACGCTGGGCACGGCCGGCAGGGGGCCGCGCCCGACGATCGCGCCCGTCTCCGGGTCGAGCCCGACGAGCTCGTTGTTGCCACGCAACCGCACGTAGAGGCGATCGAAGCCGGCGACGAGCGGCGACTCCTGCGAGGCGACCGAGCCGAGCGAGGCGAGCGGCTCGAGCGGGCCGAGCCACTCGCGCGAACGCCACAGCTCGGTCCCTCGCCCGCCGACGGCGAGGAAGACGTAGCCGCCGCCGAGACGGGACGGCAGCTCCTGCGCGATCACACGCCCCACGGGCAAGAGCTCGCTCGCGCGCTGCAGCCCACCGTCGTCGTCGGTCGTGATGCGCAGGCGCCCGACGAGCTGGTGCGCGCGCGTCGCCTCGCGCGCGACGACCTCGGCGTCGTCTTCGAGGTCGGGCACGAGGCGCGCGACAGGCACCACCCGGGGCAGCGCCACGTGCGGGGAGATCGACGCGCGCGCTCCGGCGGAGGCGCCGGCGCTCTCGGCCGAGGCTCCCCCACAGCCCGCGAGCAGGCCGACGAGCGCGGCGAGCCTCGAAGCGGAGCGGCGGGGAGCGCCGCAGCTGCCGAGCTTCGGCGCCCGCCGGGGCGGCGTCATGCCGGCTGCGCCCTGAGGCTGGCGAGCCGGTCGTAGTGGCGATAGCCCAGCTTGTCGATCGCCGAGGGCGGCGCGAGCTCGATATCGACGAGCGTCTTGATGCCGTAGGTGCCGGCGAGCACCGGTGGACTGTAGGCCCGCAGCGCCTCGGGCGTGCGGAAGGGCGGCAGCGGCGAGAGCACCTCCCGCGAGTGCAGGTGTACGAAGTGCGCGCCCGAGACACGCGACCAGCCCGGCACTCCGGGCGCGGTGATCACGTGGGGCGTCGCGAGGAAGGCGCCACCAGAGAGGATCTCGAGCTGTTGACCGACCTGCGCCACGATGCAGCCCGGCGGCGCGCTGCCTCGCAGCATGCGCCCCTCCGGATGCTCCGGCGTGGGGCGGGTGCGCAGGTAGAGGCCGCTGCGATCGTCGGGCGCCTTGGAGACGCTGCCGTCGGGCGCGTGGAAGCGGCCGCCAGGCAGCAGCGTGAGCAGGTTGAAGTCGGTGTGCTCCTCGCCCCAGAGGACCTTGTCGTCGATCTGCTGCTGGGTGAGCGGCAGGTAGCGCAAGAGCCGGAACACGTGAGGAGCGCCCTCACAGCCCTTCACGAGCGCGTGTTCGTCGAGCCCGAGCGCGAGCGCGGCGCCGCGCAGGAGCGCGAGGCCCGCCTCGTGCAGCTCGGCGCCGATCTTCGTGTACTCCTCGGCGAAGCCCGCGTCGCCCTCGGGCCAGACGTTGGCGCAGGCGATCTCGGGAAACTCGTCGACGGTCGAGGGATCGATGGGGATCGGCGCCGCGAACCAGCACTCCTTGAAGTCGGGCTGGCCGCTCGCGACGACCGCCTTCTCGGTGTTCGGCGGCGTCCAGCCGCGCTGGTACCAGAGGTCGCCGCGGTTGTAGGGCTGCTTCTCGGCGTCCGGGCGCGCGCAGAAGTCGAGGAAGCGATCGTAGAGCTGCCCTGCGTCCGACACGCCGTGCGTGCGCACGTACACGAGGCCGTAGCGGCCGAAGCCCTCGAGGATGGCCTCGCTCGCGCGGCGCTTGGCCTCGGGATCGGAGCTGCGAAGATCGGCGAGGTCGACCGTGGGGATCGTGGCGTCGTGGCTCATGCGAAGTGGCAGCATGCAAAGCACGCGCGCCGTCCGCAAGCGGAGATCTTGCGCGCGCGCTGGGGCGCGACCAAGGTGCCTCGGTTCGGGCGGCGGCGAGCCGCTCGGCAGCCGAGAGGAGTCGAGGGAGCGATGTCGGTCACGGTCGCGGTCGTCGGTGCAACGGGGGTGGTCGGTCGGGCGATGCTCGAGGTGCTCGAGCAGCGTCGCTTCCCCGCGAAGCGCGTGCTCGCGCTCGCGTCGGCGCGCTCGGTGGGCAAGAAGCTGCCCTACGCCGGCGCCGAGCTCGAGGTCGCCGAGGCCCGCCCGGAGGCCTTCGAAGGCGTCGACGTGGCGCTGCTCAGCGCCGGCGCGGCCGCCTCCCGCAGCCTCGCGCCCGAGATCGCCAAGCGCGGCGCCGTCGTCATCGACAACTCGAGCGCCTGGCGCATGCACCCCGAGGTGCCGCTCGTCGTGCCCGAGGTGAACTTCGGCGCGGCCGAGGAGCGGCCGCTCGGCATCATCGCCAACCCGAACTGCAGCACGATCCAGATGGTCGTGGCGCTGAAGCCGCTGCACGACGCGGCGCGCATCCGCCACGTGATCGTGTCGACCTACCAGGCGGCGAGCGGCAAGGGCCACGCCGCGCTCGAGGAGCTCGAGGCGCAGAGCGCGGCGCTCGTGCGCGGCGAGACGCCGGAGGCGAAGGTGTTCCCCGGCGTGCTCGCGGGCAACCTGCTCATGGACTGGAAGGCAGGCGACGCCGACTACTCCGAGGAGGAGCTCAAGATGGTCCACGAGACGCGCAAGATCCTCGGAGATGCGAGCATCGGCGTCACACCGACGACCGTGCGCGTGCCCGTGGCCACGGGCCACAGCGAGGCGGTGCACCTGCAGTTCCACCGGCCGATGAAGGCCGCCGAGGCCAAGGCGCTCCTGCGCGGCGCCCCCGGCGTCGAGCTCGACGAGTCGCCCTACGCACCCGGCGCGCACCCGCAGCCGAGGAACGCGCCCGGAACCGACGCGGTGTTCGTCGGCCGCGTGCGCGACGATCTCGCCGTCGAAGGCGCCATCAACCTCTGGATCGTCGCCGACAACCTGCGCAAGGGCGCCGCGCTCAACGCGGTGCAGATCGCCGAGCGTCTCTTCGCCTGAGGCGCCGCTCGCGCCGGGCCGCTCCCTGCGCCACGAACGAATGCGGCTCGAGGCGCCGACCCGCTGGGGGTGGGCGCCTCGAGGCCTTCGTCGGTACTTCGCCGCAGTGAAGCGCGGCGCGGGCGGCTACTTCTTGCCGGCGGCGCACTTCATGGCGCAGTTCAGGTCGCTCGGCGCGCAACCGCAGTTGGAGCGCGGCGGAGCGGCGGGCGCCGTGGCCGGCGGCTTGGCCGCGCCGGTCGACGCAGCGGCGCCGCCCGTCGTCGGCTTCGGCGCCGTGCCGCCGACGGGGCGTTTGTAGCCCGTCGGCGCGGCTGCGACCGCGGCCGAGGCGGAGGCCGTCGCGCTCGGCTCCGCCGTGGCGGTCGCCAGGGGCTCCGCCGTGGGCGCGGGCGGGAGCTCCACCGTGGGCGCAGGCGGCGGCGCGGCGGCCGTCGCCGAAGGGGCCGGAGGCGCGGAGCTGCCCTTCACCATGAAGAACACACCGACGATGAGCGCTAGCGCACCCGCGACACCGATCACCATCGGAAGCTTGCTGGCCTTCGCAGGCTCCGCAGGCATCGAGGCCATCACGGGCGCGGTCGTCGGCGGGGGCGCGAGCACCGGCGCGCCGAGCGGGAACAGGCCCACGGTGTCGAGCGGGGTGGGCGCGGCCTCGGCCGCAGCGGCAGGCGCAGAGGCGGCGAGCGCCTTGAGGTCGATGAGGCCCGAGTCGTCCTTCGTGGCGGTCGTCGACGACGAACGCGCGGCAGGCGCGGAGGTCGCCGTGAGCGCCGAGAGCGAGAAGAGCACGGAGTTCTCTTCGCGCTTCCCGGCCGACGAGGCGCTGGGACTCGGTGCCGAAAAGCTCGCGCCCGACGACGCTGCGCTCGCGCCCGACGACGCTGCGCTCGCGCCCGACGACGCTGCGCTCGCGCCGGTGCTGAAGATGTCCTGGGAGGGACGGACCTCCTTGCGGGCTGCGGCGCGCGGCGCCTCGGCCGCGGGCGCCGCGTAGGCGGGCTCCGCTGCGGGTGCGGCGTAGGCGGGCTCGGCCGCGGGGGCCTGGTAAGCCGGCTCGGCAGCGGCCCCTCCAGCAGCACCGTGCAGCGCCGCGACGAGCTCGGCGTTCTCGCTGAGCGCCTGCCAGTCGGCCATGCCCTCGGCCCAGACATAGGTGTCGCCCGTGACGACCCCTTCGTTGTAGGCCGCGACGATCTCGGCCGTGGTCATCGTGCGCTGGTCGGACTCCGACACGTTGACCATGTAGCTGCCGGCGGGCACGCCGTCGGCACCCCCACCCGCGAGGGCTGCGTCGTCGTTCGACGCGCCAGCGTCTGCGCCGGAGGCGCCTCCGACCACGATGGTGGCGCCGCACTTGCGGCACTTCATCTTGACGGTCTTGCCAGCGACCTTGTCGTCGGAGACCGTGTACTTCGCCGCGCAGGAATGACAGGTGATCTTCATGACGTGCGTGGTGTGAAGGGCACTTCGGGCCGGCCCCTTCGGGCAGGAACTGGGGCGGGTTGCGCTTGCGGGGGAGCGGAGCGCGGGTGGGCAGACGGGGGAAGCTGCGTGGTGCCGAGTCCGGGCATACGCGGGTTCGACGCCCGGGCTCGCCAGAAGTTCTGGCAGATCCCGGCGGCGACCTCAGGAAGCTTACGACAAACCGTCCGAGCTGACCGGATTTTCGTCGGAGCCGAGCGCGCCGAGAGCCCGCACGCGCCACCCCGAAGGCGTGCAGAGCGACGCGTCTCGGATCGAGGTCGAAGCCCGCTCAGCCGAGCTCGGCGCGGATGCGCTCGAGCAGCTCCTGACGGTCGAAGAGGTGCTCGACGTAGTCGACGCGATCGGTGTCGATGACGATCGACGGCGAGTCGCGGTAGCGCTCGAACCAGGCCTCGTAGAGCGTGTGCAGCGACTCGAGGTAGGCCTTGGGCACCGACTGCTCGAAGCTGCGCCCCCTCCCGCGGATGCGCCTCTGGAGCACACGCACGGGGCAGCGCAGGTAGATCATCAGATCGGGCGGGCGGATCTCGCGCCTGAGCGTGTCGTAGAGCTCGCGGTACATGCCCCAGTCGCGATCGTCGATGTAGCCCTTCTGGTGCAGGTGCTCGGCGAAGATCTCCGCATCCTCGTAGATCGTGCGGTCCTGGACCACGTGGCGGTGCGCGTTCGCCGCGCGCGCGTCGACGTCCTTGTGGATCTCGAAGCGCCGGACGAGAAAGAACATCTGCGAGTGGAAGGCCCAGCGCGGCATGTCGCCGTAGAAGTCGGCGAGGTAGGGGTTCTCCTCGTTGGGCTCGAAGAAGGGCACCATGTCGAGCTGGGTCTCGAGCCAACGCACCAGGCTCGACTTGCCGGCCCCCATGTTGCCGGCGACGGCCACGACGCGGGGGCGGCTCACAGGAGCACCGAGAGCCCGAGCGACTGCACGAAGCCGAGTGGCGAACGTGGCAGAGGCCCGATGTCGCGCAGCCGGCCTGCGGCGTCGGTCGCCTGCGCGCCGACGAAGCTCGTGCCCTCGCGGTGCACCGTGGGGACCACCCCGAGCTCGAGCTCGAGGCTGAGCCACTCGTCGACGAGCTCGACCGCTCCGCCGACGCCCAAGGGAAACTCGACGAAGGAGTTGCCGCGCGTCTGGACCCGGAAGCGCCCGGAGGCGTCGCGGGCGTTCATCGCAGGGAACTCGTAGCGCCCCCAGCCCACGCCGGCCGAGGCCCAGAGGCGCACCAGCTCGCCGACGTGCAGCGTGGGGTAGAGCTTGGTGCCGAACCACGCGGTGGTGAGCGTGTCGTTGGTCTCCAGCTGGTCGACGCCCAGCGCTCCGGGTGCGAGCCCGAGGCCGATCTCGGCACCGCCGAAATACGCGCCGACCTGCAGCCACCGCACGACCGGCAGGCGCAGGTGGATGCCGAAGCCGACGCTCGGCTCGTAGTCGACGCCGCTCGGCAGGCCCGCGTCCTCCGAGGCGCCGAGGCGCGAGACGAACAGGACCGAGCCGCCCACGTCGAGGCGTCGCTCGCGACGCAGCGCGGGCTGCGCGGGCTCGTCGTCGAAGGGAGGAGGACGCTCGAGCGGAGGAGGACCGTCGTAGGTCGGCGGAACGGGAGGCGCGGACTCGGGCGAAGATGGCGCAGGCTCGGGCGAGGGGGGCGCGGCGCTGGGCTCGCGCGTCGGTGCCTGCTCGGTCGCTGGCGAGTCGCTCGGCTGCTCGGCCCGGGCCTCGACGCCGAACCCGGTGGCCACGAGGATCACCGCCGAGACGATCGACCTCTGGCGTCGCGGCGGTGACGGAGCGCTCACGGCGGCGGAGCCTACACCAAGGGCCGACGGGCTTGGTCGGTCCTTGGTGTAATGTCGGGCTCGCATGCTCCGGCGCTCCGCCCGCTCGATCGCGACCCTCGCTCGGTGGCTCGGCCCTTGGGCGGAGGGCGCGACGCCTCGCGGTGTGGCGCGCAGGGCGGTCACGCTCGAGGCCTCTCGCGGCCCGATGAAGGTCTACGAGTACGCCTACGGGCGGCCTCGGGCAAGCTACCTCGTCTTGCCCGGCCTGCACTTCCTCGGGCCGGACGACCCTCGCCTCGACCGCTTCTGCCGCGTGCTCGCGCAGGCGGGCTTCTTCGTCGTGGCGCCCGTCATCCCGGCCTACGCCGCGCTCACCGTCGAGCCGAGCGCCCTGAGCGACGCGCGCTTGGCCTACGCCCACGCGGTCCGCGCCGCCGAGCTCCGAGGGCTCGGGACCCCCGCGCTCTTCTCCGTGAGCTTCGGCTCGACGCTCGCCTTCGAGCTGCTCGCCGACGCCGAGCTCGAGCCACGCCCGCGAGGCGCGATGATCTTCGGCGGCTTCGCGGAGCTCGGCCCCACGGTGCGCTTCGCCGCGACCGGGCGCGCGGAGCACGAGGGCGAGATCCACGTCCTGCCCTCCGATCCCCTGAACCTGCCCGTCGTGGCGCTGCACCTCTTGCCGTACCGGAGCCTGCCGGGCGATCGCGGCGAGCTCGAGCGCGCGCTGCGCCAGATGGTCTACCGGAGCTGGGGTCGAATGGAGCTCAAACGAGCTGGCGCGCGCGATCCGATCGCGGATCACATCGCCGCGAGCCTGCCCGCGGAGCTCAGACCGAGCTTCTACGCCGCGTGTGGGCTCGGCGAAGAGAGCGAAGCATGGTTCGAGAGCGGCCTCGCGGAGAGCATCGACCGGCTCGGCTTCTTCGATCCCGGCGAGAGGCTCGCCCGCGTCGAGGCGCCCGTCACCCTCGTGCACGGGCGGGACGACGACGTCATCCCCTACCTCGAGTCGCTGAAGCTCGAGCGCGCGCTCACTCGCTCGCGGCGCCCGAGGCTCCACCTCACGGGCATGTACGGGCACACCGGCTCGAGCCGCCCTCCCCTGTCGAGCATCGCCAGAGAGACGGCGGTGCTCACTCGCATGCTCCACGATCTCGCACGGCTGCCATGAACCTCCCTGCCCTCTCCGCCCGCTTCGTCGCCCTCGACGACCCCACCGAGACCCACGCGCTCGACGAGGTGGTCTACACCTCGCGCACGGGCGGCTTGCTCGAGGTGCGCCACGACCTGGCCGCGCTCGCGGCCCACCGCGACGCCGAGGGGTGGCGCGCGCTCTTCACCGAGCGTCGCGCGAGGTCACGCCTGCCGCACTCGAGCGGCGTCTGGGTCCATCGCGAGTGGGTGCAGCCCGAGCTCGAAGACGCGGACCTCGTCTCGCTCGGTGAGGGCTCGAGCGCGCTCTACCCCGCGGCGCGCCTCGGCGGCGAGCTCGGGATCGGCGAGCTCTACGTCAAGCAGTGCGGCACCAGCCACACGGGCTCCTTCAAGGACCTCGGCATGACCGTGCTCGTCAGCTCGGTGAAGCGCATGATCTCGCGTGGCAAGCCGATCCGCGCCGTCGCCTGCGCGTCGACCGGGGACACCTCCGCCGCGCTCGCGGCCTACGGCGCCGCCGCGGGCATCCCGGTGATCGTGCTCCTGCCCAAGGGCAAGATCACCGACGCGCAGCTGGTGCAGCCCATCGCGCACGGCGCGCTCGTCGCGGCGCTCGACACCGACTTCGACGGCTGCATGCGCGTCGTTCGACACCTCACGCACGACCCGGGCATCTACCTCGCGAACAGCATGAACAGCCTGCGCGTCGAGGGTCAGAAGACCGTCGCCTACGAGATCGCCGAGGATCTCGACTGGCAGGCCCCCGACTGGGTGCTCGTGCCCGGAGGCAACCTGGGCAACGTCTCGGCGCTCGCGAAGGGCTTCGGCGAGCTCGTCGATGCGGGCCTCTTGCCGCGCCTGCCGAGGCTCGTCTGCTGCCAGGCCGAGCGAGCCAACCCGCTCTACCTCGCCTACCAGCGCGCGACGGCGGAGGGGCGCGCGCTCGAGGAGCGGGACTACGCCGCCATCACCGCCGGCGAGACGCTCGCGTCGGCCATCCGCATCGGCGCGCCGGTGTCCTTGCCCAAGGCAGTGCGCGCGCTCCTGCGCTCGGGGGGGGTGGTCGAGCAGGCGAGCGAGCAGGAGCTCGCCGAGGCGGCTGCACGCGCCGACCGCACGGGGCTCTTCACCTGTCCGCACACGGCGGTGGCGCTCGCCTGCCTCGACAAGCTGAGGCGCCGAGGCACGATCGGCCCCGAGGAGCGCGTCGTCGTGGTCTCCACCGCACACGGGCTCAAGTTCACCGAGTTCAAGGCCCGCTACCACGCCTCGAGCCTGCCCTTCCCGAGCGAGTCCCCCAACCGCCCCGTGGAGCTCGGAGACGATCCGGTCGAGGTGGCCGGAGCGCTACACCGGCTGCTCGATCAGCGCGCTCCCCGAGCGAGCACCTGAGCGCCCGCGTGCGCGCCTCGCCGCGCGCGGGGGCCTCCACGCTCGTCACGACCTGCGCCCGTCAGAACTTCCCGCGGAAGGTGTGGCAGCCCTTGCACTGGGCGGCGTCGGGCATGTGATCCTTCTGCGCCGTGTGACAGCCGAGGCAGGTCGCGCGATCCGAGCGGGGCGCGGCGTGCGCGCTGTGGCAGCTCGCGCAGTCGGCGTGGCCGGCGACGGCGTGCATCGCGGTCGCCTTGGCCTTGCTGTGGCAGCTCGTGCACGAAGGCGGCGAGGCGACGCCCGAGGGGCCGTGCGCGCGGTGGCAGCTCTGGCAGGAGCCAGCGACCTTCGCGTGGGGGCCCGCGGCCTTGTCGGCGTGACAGGAGCGGCAGTCCTTCGCCTTGGTGAGCAGCGTGCCGGCGTGGGGCTCGTGGCAGCCCGCGCACTCGCCGTGCCCGCGCGTGAGCGAGGCGCTGACCTCGGCGTGGCACTTGTTGCACGCGCCGCCGCCACCGTGGATCTTGTGGGCCGAGCCGTGGCAGTTGGCGCAGCCGGTGTGACCGCTCGCGAGCTGGGCCTCTCGCGCGTGACACGAAGCGCAGTCGGGCGCGGTCGAGGCGGCGAAGCTGTGCGGCGCGTGGCAGGTGGTGCAGGCGACCTTGCCCCCGTGGCTCTTGCCCTCGCTGCCCACGTTCGCGTGGCAGCTGGTGCAGCCCGCGGCAGCGGTGGCGTGACCGTTCTTCGAGCCGCCGTGCGGGTCGTGGCACTGCGTGCAGGCCTGGTTGGCCGCGCCACCGTGCGAGACCGCCACGCCGGTGTGGCAGCGCACGCAGCCGTCGGCGGAGACCTCCCGAGGCGCGTGCGTCGCGTGGCAGCTCTGGCAGTTGCGGTGCTCGACGGGCCCCGAGGCGCGCTGCTTGTCGGCGTGACAGCCCGCGCAGGAGAGCGCCGAGGCCTTCTCGAACTGGTGGGGCTCGTGACAGCCCGTGCAGGCGTCGTGACCCGGGAAGAGCGTCTGGGTGAAGGTGGTGGGCGCGGCCTCCTGGTGACAGGGCACGCAGCGCGCGGACGCGGCGCCGGCGGCCTCGTGAGGCTGGTGGCAGTCCTCGCAGACCATGGAGTCCACGCGCTCGCTCGGGCCGTGCTGCACGATCTCCTTGCCGCCGTGACAATCGCTGCAAGGCGCTTCGAGCACCCAAGGCTCGACGTGGGGCTGGTGGCAGCTCGCGCAGGGCTCTCCGCCGTGCACGTCGATGCTCGGCGCGCCTTGGTCGCCCTCGCGGTGACAGCTCTGGCACTCCCACGCGCCCTCGCGCAGATCCTGGGCGCCGCTCAGGTCGTGGCAGGAGACGCAGTGGGTCTCGGCCATGCGCGGAATCGTGACGTGGATGTCCTCGTGGCAGGCGCGGCAGCGCTCCGACACGGGCACGCCGAAGTCGTTCACGGCGCCGAGGTGGCAACAGTTGCACTCACTACGAATCCCGACCTGGAGGCTCAGGTCGTGGCCGATGCCCATCGCCTTGTCGCGCCAGCCCGGGTCGCGCGTCTCGGGATCGTGGCAGGTGGAGCAGCGCGTTCCGGCCGGGCCGCGGTGGTGCTCGTCGCCAGGCGCGCGCGCCCCCGCCGCGACGCCGCTCGCCCCTGGTGCTGCGGCTCGCGGAGCGGCCGCTCCGGAAGCGGCAGGGCGCTGCGGCACGGCGGCGCCGGGCTCGGGAGGCGCGCCTTCGTCGTCGCCGACCAAGAGGCCGCACGCGACCGCGAGGGAGGACGCCACGACGAGCGCGAGCGAGCCGAGGCCGAAGCGGACGGACACTCAGCGGCCTCCCGTGTGGCAGCGCACGCAGGGAGCGCGCTGCACGCTGCCGCTGGGCGCGTGCCCGGGCGGGTGCGGGTTGCCGCCCGGAGCCCCGACCTCGTGGCAGCTCACGCAGAGCGCCTCGCCGGCGCCGCCGTGGCAGCCCTCGCAGGAGGCCGGATCGCGCCAGGTGGCGGGGCCGTGATCGTTGCGCTGACCGGGCAGGCCGATCCACCCGGGAGGGTGCGGGTTCCGGGCGCCGGGGCGCGCCGCGTCGAGCCGCGAGCGTGCGTGGCAGTCGGCGCAGCCCTCTGGTGCGTGGCAGGTCGTGCAGAGACCTGGCGCGTTGCGGGCCTCCTCGGCGTGGCGCGACATGAAGCCCGCGCGGTGCAGGCCGCTGCCCCTCGGTCGGTCGAAGTTCAGACGATCTCCGACGACCGGCATCATGCTGCCGGTGTGGCAGCTCGCGCAGAAGCGCTCGGCGTGGCAGGTGGAGCACATGCCGTCTGCGCGGCTCGCCGCGAGCGCGTGATCGCGCGCGAAGTTCGCGCCGTGCACGAGGTGGTCCTCCGGCAGCGTGCCCTCGGTGCGCAGATCCACGTGGCATCCTTCGCAGCGCTGTGCGGCGAAGGCCTCGTCGTGGCCGTGGCAGCTCAGGCACTGGCCCATGCGCGGGCGGAGCAGCGCGGCGCCGCTGCCCGCGTCGGAGTGGCAGCGCACGCAGTCGCCCTTCACCTTCGCCATGTGCTGGCCGTGGTCGAAGCGCAGCACCTCGCGCGCTCGCGCGGCCCCCTCACGGGCGTAGGAGAGGCCGTGGCACTGGTTGCAGTCGCGCGTCTCGTGTGGCTCCGCATGACAGCCTGTGCAGGTCTGGGTGCCGGGCAGGTGCAGCTCGCCCGTGTCGCCCGCGCGCTGCACGCCGTCGTGACAATCGAGGCAGTGGATGCCCTTGATCGAGTGGGCGCGGTGCTCGAAGGAATGGGGCGGCGTGGGCCGGATGCCGAGGATCGACGCGCAGGCGCCGGTCGCGAGCACGGCGACGCCGAGCGCGAGCGTAGGCCAGGATCCGCGCGTCTTCGCCTTCAAGGTTGCCCCCAGGTGCCCGTGATTCGCAGCAAGGTACCGAGCTCCGCGGTGTAGGTCGGCGAGGCGCTCGCCTCGGTGGCGAGCGCGGCCTCGAGCGAGCGCCCGATCGAGTAGCGCAGCGCGACCAGGCCCCAGGGCCAGACCGAGCCGCGATCGCTGGGCTCGTCGGGTACGGCGAGCTCGAGCTCCGTGCTCGCCGAGAGCGGACCGCTCAGCGGGAGGCGTAGCCAGGTCCGCGCGCCCGTCCACGCCGCGTCGGGCATCGACACACGACGGCCCTCGACGCCGAGCGCGCCACGCCCCTCGTCGTCGAGCCGGAGCTCGGCGCGCAACAGCTGGGTTGCACCGGCCTGCTCTGCCACCGAGTCGACCGTCGCCGTCGCGACGAGGTCGAGGCGGGGCGCCGCGCGCCACGAGCCGGTGAGCCCGGCGGAGTCGGCGTCGTAGCTGCCGATGGCGGCGAAGAGCGAGGTCGCGGGCAGCATGCGGCTCGGCGAGCGCCGTACCCCGAAGAGCTCGAGGCGGTCGAAGCCGTCGTGCAGGGTGGCGGACACGCGCGCCTCGGCCACGCCCAGGCGGAGCACGTCGAGCGCCACCGTGGAGCCGATGGCGAGGTCTTCGAAGGGGTAGGCAGCCGCCTCCACGCCGAGCTCTTCGCGCGCGCGCCGCCCACCGTCGCGCTCGTGGAAGTACGAGAGCCCGACACGTCCGTAGTCGCCGAGCTGTTGACCGAAACGCTGGCCGAGCACCCAGTCGTAGCTGCGGCCTCGCGAGCGAGCCCTCACCGGGATGCCCCCGAAGAGCTCGAGCGCGGTGCCCCCCGAGAGACGCAGGCGCGTGACGGCGCCGTCGAGGTGCATCGGCCGCACGGCGCCGCCCGTGTAGAGCATGCGCCCGAGGCGGAGCTCGGCGCGGCGCTCCGGATCCGAGACACGCACCGACGCGATGACGGCCTCGCCGCGTGCCTCGGGGTCGAGCTCGGTGTCGGCGTAGACGCCGGTCCACAGGAGCGCCTCGGCGTCGAGCAGCAGCGAGCCCTGCTCGGAGGCCTCACCCTGCACGGCGAGGAAGCCCGCGACGCCCGGCGCCTCGGCGAAGGCGTCGGCGCGCAGCCGGTAGGGCTCCGCCTGCGCCGCCGCTCCGGCCGCGAAGTAGACGCCGAGCCCGAGCGCGAGCGCCACCGTATCGCGCGAGCTCACCACGTGAAGTCCACCTTGCCGTCGACGTGGCGGAGCGGGTCGAACACGTGGCAGAGCGAGCAGAGCTCGGGCGACGAAGGCGGGTGCGTGGCGCCGAGACGAGTCACGAGCGGCGGCATGCCGTGGCAGGCGTCGCATGCGCGCGCTGCGCCGCTCTGGTCGTCCCAGCTCGGGCCGGGCGCCACGCCCCAGTGACAGGCGCTCGTGCAGCTGCGGGTCGAGGGCTCGTACTCGCCGCTCTTCTTCAGGACGACGTCGGCAGGCGCGGCCGCGTCGAGGTGCCCCTCGGCGTCGACCGCCTTCGGCACCACGTGGCAGTCGTCGCACTTCGCGACGCGCCCGATGCGGCCCTCGAGCGTCGGGTCGAGATGCCGCCGATGGGCGCCGACCGCGCCGCCCGAGGTGCTGCCGTCGAGCCCACGCGGAGGCGCGCCGAGCGGCCCTGCACCGTGACAGGCAGAGCAGGCGAGCTCTGCGAGCTCGAAGCGCCCGTCGAGGTGGCCGTCTTCGCTCCCATGACAGGCATCGCAGCCCTCGTCGGGCTCTGCGAAGCGCGTGTGCGAAGCGGGTGGGTTCGCGTGACAGCCGCCACAGCCGAGCGGACCGGGCTCCTCCCACCGCCTCGTCTCTTCGCCGTGGCAGTAGACGCCCGCGCAGGACTTCTCGCCGGCGTCGAAGCTGGGCGCGGCGCCACCTGCGAGCGCCAGCCCCGAGAAGGCGAGCTCCACCGCTCCGCCAGGGTGGTCTTCGCTGCGAGCGTCGGTGCGTACCGGGTGACAGCTCGCGCAGTCCTGCCCGTGGGCGAGGTGCGCGCCCGTCTCGGGCTGCGCATCGTGACAGGTGCCGCAGGACTCGACGCCTTCGGCGTGACAGTTGGAGCTCACACAGCTCGAGCCCACACGCCCGCCGAGGTAGTCGTCGCCGTGACAGTCGCGGCACTCACCGAGTGGGTGGCCGCGATCACGCAGCCACCCCGCGTGGAATGCCGGGCTCGTCTCCACGGCGAAGCCCTCCGGGTGGATGCCCGCGGACGGACCGCGCTCGCGCTCGCTGCGGCAGCCATGCACGGCCGCAGCGAGCACGCCCGCCCACAAGATGAGGGCGAGCGCGCTCGACGAAGACGACACGCCGCGCGGCGCGCGCGAGGCCCAGCTCACGGAGCGAGCGCGTGATACGGGGCGGGATCGTAGGTCTTGCCGGCGCCGTGGCAGGTCGCGCAGGCCTCTGCACCCGAGCCCTGATCGGTGTTGCTCATCGCGTGTGCGCGCGCCGAGCCCGAGTCGTGGCAGGAGAGGCAGGCCGAGGCCTCGGGGCCGGTCCACTGCGTCGTCACCGGGACGAAGTTGTTCGTCGGGTCGGCGTAGTTGTTGTTGTTGAAGGGCCCGCAGAGGCTGTCGGCGTCGGCGGCCGGGTCTTCGTTGCAGGTGAACTGGATGCGGCGCGTGGGCAAGAGGCCCTCGGCGAGCGGCAGGTCGAAGCTGCCCGCGACGTGGCAGGTCCCGCAGGCTTGCTGGTTGCCCGGGAAGCGGACCTCACCGAAGTCGATCTGCGTGCCGGCGGGGTTCGCCGCGTTCGGGCTGGGGTTGCCGCCGAGCACGTAGGGCTGCTGGCTGAGCTTCTCGCCCATGTGGATCTTGTGGATCATCACGCGCAGATCGGTGCTCTCGGCCCAGACCGACTGCCCCTCGAGGCGAGCGATGCGCCCCGAGCCCACGAAGCTCGGGTTGTGGCAGAAGGAGCAGTACTCGGCGTTCGTGCGCGCACCGCCGTGCTCCGCCAGCTGGAGGTGGCAGGTGTTGCACTGCTCGATGGTGACGAGCTCACGGCGAGGTTGGACGACCGCGTCGGTCACCGGGAAGTAGGCCACCGGGTTGAGCGCCGCGTAACGCGGGGCGCCCGTCGCCTGCAGGTAGGCCTCTGCGCTGATCGCGTAGGAGCCGGTCGCGTCGGCGGGGATGGCGACGGGGAAGGTGTAGCGGAAGTTCGCGCCATCGGCGACGAGCGTGCCGCCGGGCGTCGGCGTCGTGCCCTGCGCGACCGCGTTGCTCGTCGCAGGCAGGCGACGGCTGTAGTCGGTCGTCGGACCCGCGATGAGGAAGTTGATCTGCGTGAGCGGGTTCGTGAGGATGTTGCGCGGCGCGCCGTCGACGGTGACCGAGAAGACGACCTGGGGCGTCTGACCCGGGGCGGTGTTGGTCACGCTCAGGATCTGCATCTCGATCTTGGGTGCCGCAGGGTCCGTCGCGGGCACGCGGTGATTCACCACGATGCTCTCGAGGCCCGCGTCGAGCGCGTTGTGGCAGACGCTGCAGTTGTTGTCGTTCGCCTGCGCGCCGCCGCCGTGCGCGATCTGGCCCGGGCCGGGCGTCGCCGCGAGCGAGAGGTTGTCGTGGCAGGAGATGCAGGCCTCCGCGGTGGGGCGCGTCTTGTAGAGGTCGCCGTCAGGCCCGGTGTGGCAGGACTCGCAGTTCTGCACGGGCTGCGGGTAGTGGACGGTGGAGTAGTCGTGCACGCCCTGGTTGAAGCCGATGATCTGGTAGGGCGTGCCCGCCTGCACGCTGGGCAGGCCCGCGCCGCGGTGGATCTTGTGGATCATCACCGTCATGTCGAGCGAGCTGCCCGTGTCGGGGTCGATGACACCCGGGTTGTGGCAGGTGATGCAGAGGTCGATCTCGCGGCGCTGGTCGCCGTGCAGGCGGAGCGAGTTGTGGCAGCTGTTGCAGGTGGCCGTCTCGGCGACCTCGCGCAGCTGGGTGACCGCCGCGCCGTCGGGGCGGAAGTGGAAGACCGCGTTGGCGACGTGGCGCTCGTCCTCGAAGTCGCGGCGCGCCCACGCGCCCACGGTGTGCGTCAGCGTCGCGTCGACCCCGCTGATCTCGGTGCCGAACTCGTACTCGTAGAGGCCCTCGGCGCCGTCGATCAACGTGTAGGTGCCGCCCGTGTCCGCGGCGGGCTGCGTGGCGGTCACGTTCGTGATGGGGCTCGTCTGCTGGCGCGTGGTGTACGCGACGTAGCGCCCCTCACCCGCGATGAGGTTCGGCGAGACGCCGGGCTGCGGCTCGAGGCGCGCGAGCACGAAGGAGGGCACGACCTCGCCCTCGGTGTAGAGGCCTTCGAGGTCGAGCGGCAGGCCACCCGAGTCCGTGATCTTGAAGCGCACGCGCGCAGTCGTGCCCTCGATCTCGGCCGAGACGATCTCGAAACCGAGGCCCTCTTCGGTGAAGTAGGCGGGCTGACCAGGATCGCCGGGATCGCCCGGGTCGCCCGGATCGCCCGGCTCACCGGGGCTGCCGATCGGACCCTGCCCACCGGGCAGGCCCTCGTCGCCAGGCGCCCCACGCGGGCCCGCAGGCCCCTCACAAGCGCCCGCGAGCGCAGCCAAGCCCAGTACCCCCGCCACGTGATGCCAACGCATTGCGTGGGAATACCAAAGGCGGCACTGAACGGGCGATGAAAACGGCTTTCAATTGATTGAAATTCGGTGCGAATCCGGCCTCGACGCGCAGCGTTTGCGCTTCGTCCAACGACTGTCCTGGATGTCACATTTCCTTAGGTCACATTTCGGCTCCGGGCTCGGTGAGCGGCCGACTCGGCGATGCGTCGGCCCGGGCCGAGGCTGGCGGGCCGCACGGATGACGAGGCGCGAGTAGACGCCCGTCGCGCGGCGCGAATCGTCTAAGGTGGCGCGCATGTTCGCGCAGGCATCGTGGCTGGGCCTCGGGGCGATCGCGCTGGCGGCGGTCGCCGGGGTGCTGCTGATCGGCTTCCTCGTGAAGCGCCCGGCGATCTCGGGATCGGTGAAGCTCCACCTGTTCTTCGTGCTGTTCGTGCTGCCCACGAGCGCGGCGCTGCTCGGCAACACAGCCAACCTGGGCACGACCAAACAGGTGCAGTTCTGCGGCAGCTGCCACGTGATGGAGACCTACGTGGCGGATCTGCAGGATCCGAAGAGCCGCTCGCTCGCGGCTTCGCACGGGCAGCTCGAGATCTTCCGCGACGAGGCCTGCTACACCTGCCACGCCATCGGCGACGAAGGCG
>CALKVW010000019.1 GCA_938004785.1 uncultured Polyangiaceae bacterium
GCCTCGCGGCGATGGGCGGATTCTCCAGGACTGGTCGGCGGCGTGCCGGGAGCGGTGGTGCCGGGGCTCGGCCCCGACGCACTCTCCCTGCCGCTCGGCCCTGGCTTGCCGCCGGGGCGGCCGCGCTCGTCGCCGGAGCTCACGACGCACCCGGCACGGTCGCGGTGTACTCGAAGACGAGCCAGAGATCGCTGGGCCGGTCCTCGGGGCTCGCGTAGCTGAGCTCGAGCTCGAGCGCGAGGTCGGCGTCGAGGCCGAGATCGAGCGCGGGCTCGACGGCGACGTAGGAGACGGCCCCGACGTGGGTGGTCGCGAGGGTGAGCGCCGCATCGTCTTCGCCCTGGTGCACGGCGACGGCGCTCGGCTGCTCGCCCCAGATCCACGCGGTGATCTTGGTGATCTCTACGAGCGCCTCAGCGCGGGTCTTCGACCAGCTCGCGAGAGGCAGGCTGAGCTCGATGCGCTCGGCGTCGCCTTCGAGGTAGGCGTTCCACGCGTCGCTCTGCTCGCTCGAGACGCGCACGAGGCGACGGAGTGTGCGCTCGGGTTCGACGGAGTGGGTGGAACCCTCGCGGGCGGTGTATTGGATCTGGAAGACGAGATCGTCGATGCTGCGGTAGTCGAAGCGGTTGCCGTCGGAGAGGCGCAGCTCGAAGAGGGGCCCCTCGGCGAGCTCACGGTGGGCTCCGGCGCCTTCGAAGGGCCGGTAGCGGTCGTCGCGGAAGAGGTCGAAGCCGCCTCCGTCGTCGCGGCCCGTGCTGGTGGAGATCGCCTCGACCACGCCTCCTCGTGCTTCGAGGCCGCCGGTGCTAGGCGCAGGGCGGGTCTCGGCGCCGGCGATGGAGAGCCTGCCGTAGACGCCGTCGTAAGGCCCGCGGTTGCACTCGACCGTGAGGCTGACGGCGGCGAGGCGGCGCAGGTAGTGGCCCGCGAGGTCGCGGTCGTAGTCGAGCTCGCTGAGGTGGAGGTCGGCCTCGCCCAGCTCTCGGAGGCGCACCAGCTCATCCGGGTCGTGCTGGGCGAGCGAGACCCACTTGCTGAGCTCGAGCTCGCGGCGGTTCTCGAGGTGGTAGGCGACGTCCATGCGCCGGAGGTCGGCGAGCAGCTGCTCGCCGGCGAGCATGCCTCGGCGCAGGCCGTCCCAGTGGGTGAAGCGCACGAAGCTACGCGTCGCAGGCTCGGCGCGCTCGTAGCGGAAGGCCACCTCGGCGCGGCGCGCGAGCTCGAGCGCGAGCTTGTAGGCCTGGTAGTAGGTCGCCGCGAGCTCGGACTGCATCCACCCATAGAGCTCGGTGCTCGTGAACTTGCCGCGCAGGAAGCTCTCCACCTCGCGAGCCTGCGCGCGCTGGCGCTCGACGGTCGCGAGCTCGCGCTGCGCGACCTCGACGCGATGCTCCGCTGCAGCGATCTCACGCTGGGATCGCGCGATCTCGCGTTGGGCGAGCCTCGTCTGGTGGCCCCACTCCTCCTGGCGACGTTGGTAGCCGGCGAGCGTGCCGACGGTGGAGGCCAGGAACCCCATCGTCTGCCCGAGCGCGCCGAGGGATTGCGCCGACGAATCGGTCGACGCGCCCATTTGCTGCCCTCCCATCGTGACGAGCTGCACCGGGCTGGCGATCCCAGCGCCTCCCGAGCTGAGCTGCGGCATGACGTAGGTGCTTGCCGCCGCCTTGTGCCCGAGCTGCGAGGCCATCGTGAATTGATGCCCCAGAAGCCCGAGCTCGAGCGATGCGATTTCGCCGTCGTTCATGAAGTCGCGCGTGGAGTAGTAGTCGTAGCGCTCCTGCGCCATCTCCAGACCGCGCTGGGCCACCGTGAGCGAGGCGCGCGCTTCGCGTAGCTGCTCTTGGCGTGTCTCGCGGATCTGGTCGTGCAGGGCGATCTCGTGCTCCTGACGGAGCCGAGAGAGCGCCTCGCCGTCGAGCTTCTCGAGGGCCGAGAGGTAGCTGGCTCCGAGGCCGCTCAGGGCGTTGGCGAGCTCCACCGCCTTGGCGTGGACGGTGGCGTAGCGATAAGGCGGAACCTGGCTCGAGAGACCCGCCGAGGCCCCTGCGAGATCCACGCCCATCGCCTTCGCTCGTACGAGCAAGGCCGGATCGATGGGCGGCTCGAAGAGCGCGAGCGAGCGCGTGAGGCCGTCGATGCTCTGGCAGTTGCGGATCTTGTAGAGCCGGTCTTCGACGACGTCCCAGTAGCCGAGCAGCTTCTCGTTGTCGGGCACGCAGAAGTACATGGTGCCGACGAGCGTGGCGGTGGCGGGCGAGCCACAAGGGCCGCGCTGCCCGCCTGGTGGGGGCGGTACGATGGCCTCGACCAGATAGGCGTTGCCGAAGTCGTCGAGGCCGCCCTCGTCGTCGAGCTGACCGTAGGAGTGCACGGGTTTGCCGGCGGGTTCTGGCAGGCTGGTCGGCCGGGGCCCGAGCAGGCTCTGCGCGAGCATGTAGAGCTGGGTGGCTTCGACGATCGACTCGATGCTGTCGCGGGCGAAGAGCGAGTCGGCCCAGGCGATCAGGTTGTCGAGGTAGCGCATGACGATCGCCTTCTGGTAGGCGACGGGCCGCATCGCGGCGATCCGGTGAGGATCGAAGGGTGAGTCGCGCCACGCTTGGATCTGGCGGCTGAGCTTCTGCACCTCGGCGGTGTCGCCGGTGCTCAGGCCGAGCAGCTCTTTGGCGTAGGCGTTCTCGGAGAGCGACTCGAGGCCGTCTTGGATGTTCGCGAGATCGAGGTTCTCGGCGAAGGGGCGGAAGCGCCAGAAGCGGCTCGCGCCTGGGGACCCCGAGCTCGAGAGGCCCCGGGTCGGATCGAAGATGGCGTGCAGCCAGCGTCGGGCCTCGTCGTAACGCCCGTCGGCCTGGAGCCGGGTGGCGATCGTCCACGGGATGTAGAAGAAGAGCTCCCAGTTGTAGAGGCCGTAGGCGCCGTCGAGATCGAGATCGACGGCGTCGCGGGGCACGCCGAGCACGTGCCCGAGGTTGGGCTCGTACAGCGGCGCGACGTTGGTGCTCGCGTATTGGATCGAGCTCTCTCCGTCTGCGGGGTACAGCAGCGCCGGGATGCCGCCCGAGTGGAGCAGCCTGCGGAAGGCGTCGACGTAGCGGTGAGAGAAGCTCGACAGGCGGTGCTTCTCACCGGTCGTGAGCACGACCGGCAGGGCCACTTGGCGGTGGGCGGGAAGTACGCGGCCGATCACGTCGCGGTCGGCCCAGCTCGAGAGACCACCGCTCCCTTCGCTCGGGGTGGCGGGCGGCTCGACCTCAGGCAGGGTCGTGAGGGCCGAAGGCGAGTCGTCGAAGAGATCGACGAAATACGAGCTCGAGACCCTCCGGAGGTCGGTGATCCTCGCGCTCGCCGGTGCGAACGCGGGCAGACTGCTCGGGGTCGCGCCCTTCGCGAGCGGGGTGAGCAGGTCGACGACGAAGCTGCGCTCGGTGTCGAAGTACACGAAGGAGCTACGGCTGGGTGCAGGCTCGGGGCCGCGAGGACAGACGACGTTGGCGCCGACCCTGCCGGGCGGGGAGCTGCCGAGCAGCACCGCGTCGTAGGCCCCCAGGTTGGTGTCGACGCGCGACCGGAGCCCCGCGTCGCTGCGAAAGCCCTGGTAGCGGATGCTTCCCCCTGCGCGGCGCACGTGGCGAACCTGAGCAGGCCAGTCGCTCGGGGTGATGATGCCGGGCATCTGGCTTGCGTAGCCACCGGTGGGGTCGCGCAGGAGCCAGCCGCTGGCGCCGTCCCAATGGCTGCTCGACGGGCGCAGCTCGAGGCTCAGGAGGCCGAGCGTGCGCAGCATGCACTCGAATCGCACACGCTTGCCCACGACGCTCGTCGTGAAGGAGACTTCCTCGAGGCGAGGTGAAGCGCCGAGCGGAACGGGGTGACTCGTGATCGGCGCGGACCAGAGCTCGTCACGGCGCTCGCTCACGTGGATGCGCAGCACGGCCTCGAGCGGCGTCGGCGGGGAATCGGAAGCGGCAGCCGCGCGCGCGTCGTTGAGCTGGGCGAGCTTCGCGTGGTTCACGAGCGCTCGCGCCAGGCGGACGAAATCCCCTGCTGCTCGGGCGTTCGCCGATTCTTGCGCCCACCACGCCTGGTCGTGGCCGTCGATGACAGGCTCTCCGCTCGCGCTCGCAGCAGGTGCGCGACCCTTCGGGAGAGCCACGTCCTCGAAGCTGGCCCAGGCCAGGAAGAGACGACCCTCCATGAAGAACGGCATGAGGTGCTCGCTCGAGATCTCGAGCTCGATCTCGCGCCAGGGGCTCCAGGCCCCGTGTCGACGCACCCGGTGGAAGTATCGGTGAGGTGCGAGGCTTCGGCCGAAGACGTGCAGGACGCGTTCGGTGCCGCTCGGCGGCCCGAAGCTGAGCTCGTTGCCCACCTCGACCTGCGTCGCGACGATCTCGAGGTTGGCGAGCTCGTGCAGTCCATCGACGTAGGCTCGATACGCGGCCTCGAGGTTGGAGCGTTCGAGCGGGCCGGACAGCAGCTTGCGCTCCAGCTCCTCGAAGAGCGGCGTCTTCTCCGTGCGCAGGTCGGGCTCGAGGTAGTTCTCGGGCCAGAGGAAGACCTTGCGGTTCGCCTCCCACACTCGGTAGCGGCTCATCCATTCCCAGCGCTGCCCGAGCGCTTCGGTGCTCGGCATGCTCGGCTCGAGCCCGAGCTGGATCCGCTGCACGAGGCGCTGCACACTGCCGTGCGCGAGCACGATGCGCGAGGTCATCGTGCACGGCGCCATCTCCGGATCGATGAGGAGGTCGGCATGCAAGGCGTCGAGGCCCGTCATGCCCTCGACGTGGATGAGGCGGCGCGAGAGCTCCTGGCGCTGGCGCTCGCGCAGCACGTCTTGGAGGCGCGGAGCGAGATCGTTCCACGCGGCTTCCGAATGCTGAGCCCGCGCGGTCGCGCGGATGCTGCGGGCAATCGTGAGTGCGTTGACGGACTCGTCGTCGAAGCTCTCGGGCAGAGGCGCGCCGAGATTGGCGAAGCTCAACAGAGTGGCCGCATCGACGCCGAGCGCACGCGCACGCGACAAAGCGCGCTCGAGATGGAGCAGAGCCAGCTCGTCGACGAAGGAGTCGTTGCTGAGGTCGTGGTAGGCCTCGCCTGCCAGCGTGGTGACGTCGGCCAGGGCGTAGCCGCCGCCCGTCGCGACGCGCTCGAAGGCGTCGGCGGGGTCGAGCCCCGACGCGTCGGCGAAGAGCGCGAAGAGCTGCTCGCGGCCGGCCGGCCAGCGCTCTCGCAGCGCAGCCAGCCGCGCCAAGCGCAAGTAGGTCGCGAAGCGCAGCTTGTGTGCGTCTTCGTCGGCGATCACCGGCTCGAGCGGAAGCGCGTCGAAGTCGAGCCGCGGCAGGGGCGGCGCGGGGTCGAGGGTCTTCCACGCCGGCGGGTAGAGCTGCGCGAGCTCGGAGGCGTCGAAGTCGAGGTCGCGCAAGACGAGCGCAGCCTTGTGAATCCGCACGAGCACGGCGAGGCGCGAGGCCTCGGTCGTCGGCTCCTCCGGCTGCAAGGCCTCCGGAAAGAAGGCATCGGCCGCTGGAGCACCGCCCTCGGGGTGCTCCATGATCGTGGTCACCACGCGGGGGGCATCGCTGAGCACGTGCTCGCTCACGAGCACGCGCGCCACCTCCGAGCTGAGCCGGAATCGCTCCGCGACCCAGCCCACCACGACCTCGCGCAGTACGCTGCGCGCGGCGTCGCGACCTTCGCTGGCGCCGAGATCGACCTCGTTCTGCACGATGAGCTCGAGCTGCTCGGCGATGAGCTCCTCCAGCTCGCCGAGCCAGCGGCGGCGCTCGCTCGACGAGGGTGGGATGCGGCTGTTCGCGAGCGCGACGTGCCGGAAGACGTAGTCGCTCCGTTCGGCCGAGATTCGCAGAGAGCGAAGCTCGGCGATCCAGTCGAGTGTGTGCAAGGCGTTCTCGGGCGTGACGGTCCCCGCCTCCCCTTCGAGGGCGTGCGGCATGCCCAGCGCTCGCAACCGCACGTAGTCGGCGACGCTCAGCTTCTGCGACCGGCAGAACGAGGCGATCCGCTGGAGGAGGGACATCGTCGCCAGGCTGATGTCCGCGTGCTCCGGGAGGATCGGAGCCGAGTGGAGCGGGCCGTCGCCGGGGCCCACGAGAAGCGTGAGCTCGAGATCGCTCAGGCGAAGCGCGGCGCCGAGGGCTCTCCGCACCTCCCCCACGGTGACCTCGCTCGTCACGCTGCCTTCGAGCACCTCGACGAACACGGGCAGGAGCGGCAAGCCTGCGCGCCGCGAGAGGAAGACGCGCTCGAAGAGGGAGGGCGCGACGCCTCCGTCGGTGTCCATCGGTGCGTGCCAGGCGAGCAGCTCGTCGAGCGGCAAGCCCGTGCGCCTCCTCAGCTCGGCGATGGCCGCGCTGCGGAGCACCTTGGCCTCGTCGAGCGGGTCGAGCGCCCCGAGCGCTTCGAGGAGCTTCGAGGCCTCGTTCAGGGAGATGCCGAAGAGCCTGCGCAGGCGCAGCAGCCGGTTGAGCAGCGTGCCGTTCGGCGAGCCAGGCCCCTCACCCACGAGACCGGTGAGGCTGAGCTCACCGAGCGAGCAGCCCACTGGCTCGGTGAACGCTACACCCAGCGTCGCGCAGCTTCGGGTGGCCAAGAGCTCTTGCAGCTCCTCGAAGGAGAGCTCGAGCTGCCGCATGAAGGTGGCGGCTTGGGTGATCGAGGCCGGGTAGCCCGCGCTCGGCAGCCCCCAGAGCTCGTGCTCGTCCTCGGTGCTCGTGCCCGCGATGACCGCGAGCATCGCAGGGGTGGTGCTCAGCCGCTCGGCGGCGAGCTGCCAAGCGTCGGGGGATTCGCCCCGCGCGATCGCCAATCGTGCCAGCTCCTCGCGTGTCACGCCGAGCGGGCGCAGGTACACGCGTGCCTCTTCGCGCCAGAGGTCGAAGGGCAGCGAGATCGGGAACACCACCTCGCTGAGCGCCGTGTAGGCAGCGACGTGTGCCTCCGGGTAGAGGATCTCGGGCTGTGAGGCGAGCTCGCTCCGCGGCCTGGACGTACGCACCGGGTCTGGCGCTTCGGGCCAGCTCTCCGCTCCGAGGCGGACTTCGAGGATCTCGTTGACGAGGTCGATGTATGGCAGGGGTACCAGCGCGTTGTCGCAGTCGAGGCCGAGCTTTCGCAGATCTGGACGACGCGCGAAGAGCTCATCGCGGGCGGTGCCCGAGGGCGTCGCCGCCACGTCGTCGAGCAGCTCGAGCGCATCGGCCAGGTAGGCCGCGGGCCCGAGCACGGAGCGGCAATGCTCGCAGCGGCACGAATCGCTCGTGCCGAAGAGGGTCGTCCAATCGGCGAGACCGACCGGAGGCGTCGCCGAAGGGAGGTGTAGGTTGGGCACGGAAGCGATGGAGAGGCCAGAGGCGTTCGGAGCGTGCCTCGCCCAGAGCGTCGTCGAGGCCTCGGTCACCCAGCAGGCGCGATCGAGGATCTCGCGGATGGCCGAGGCCGGGAGCGATGGCATCGCCGCGGTGAGCCTGGTGGTTCCAAGCCTCCGGACCTGCGCGGCGCTGCCGATCCCTGCAGCCTCGAGGGCTTTCACGACCTCCCACCTGGGGGACAGCCTGCGCGCGCGCTCGAGCCCGTACAGTCGCTCCACGAGCGCTTCGCGGTCACCCGAGTCCACGTCGTCGAGCGCGCCTGGAACCTCGGCGAGGTAGTGGCCGATGCGGGCCGTGTTCCAATCGAATTCCTCGTTGTCCTCGGCGCGCAGGAACACATCGAGCGGCGAGTCTTCTTCGTCGTCGTGGACGCGAGACTTCGCCCACTGCATGGGAAAGCGTGTCTCGATTCGCAGAAGGATCGAATCGACGTAGGTCGCGCGACGCTCGGCGTCGGTCTCGCCCGGCGTGTCGCTCGGGTAGCGAAGCTGCGGCGCCTCGGTGGAGCCCTCGGGCAAGCCGTCGACGAGGCTCTCCCACTGCGAACGCGACCAGGCGCAGAGCGAGCGAGCGTCTTCCTCGAGGGTCGCGCCGTCGACACGTGCCTGGAGGGCAGCCACGGCCGCAGGCAGCAGGCCTACGAGCTGGGCTGCGTCGAGGGTGAAGCGCAGCGTGCGCAGCTCGCCCTCGCTGAAGTCGCCCGAGAGGGATGCCCAGAAGCTCGGGCCGTCGTCTTCGCTCTCGAGCCAAGCGTCGAGGAAGGCGTCGCGACGCTCGAGCGTGAGCCGCTCCGAGGCGGTGTCGACCAGGAGGCCGAGCGAGTGCGTCTGCCCGGATGCGCCAGGGCCGAGCGTATAGCTGGTCCTCAGCGCGAGGCGCCCGGCCGAGAGGAGCGCGGCCCGGACGGTGGATGCCTCACGGAGCGGTCTGGATCCAATCAGCCTCGCGGCGCTGGCACGCTCGAGCTCTCCCTCGAGCAGAGGTAGACGCTGAGCGAAGATCTCGGGCGTGCTGCGGCCCACACCGGCCTGAATCCACCCGTAGAACCACTCGGCCGGCACGCCGTCGAGCTCGTGTGCCAGCTTCGCTGCGTCGCGCACGTCGACGAGCTCGGGCAGTGAGGCGTCGCTGTTGCACGCCAAGAGCTCGAGCTGCTCGTCGCTCAGGTTGCGGTAGTTGCCGCCGAGCGCGCGCGTCTCGAGCGTCGACCAAAGCTCGCGAAAGCGAGGGCGCAAGACCCGGCCAGGCTCGCCGTTCTCGGCGAGATCGATCACCTCGCGAGGCGAAGCCGCGCAGCGCCGCGCGCTGGCGATGACCTCCGAGGACTGGTTCGCCTCGACGCGAAGCGTGGGAGGCCGGCGCACGAACGAAGGCAGCTCGTATTCGATGTAGTAGCGCCCATCTTCGTCGGTGCTGGCCTCCCCGAGGCCTGTGCCGCCGTCGATTTCCATCGTCGCCGCCACCTCGTAGGAGAGCTCCACCAGAGCGTCGTCGATGGGCTCGCCGTCTTCGTCGGTCACGCGGCCCGTGACCACCCAGGTCTCGACCGGCGCTCTCGTGCCGATGGGCCGCTCTGGAACGATCGTGAGCGAGTCCTTGCCGTCGCTCGTCGGCACCCAGCGCAAGTACGCGCGGGTGTCTGCGTAGACGACTTCAGCTTGACGCACGACGAAATGGAGCTCCGGCGGCTCCGTGCCGCGCACTCTGCGCAGCGAAGCTCCATCGACGGAGAGCTCGGCGAGCCCGCTTTCGTCGGAGACGACCGAAGACCAAGGCTCTGGGCTCAGGCCATCGACGTCGAACAGCTCCACGGTGTAGCCCGCGAGCCCGGAGAGAGTGGCGTGGTGCAGGACCTGGAGGTAGAAGCGAATGAGGCTCATGGGACACTCGGGGGAGCAAAGGGTGGACGGGGCCCCGTCGAACCGAACCGAAGTCGGCCGGCGCGGAACGCAGCGAAATCGTGCAGGCGCGCCGCCCCCCGTCAGCGGGGGCGCGAGCGCGCTCAGCGCTCAGGGGAAGATGAAGGAGTGCAGGATCGGCCCCGATGGCTCGGACCAGACCTGCATCACGGCGCGCGCCCCCTCGAAGCTGAGCTCGGTGTTGTTGATGATCTTCAGCTCGAATGCCGAGCACGGCGTGCCGCGGACGCGCAGGGCCAGCACCGTGCGCGTCGACTCGTCTTGGTCGGTCAGCTCCCCGACCGAGAGCGCGCAGGCCGAGAGCGGGAGGCGTAGCCCTGCCGTCACCCCATAGACACGCGCATAGACGTCGTTGTTGAGCCAATCGAGTGGGAGCTGGAGCCAGACATCGCACGCTGCGACCGGGCCCACCTTCACCAGCGGAGTGGCGCCGCCCCAAGGGGCCAGATCGAACAGCCCCGAGTCGAGAGTCTCGACGATAGGGCTCGCGCTTGTTGCGCTCGAACGGCGAATCATCATCGCAAGGTCCTCCGTGGGACCGAGCGAGTTGCTCACCCCCGTGCGCGGACCAGGCAACGACCATGCCGGTCGATTATTGGGAGAATTCGGAGCCCGTGTCCTCTACAGGAGACACGCCCCAGAGCTCGAGCGGCGCATGGCGCCGAGCGATGAGGTCGCAGTGCCAAACATTGCTGCTCATTTCGATGTGCGCCCGGTGTCCTCTACAGGAGACACCAAAGTTGCATGGAGTCTCCTGTAGAGGACACTCTCGCGTGCGAATGGTGTTCCGGAGTAGGCCTCGGTCGGTGCTTGGCACGTGGTACGAGCCCTGTGGGTGGCACCCCGCTCGGCCAGCGCCTCTCGGCTAGGAGTCGGGGACTCACGCCTTCGGCGTGTCGGCGCTTCGCGCCGAGCGTCGCCGTCACTCGCACTTCGTCCACTTCGTGGACTCCGTCCAGTTCCGGTCACTCACGCCTTCGGCGTGTCGGCGCTTCGCGCCGAGCGTCGCCGTCACTGG
>CALKVW010000020.1 GCA_938004785.1 uncultured Polyangiaceae bacterium
ACGGCGGGGATCGGGTCCTGCCAGATCAGCACCTCCTTCGGCACGAGCTTGCCGAGGTAACGAGCGCGCGGCCCCATGTCGCGGTGCGTGAGCTTGAACCAAGCGCGCGCGAAGGCGTCGGCGAACTCCTTGGGGTTCGCCATGTAGCGGCGAGAGATCTGCTCGTAGGCCGGGTCCATGCGCATCGCCATGTCGGCGGTCGTCATCATCGGCGCGTGGCGCTTCGAAGGGTCGTGCGCGTCGGGCACCAGCGTCGCCGCGGCAGGGTCCTTGGGCTTCCACTGGTGCGCGCCCGCAGGGCTCTTCGTGAGCTCCCACTCCCAGCCGAAGAGCGTCTCGAAGTAGCCGCCGTCCCAGGCGATCGGGTTCGGCGTCCAGGCCCCCTCGATGCCGCTCGTGATCGTGCTCACGCCGTTGCCCGTGCCGAGGCCGTTCTTCCAGCCGAGGCCCTGCTCCTCGATGTCGGCGCCCTCTGGCTCAGGCCCCACGTACTTCGACGGATCGCCCGCGCCGTGCGCCTTGCCGAAGGTGTGACCACCCGCGGTCAGCGCCACGGTCTCCTCGTCGTTCATCGCCATGCGCGCGAAGGTCTCGCGCACGTCGCGCGCCGAGCCGAGCGGATCGGGCTTCCCGTTCGGGCCCTCGGGGTTCACGTAGATGAGCCCCATCTGTACGGCGCCGAGCGGGTTCGCGAGCTCGCGATCGCCGGAGTAGCGCTCGTCACCCAGCCAGGTCTTCTCGGTGCCCCAGTGGATGTCCTCCTCGGGCTCCCAGATGTCCGCGCGGCCGCCACCGAAGCCGAAGGTGGGCAGGCCCATCGACTCGATCGCCACGTTGCCCGCGAGGATCAAGAGATCCGCCCACGAGAGCTTGCGGCCGTACTTCTGCTTGATCGGCCAGAGCAGCCTGCGTGCTTTGTCGAGGTTGCCGTTGTCGGGCCAGCTGTTGAGCGGGGCGAAGCGCTGCGCGCCGGTGCCCGCGCCGCCTCGGCCGTCGGCGATGCGGTAGGTGCCGGCTGCGTGCCAGGCCATGCGCACGAAGAGCGGCCCGTAGTGGCCGTAGTCGGCGGGCCACCACGACTGCGAGTCGGTCATCAGCGCGCGCAGATCCGCGACGACGGCGTCGAGGTCGAGCGAGAGGAACTCCCTCCGGTAGTCGAAGCCCTCACCCATCGGGTCGGACTTCGACGTGTGCTGGTGCAAGATCCCGAGGTTCAGCTGCTCGGGCCACCAGTCGGCGTTCCTCGTCGCGCCGCCGTTCACTGCGTTGGTCTGGGCTCCGCCCGAGAACGGGCATTTCGCATCGTTCGACATGATCGTCTCCTGTGGGTCGCGCACGGATCACGCCCGAAGCCCCCCGGTGGCTCGACCGCTCCGCTGCGACGAAGCTCAAGCTACGCCTCGATGGGCCGGCGCGGAAACACAAGCTCCCTGTCGCGGTGATGGCCGTGGACTATCGAGCGCCTCGCGCTCGCCGAAGGCGGTGCTAGCGTCCGCCGCGTGCCGGCCGCCGTCGAGACTCCGATGCCCGAGAGCGAGGGCGCCAAGCGGCGAACCGCCGAGGAGCTCGGCGACTACGTCAGCGAGGTGGGCGGCCTGCTCTTGCGCTACGCCTGCCCGGCCTACCGCGTCGAGGCGCTGATCCGCGTGGTCGCGGATCTCGAGGGTCACGACGCCGACGCCTTCGCGCTGCCGACCGGGCTCTTCGTGACCATCACTCCACGCGAGGGGCGTCACGCGCCGGTGCACCGCATGGTGCGTGCGCGCGAGTGGCGCATCGATCTCCAGCGGTTGCTCTTCGTCGACGCGATCTTCAACGAGGTGGCCGAGGGAAAACGCACGATCGAGGCGGCGCGTGCCGCGCTCGAGGGCCTCGAGCAGGAGCCCGCGGGCTACGCAGCGCTCACGCGCTGGATCGCCGTGGCGGTCACGAGCGCCTCGGCCGCGTGGCTCTTCGGTGGCCTGCCGCTCGATGGCGCGCTCGCCGCCGTCGTGGGGCTCGTGGTGCACGCGCTCGGTCGTCTGCTCGGCTCGCACCCGCAGGCGCGCTTGCTCCACGACTTCGTGGGTGCGCTCGCGGCGGCGCTCGTCACGGGCCTCTTCGGCTACGCGCTCCCGCTCGCTTCGCGCGACGCGGTGCTGCTCGGCGGCATGATCGTGCTCTTCCCGGGCATGACCCTCACCACGGGCCTCGCGGAGGTCGCGCACAAGAACCTCGTCGCGGGCGCAGCGCGCCTCATGGAGGCCCTCGTCACCTTCCTCTCGATGGTCTTCGGCATCGCGCTCGCGATCGCGACGGCGAAGGCGCTCGAGCTCGCCGCGCCCGATCCGCCCCTGCGCGTCGACTTCGACCTTCCACGTCGCGCCGTCGCGGTGCTCGGGACCTCGCTCGGCCTCGGCATCGCCTTCAACGTGCCGCGCCGCCTGCTCTGGACCGCGCTCGTCTCGGGCGCGACGAGCTACGGCGTGAGCCTCTTCGCCGCGCGCTACCTGCCCTCCCACGTCGGCGCCTTCATCGCGGCGACCACGCTCTGCGCCGTGGCCAACCTGCTCGCGCGCCACACCCACCGCCCGGCGCAGCTCTTCCACCTGCCCGGCATGATGTTGCTCGTGCCCGGCAGCCTCGGCTTCCTCGGCCTCGGCGACTTCCTCCGCGGGACCTATACCTCCGGCACCGAGAAGCTCGTCAGCATGCTGCTCGTCGCCGGCGGCCTCGTCATGGGCGTGCTCGTCGCGAACGTCGTCGTGCCACCGAGGAAGCTGCTGTAGGTCGAGCGTAGCTGACGCCGGGACCCGAGGTGGACGGAGTGCAGCGACGGCCGATGACCGGCGCGATGGTGCGGGGTTACCCGCTCCCTGTGCGTGGACGCTGGACCCGAGGTGGACGGAGGGCAGCCGTGCTGCACGGAGTCCAGCGAGGGCGACGGAGGCGCGGTGCAACCGCGCCGAAGTCAATCGACCGGAGCTGCACGGAGTCCAGCGAGCTGGACGGAGTGCAGCGACGGCCGATGACCGGCGCGGTGGTGCGGCGTTCTAGCCGCACATGGGTGGAGGCGCCGGGAATCGAACCCGGGTCCGCGAGGCTTTCAATGTACCTTCGTTCACGTGCGTAGTCGGTGCATCCCCACCGACTGGGTTCGCGGATTCGGCCGCGACCTAGCTCAAACTGTAGTCAGACACGCTATCGAGAGCCTTCTCGCGTGACCCAGCCCTAGTGATTACACCCTCGGGGTACCAGGACGATCTCCCCTTCGGATGGCTCAGCGGTTTTCAGGCCGCGAGAGCGAGTGCATTGTCGTTCGCACTTATACGTCCCGCTTGATGGGCGGTAGCGGGGCCGCCAGCACGCAGATACACCGTCCGTCCCCACGTCGAAGCCGATCGCCCCCGTGGGTCACTACAGCGGAGAACCTAGCGACGTGCCGCTCAGCGTCAACCCGCTGATTTCGGCGCACACCGCCCGGGCTCGGCGCACGGCTACTTCGAGGCTCCTCCTTCGCCGCCCTCTTCGGCGGGCTTGAACTGCTCCGGGAGCTTCGAGCCCTCGCCCCAGAAGTACTTCTCCATCTCCGTGAACCAGATGCGCTGGCCCTGCTCGGAGACGAGGTCGAGCCGGTACTCGTTGATGAGCATCTTCGAGTGCTCGAGCCACTGGCGCCACGCCTCCTTGGAGACCGACTCGAAGACCTTCTGCCCGAGCTCGCCCTTCAGCGGCGGCTTCTCGAGCCCCTCGGCCTCGCGACCGAGCTTGATGCACTGGACCATCCTCGACATGCGCTCGACTTAGCCCACGTGCACAAAGCTGTCGAGCGCGGGCATGACGTACCGTCACGCACCGCGCTCGAGCTCGCGACGAAGCGAGCCGTGCTTCGTGGCTCTCGCCGCTCAGGCGGCGACCGAAGGCACACTGATGTCCATCATCAGGCGCACGGAGTCGGCGTAGGAGGTGCCCTTGGCGCAGCGCCCGTTGCGCAGCTCCATGACCTCGCAGAAGGAGGCCGGCGTGACCGTGCGCGCCGCACCGCGCGCGTTCGACAGGCTCGAGCTCGCGTGGCGGATGCCGCACTCGGCGATGACCACGCCACCTGCGTCGTGGGCCTGCTTGAGGTCGAGGAAGGCCGTGGGGGCGGCCTCGAGCAGGCTCCGGAAGGAGGCCAGCACCGCCGAGACACCCTTCACGCGCTCATCGCGCGCCGCGTAGATCCACTCGACGTCGGGCGTGAGCATGGCGCCCACCCACTCCCAGTCCCGCCGGTTGAAAGCGTCGTAGTAGCACTTCACCCAGTCGAGGTTGCTCTGCTTGGCGGTCATGGCAGAGAGCGCTACTGCATGGCTCGGGCCAGGCCGCCGCATGGCGTGTTTCGCGGGGATTTCCGGCGCATTGCGCGGCCTGTCCATGCCGGGTGGGACACCGCCATGGATCGGTCCTGGCCCAGTCGGATCGTCCACACCCCGGTTCCCACGAGCATGTCGTCCAGCCGGGGCCGACATGCGCAGAGGTGCGCCCTTCATGCCTGCTCGGGCCCGGCGCGCGCCGGGCCCGCCTCGCCTGACTCAGGCCTCGGCGAGCATGCCGCCGAGCATCTCTTCGAGCTCGACGAGCGACTTGGTGAAGCCTTCGATGCCCTCCTGGAGCTTGAACGAGGACATCGCGTCGGCCTCGTGCATGCGCCGGAAGGCGGCCTCGTCGCACACGATGCGCTCGACGGGTTTGGCCTTCGCCGCCACCGGGTCGAGCTTGCGCGGCACCTCGCCCTCGGCGGCGCCGAGCTCGGCCAGCAGCTTCGGCGAGATCGTGAGCAGATCGCAGCCGGCGAGCTCGAGGATCTCCCCCAGGTTGCGGAAGCTCGCGCCCATCACCTCGGTCTCGTAGCCGTGGTGCTTGTAGTACTCGTAGATGCGCGTGACGCTCACGACGCCCGGATCTTCGGCCGGCGGGTAGCTCGTGCGGCCGGTCGTCTTCACGTAGTAGTCGAGGATGCGGCCCACGAAGGGGCTGATGAGCGTGGCGCCGGCCTCGGCGCAGGCCACGGCCTGGTGCATGCCGAAGAGCAGCGTGAGGTTGCAGTGGATGCCCTGCTTCTCGAGCAGCTCGGCGGCGCGGATGCCCTCCCAGGTCGAGGCGATCTTGATGAGCACGCGCTCGCGCGGAACGCCGTGCGCTTCGTACATCGCGATGAGCTTCTGCGCCTTGGCGAGCGTGCCCTCGACGTCCCACGAGAGGCGCGCGTCGACCTCGGTGGACACACGCCCCGGCACGATGTCGAGGATGCGCCGGCCCATCTCGACCGAGAGCACGTCGATCGCGTGGGACACGATCGCCGCGGTGCCGGCGCCTTCGCCGAGCTCGGCGCGAGCGGCGCCGAGCGCGCCCTTCACGATATCGGCGTAGGCCGGCATCTTCGCGGCGGCGGCGATGAGCGACGGGTTGGTCGTCGCGTCGCGGGGCTTGAACTGCTCGATCGAGAGGATGTCACCGGTGTCGGCGACGACGAGGGTGTGTCGCTTGAGTTCGTCGAGGAGGCTCATCGAGGTCGTCCTTCGCCTGGCTGCGCTCCGCCGTAAAGCGCGCCGCGTCGCGCGCGGTTGCAGCGTGGAGGATCAGGGCAACTTGGCCCGCGCTTGGATCTGCCCACCGGCGCGCACCCAGCTCGCGATGCCGTCGCTCAGCTTGTCGACGAGCTGCACGCACTTCTTGCTGACCTCGCCCATCGTGGCGCCCTTGCACTCGCGCTTGCGCTCGGTGTTGAGCTGCTTGAGCTTCTCGTCGCCGAGCAAGATCTCGCGTGTCGCCTCGGGCAGATCCGACCAGAGGATTTTCGCGTTCTTCGCCTTGGGTGGCTTCATGAAGTTGAGCTCGCCGTCCGAGAGCGTCGCGCAGCTGCCGTCCCAGCGCAGCACGTCGTAGCCGCCGCCCGCGCCGCTCACCTGCATGCCGCCCGTGTCGGCGGGCTTGCGCGCGCGCAGCACGATCACCTCCTCGTCGAAGACGAGCTTGTCGTGCGAGCTCACGCCGCCGGAGGCGTTCCAAGCCTCGACGTCGCCGCGAAGGTAGCCGCGCGTGAAGGGCGAGTCCTTGTGGAAGTAGGCGAGCGCGACGTCGGGGTAGATGCCATTGCAGAGCTTCTGCACGAAGGCGCCGTTCGGCAGGCAGAGCTTGCCGTCGCTCTTGCAGTCGCTCGGCACGACCGAGGCATCGACGGCAGGCTCTTCGCCGGGCTTCGCCGCCTCGGGCTTCGCGCCGGCGGTGGAGGCGTCGCTCGTGGGGCTCAGGCTCGCGGACTCGCTCGGCGCCTCGGGTGCGGGAGCCGAGCCGCAGCCCAACGCGAAGGTGAGCGAGGCGAAGCACAGGCCTGCGCGTGAAGCCACGCGCGGCGCGCGACCGGTCGAAGCGGAGCCGAGGAGGGTGCGAGGGGGCGTGGGGCTGTACGCGAGCGGCATCGGCCGAGAGGCTACATGAGCTCGGCCGCTCCGAGGCGGGTCGAACGCCGCCGCGCGTGCGCTCTTGACCCGCGCGCCCTGGCCGGCTCCTACTAGGGAGATGCGCGGCCTGCCGTACCTGCCCGCCCTCGCGATCGCCCTCGTCGCCGTGGCCTGCGCCGACGACTCCGTGGGCGAGGACCCACCGATCGAGGTGACGACCGGCGTGGGTGGCGCCTCGAGCGGCACGACGTCGAGCTCCACGAGCGGCCAGGCGACGTCGAGCTCGACGGGCACAGGCGGCGAGGGCCCCGGGGGGCTCGGGCCACCCTATCCGATCGTGCTCGCGCACGGCTTCTTCGGCTTCGAGGAGTTCGCCGGCCTCGATTTCGCGACCTACTTCTACGAAGTGAAGGAGCACCTCGCCGAGAACGGCGAGCCGCTCGTCTACACGCCCGCGGTCGACCCCTTCAACGACTCGAGCTACCGCGGCGCTCAGCTCTACGAGCACGTCGAGGCGATCCTCGCGGAGACCGGCCACCAGAAGGTGATCCTCATCGGCCACTCTCAGGGCGGCCTCGACGCACGCGTCGTCGCGCACGACCACCCCGAGCGCGTCGCCGCCGTCGTCACCTTCGCCACGCCGCACCAGGGCACGCCGGTGGCCGACGTGGTGCTGAAGCTCGTCTCGGATCCGAACCTGCAGTCGCTCGTGAACGATCTCGTGAACCTCGTCGGCGCGCCTCTCTACGACGCCGTCGGCAACGAGACGGCCGTGACCAAGCCGATGCACCTCTTCTCGCAGCCCGGCATCGCGGCCTTCAACGCCGCGTACCCCGACGCACCGGGCGTCTTCTATGCGTCGGTCACCGGGCGCACGGATCGCCACCTCGGCGGCCAGGCCTGCGCGCCCGACGAGAGCGTGCCCTTCGTCACCAAGTACGCCACGGTCCTGGACCCGACCGACCCTCTGCTCTGGGTGAGCGAGGCCATCTGCGACGGCAACGGCAGCATCCCCAACGATGGGCTCGTGCGCGCAGCCGACGCGAAGCGCGGCGTCTTCTGGGGCTGCGTGCCGGCCGATCACCTCGACCAGGTCGGGCACCTGCTCGGAGACGACCCCGGCCTCGGCAACAGCTTCGACCACCGCGACTTCTTCCGCGGCCTGGTGCAGCACCTGCGCAGCGAGGGCTACTGAGCGAGCCCCCCACCCGCCGGGGGCGGTTCTCTCAGCGCGTCGTCGCGATGCGCCGCAGCACGCCGCCGATCGCGAGCTCGGCGGTGATCTTGCGAATGCGCGGCCCCTGCTTCGGGAGCAGGTACACGCCGCCGTCGAGGTGATCGTAGGCGTGGAAGATCGCGTCGACGGTCTTCGTCGTGCCGTCGTCGAGCTCGACGGTCACTGGCTGCGTATTGCCCATCAGCGGGCGCGTGGGTTGGAGCTCGGGCAGCCACTCGCCCTGGCCAGCCGGGCCGATCGCGAGGCGCTCGTAGCTCGGCGTCGGGCCCTCGGGGAAGACGAACGAGGCGTTGTTGATCGCGGCGCTGAACGCGTAGAAGCGCTCGTAGACGTAGTCGCTGATCCAGTTGGGCGCGCAGTAGCCCATGATGTCCTTGTAGCTCGACGGGCTCTTGAGCGAGCCGGTGAGGATGTCGAGCCCCCACACGCCGATGCCGCCGCCCGAGTGGGGGTAGTTGCCGTCGGCGCCCGAGGCGCCTCCGCAGGGCGAGTGCGGCCGCCCATGGTTGTGGCCGACCTCGTGCGCTGCCGTCTCGGTGGCGATGTCGCCCGAATAGCCGAGGCCGATTGCCGCGCGCGAGTACTCCCCTCCAGGGTCACCGATATAGCCGAGCCCGGCGACGCAGCCGCCGCCGCAGAACTGGCTCAGCGACTCGGTGGGGCGGAACATGCCGTAGTAGAACTCGTCGAAATCGGCCGAGGCCGAATTCGTGCGGTTGCTCGAGATCGTATTGAGCAAGGAGTCCCAGCCCGAGCCATTGGCGCCGATGAAGCCGCTCCACGCGAGAGTATTGCCGACCTCGAGCTGCACGTCGCGCGTGGGGTACATCGAGAAGAAGTAGTCGTGCAGGGCGTCGATCTGCGCCTGGCCGAGCACCGGCATGCGCTGCGAGCCGTCGTTGTCGTAGCGGATCGGGATGATCGTGATCTTGAGCGGGTAACCCGCGCGCACGACGAGCGGCTGCGTCGCGTCGGGTGCGGGCACCGTGGCGCCCGGGTTGGGCCCGGCCGAGGTGGCGCTGCTCTCGCGCAGCTCGACGCGGTAGCGCATGCCCTGCACCATCGAGGTGCCGGGCAGCTCGAAGTTGAAGGTCGTCTGGCCGTTGCTGTCGAGCGAGTTGCCCGCAGGCACCATCGTGGTCTCGAGCGGTGGTGCGTCGTTCAAGAAGAGACGCGCGGTGACCGGCGCGCCCGAGGGGCCGTTCACGTCGACGAAGACGCGCACGATCGCCGGGCGACCTGCGACGAGCGTGACCGAGGGCGACATCGGGTTGCCGTCGTTCACGACCGTGGATTTGACCGCCTGGTAGAACGCGACCTCGCGGATCGACACGCCCGTCGCGTCGGCGGTCGCCGGCGGGAGGGGCTCGCCGCCGCCTGCGCCGCCGGTGCCGCCTGGGCCGGTGCTCGCGCTCGGCCCGGTGCTCGATGGGCCGCCGGGGCCACTCGATTCGTCGCCGACGACGAGCTCGTCGGCGCCGGTGAGCGCGTTGCACGCGACGAGGAGCGGGAGCGCGGAGAGGATGCCGAGGACTCGCTTCATCGTGCGCTCCGACTCATGCGCTACCCGGGCCGGAAGCGCGGATCAGTTCTGCTGTTGTTGCTTGCGGAGCTTGCTGAGCTCCGCCGAGGCCTGGTTGCGGCAGGCCGGGTTGTTCTTCTGGATGCAGAGCCCGATCAGCATGCGAAGCTCGTTCTCGGTGAGTGTACCCGTTCCGAGCCTCGGGAGCAGGGCGTCGATCGCGCCCTGAGGGTCTTTCAGGGCGGTGCGCCCGACGTCGCCCGAGCCGGCGGGCTTCGCGCTCGGCTTCGCGGTCGCGGTGGGCGGCGTCCACCCGGGAGGGGGCGTCCACTTGCCGCCGCCCGGCACGAGCTCGGGCTCGACCGCGTCGGGGTCGATCTCCTTGAGGAGGGCGACTGCGCGCTTGCGGCGCTCCGGGTCGACCGTCGGCGTGGAGGCGATGCGGTAGACGAGCGCGCGCTTCTCTTCGCGATCTTCGGTCTCGTCGAAGCGCTTGAAGAGCGAATCCGCCCACGTGCCCTCGATCGCGCGCACCGCCTCGTCGTCGCGTGCGGCTGAGCTCTCGGGGATGGTGGCGATCTTCTCGTGCGCTTTCTCGAGCTCTCCGGCCTCGGCGAAGGCCTTCGCTTCGTCGAGCGCCACGCGCCCAGGGTCGACCTCGGCCTCGACCGTGGCGCTCGGGCTCGCGCCGGCCGGGGTGACCGGGCGCGTCGCGAGGTAGGCCCCGACCGCGGCGACGCCGATCACGCCGAGCAGCGCGCCGATGGCGACCATCTTCACCAGGCTGGAGCTGCCGGGCTTGCGCGCCTGGCCGTTGCCCGAGGGGTCGAGCCCGGTGATCGCTGGCAGCGCCTGGCTGCGGTCGAAGCCCGGGCGGAAGATCTTGCCGGCGCCGACGAAGCGCAGGCGCACGTCGCCGAGCTCGAGCGCGTCGCCGGCCTCGAGCAGGCCGCGCTTCACCTCTTGGCCGTTGATGCGCAGGCCGTTGGCGCTGCCGCGGTCGATGATCTCGAAGCGCCCGCCGCCGAGCGCGTAGAGCTCGGCGTGGATCCGGCTCACCGAGCTGTGGTTGATCGAGATGTGCGCGTCTTCCGAGCGGCCGATCGTGAAGTGCTCGCGATCGAGGAAGAACTCCTGGCCGGGCTGCGGGCCCACCACGACCACGAGGCGGTCGGGGCGGTGGTGCACCGGCAGCGGCGCGGGCGCGGCCTCGGGGCTCGGCGGCGCGAGCTTCGCTTCGTCGGTGAACTCGAGGCGGTAGTCGCCGAGCTGCACGACGTCGCCGTGCGAGACGAGCTGCTCACCGACGACGCGCAGGCCGTTGACGTAGGTGCCGTTGTAGCTGTCGACGTCGACGACGAGCCAGCCGTCGCCGCTGCGCCTCAGCACCGCGTGCTTGCGCGAGACGTTGCGATCGGTGAGGCGAATCGCGCTCGAGTCGGCTCGACCGACCGAGTACTCGTCGTGAGCGAGCTGGAGCGAGATCTGCGCCTGCTCGTCGTCCTCGATCGTGAGCTTCCACATGGCCGTGCGCCGGAGGCGGAGTCTACTCTAACGATCGGTGGAGGCGTCGAGCAAGCTCGGCCAGATCAGTTCGATTTCACGGGGCGGAAGGGGTGCAGGAAGGACGCGAGCGAGCCTGGGTTGCGCGTCTGCATCCACAGGCGCCCCTGGCCCTGGAAGTTGCACACCAGGCCCTCGCCCGAGAAGAACAGGCTCTTGAGCCCGCCGAGCTTCGACACGTTGTACTGGAGGCCCGCCGTGAACGCGACCATGTGCGAGTTGTCGCAGATGTAGCCGCTGTACTGCTGTCCGAGGTCGACCGCGTGCAGGCCGCCGTAGGAAGAGAACCAGATCTGGCCCTGGCCGTAGGCTCGGATGAGGAAGAGGCCGCCCGAGAAGAAGCCCTTCGCGCCCTGCCACTTGGTGTCGAGCGTCACGCCGGGGGTGCTGGCGAGGTAGGCGCCCGACTGCATGAAGATCTCCATGCCGGGCTGCAGGTTGATGACCTCGACCGCACCTTCGGAGGGCGGGGCGATCCAGATCGACTGCCCGGGCGCCGTGGCCGTGAAGGTGTTCTGGAAGAGGCTCTCCCCACCGAGCAGCTTGCGCTTGAGCGCGCCGCCGAGGCCGCCCTGCATGTTCGTCTTCATGTCGATGGCGGTGTCGCGCGCCACCATCGCACCGGCCTCGGTGATGACCTGCTCGCCCGGCTGATCGAAGACCACGCGGACGAGGCCGAAATCGGGGTTGTGTCGGATTTCGCTCTGCACGGTGGACTCCTTCAGCTCTGGCGTGCGGGCAACATCGCGCCGACGGTGGAACCGTACTCGGCGGCGTTGCGGGACTGGACGAAGACGGTGCCTTGGCCCTGGAAGGTGCACACGAGGCCCTCGCCCGAGAGGAACGAAGCGATCCAGCCCGAGCCGGACTTCGTGACCTGGTACTGGAGGTGGGCCTCCCAGGCGACGATGTGGCCGGTGTCGATGACCATGCTGCCGTCGACCTGGACCGGCTCGATGGCGCCGAAGGAGCCGAGCAGGACCTGACCCTGGCCCTGCGTCTCGAGCACGAAGAAGCCCGCGCCCGAGAAGAAGCCCTTCACGCCGCCTGCTTTGGTCTTCACCTCGACCGTGGGGCTCGAGGCGACGTAGGCGCTGTTCTGGATGCACCACTGACGCTGCCCGGCCTCGACGACGACCATGTCGCCGCAGAGCGGGGTCGCGAAGAGCACCTCACCCTGGCCACCCTGCGCCACGAAGGTGTTCCGGAAGAAGGACTCGCCGCCGAACATGCGCTTGAGGCCGCTCATCAGGCCGCCGGACTGCGTCTGCATCACGACGTTCGGGGTCATGCCCACCATCGCGCCGCTCTCCGCGACGACCGCTTCGTTGGGCGCGAGCCACACCTGGGCGAGGGACTGGGACGGTCGGTAGAGGAGGTTGATCTGCATGGCTTGGATCGTGTGCGTGGCGTGACGAATCGAGAGGAGCGGGGGCGCAGCGCGGGCCACGCGCTCTCGGGGAGCGCGTGGGCCTGGCGGACTCAAGGCAACATGCGGCTGACCCAGTCGACGAGCGCGCTCGTATTGCGCGACTGGATGAGCACGCGGCCTTGGCCGGTGAACTCGCAGACGAGGCCTTCGCCCGAGGCCATGAAGCCCATGAGCCCACCGCCGGCGGAGCGGATGTTGAAGTTGAGCGTCGAGTCGAAGGCGACGAGGTGGCCGTTGTCGACGATGTACGAGCCGTTGACCCAGACCTCGTCGATCGCGCCGTAGCTGGTGATCCAGAGGTCGCCCTGGCCCGAGGCCTCGACGAAGAACGCGCCCTCCTTCGCGAGGATCGAGCGCAGCCCGCCCCAGCGCATCTTGAGGTCCACCTCGCCGGCGCTCGCGACGTAGGCGCCGGCGTTCATGATGAGCGCCTGGCCCTGCATCGGGATGTGTTTCATCGAGCCGGAGAGCGGCGGCGCGAGCCACACCCAGCCGCCTTGCGGCGAGCTGAAGTGGTTCACGAAGAAGGTGTCGCCGCCGACGAACTTGCGGATGAGGGCGATCATCACCGCCTTCAGCTTCGCGAAGAAGCCAGGCGAACGCCCTGCGTTCAGCTTGACCTCCATCTGCACGTGCGAGGCGCGGGCGACCATCGTGCCGGCCTCGGCGATGAGGACCTCTTGCGGCGCGAGCTGCACCTGCAACATCGGGAACGACGGCTCGTACTTGATGATGTGTTGCATGGTTCGAGTGCGCTCGCGGTCGGAGGACGGCTCGTCAGCGCGAGCGGAGCTATAACGAACTTGTGCTCACCACGGAAGGGCCCTCGGCCAGCGCACCTCTCCCCGGCGGTTTCGTCGCCAGTCAGTCGGGTTCTCGCAGCTTGAAGGAGCTCCTGGTGGTGCTCGCCGTGCTCGTCCTGGTGGGCTGGGGGCTCTTGCGTGGGGCGAGCTGCGCCGCCGAGCGTGTGGCGGGGGAGCTGCCCTCGAGCGTGGACGCCCAGCTCGGCAAGGCGGCAGCTTCGTCGGTGGCGGCGCAGTTCGGCTCGGGCGAGGCGAAGCCCGAGGACGACGCGCGTGCACGGCGGCTCTTCGACGAGGTCGTCGCGGCGCTCAAGCCCGAGGAGCGCGCGCGGCTCGAGGCGCTCGAGCTGCACGTGCTCGGCAGCGAGCAGGTGAACGCCTTCGCGCTGCCCGGGGGTCAGGTCTTCGTGCTGACGGGGCTGCTCGAGCGCGCCGGTGACGACGACGATATCGTGCGCGGGGTGCTCGCGCACGAGCTGGGGCACGCCGTGCGCCGGCACGGCATCCGCGCGATGGCGCGCGAGCACGCGGTCGCGATCGCCTTCGGGATCTTCGTCGGGGGCGACGACGCACGGATCGCCTTGCTGCTCGGAGGTGCGAGCCACCTCAGCTCGCTCGCCTACAGCCGGGGCATGGAAGACGAAGCCGACGCCTTCGCCGTCGAGCTGCTCGCGCGCAGTGGGCGCGACGCGAGCGGGCTCGCGCGCTTCCTCGAGAGCCTCGAGTCGCAGCCCGTGCCTGAGCTGCTCAGCACCCACCCCGACAGCGCCGAGCGAGCGCGTGCGGTGCGCGAGCGCGCTCGCTGAGGGCCCTGTCGGCGCTCGGGCGCGCTGAGCGCTCGGGCGGAGTCGGCGCTCGGTCGTGCTCAGCGCTTGGGCGGGCGCAGCGCGGGTACGGCTCGCCCTCCCTCGAGCTTGCCGCGCACGTCGAGCACCGTGCGCCCCTCGGCGTCGCGGCCCGGGCGCTCGATGACGAAGCGCGAGGGCGCGGCTGCGGGCACGGCGTCGGCCGAGCTCGCCGCCGCGAGCAAGGGCTCGCCGAGCACGGCGGCGATGCGCTTCTCGCGCTCTTCGCGGGTGGTGCCCGGCGGGAGCTTCACGGCGACGGTGCCGACGACGCGGTCGTCCATCACCACCACGCCGTATTCGCCGCCGGTGGCGTCGAAGACGGCGAGCGCGATGCGGACGAGCTCCTCGCGAGCGACCGCGGCGTCGATCGCCTCGAGCGCGAGCGCGTGCGCGTCGCCGTCACCGGCTTCTTCGGCCTCGATCTTCTGCCGACGGGCGTCTTTCGCGAGCGCCTTCGCTTCGGCGAGCTGTAGCTCCAGGTCCGCCCGGGTGATCGTCATCGTGCCCGGCGATTAGCACGGCTCGGCTCGCGTCTCACCGCGAACGCACGAGCAGCATCGAGAGGAGCGTGAGCGCAGAGGCGCCGCCCGAGCCCCAGGCCAGCCAGCGCGCGAGCTCGGCCTGGCCCGCGAGGTGCAGCTGGAGCGCGCCGGCGCCGAGCGCGATCGCGAAGAGCGCGAGCACGAGCTGGCGGATGCCGGAGTAGACGACGCCGATCGCGCGCGAGAGGTCGCGCACCTTCACCTCGACCTCGCCGCGGTTGGCCTTGGCGAGGTACTTGCGCATGTCCTCCGGCAGGGTCACCGCCTTGAGGACCATGTCCTTCGCGGCCTCGAGCGCGATCTGCGCCCAGTCGCGGTTGCCGAGCACGAAGCGCTCGAGATACGGGCGGATCGTCTCGATCGGGTTCATCTCCGGATCGAGCTGCGTGCACACGCCGGTGAGCAGCAGCAGCGTGCGCTCGAGGTAGACCCAGTCGCGCGGCACGTGGAAGGCCTCGGAGAGCTCCCGCAGACCGATGTTCATCTTGCGCAGGCTCATCAGGTTCTCGAGCCCGCGCTGAGGGTCGACCTTGATGTCCTTGAGGTTGAAGCTCTCGAGCTTCACTTCCTCCTGGAAGCGCTCGTGGAAGAACTCCACCACGCGCTCGCTCATCGTGTCGTCGGCGCCGCGCGAGATGAAGCCCATCTTCTTGAGGGCCTTGATGAGCCGCTCGGTGTCGCGGCGGATGACGCCCTCCAGGAACTCGGGGATGCCCTCGCGCATCTCGCGCGAGAGCTCGGCGACGGCACCGAAATCGAGCAGCACGAGCTCGCCGTTCGGCCCGGCGAGCATGTTCCCGGGGTGGGGATCGGCGTGGTAGACGCCCTCGACGAAGACCATCTTGCAGAAGGACTCGACGATCTTGCGCGCGAGCGCGGGCCGGTCGATGCCCGCCGCGTCGAGCTTGGCCATGTCGCCGATCTGGATGCCCTGCACGAAGGTCGTCGTCATCACGCGCTTCGTGCACTTGCCCTCGATCGGGCGAGGGAAGAGCACCGTCGGGTCGCCCTCGAACTGGCGCATGATGCGGTCGATGTTCGAGGCCTCGCGCTCGAAGTCGAGCTCCTCCTGGATCATCGAGCGCAGCTGTCGGTAGTAGACGTCGAGGTTCTTCGCCGGGAGAAAGAGCGCGACGATGTTCATGATGCTGCGGATCGTCGACAGATCCTTCTTCACGACCTCGTCGATGTCGGCGTGCTGCACCTTCACGGCGACGCGCCTGCCGTCGTGCAGGTAGGCCGAGTGCACCTGCCCGAGCGAGGCGCTCGCGAGCGGCGCGTCGTCGAAGGAGGCGAAAAGCTCGTCGATCGGGGCGCCGAGATCGCCCTCGATGCGCGCGCGGATCTCGCCCGTGGGGCGGGGAGGCACACGATCCTGCAGCGCGGAGAGCCCGCTGCGGAAGGGAGCCGGGAGGAAGTTCGCGAGCACGCTGAGGAGCTGCCCGACCTTGATGAACAGCCCCTGTAGCTCGACGATCGTCGTGAGCACGCGGCGCGCGTTGCGCGTATGGATGACCTCCATGCGCGCCTCGAGCCAGGCCGGGCCGAGGAACCTGCCCCGCAGCTTCACCCAGAGGTAGCTGCCGATGACGAGGAAGGTCGTCGCGTAGGCGAGCACGAAGCGCTGACCTTGGCGGGCTCGCGGGCGTTCGGCCTTCGGCACGGCCAGGGGTTCGACCTCGGGCACGAGCGCGAGTCCTGGCTGCTCGGTCGTCACCGGGGGAGGCTACCACCTGCCGACGACCCGGCCACGGCGTCGAACATGCGGTCGTAGGCATCGGGGCGCGCGGCGCGGATCGCGAGGTGCTCGCGCGTCGGGTGCACGCGGTTGCTCAGCAAGACGCCTGCGAAGCCGAGGTCGGGGTCGATCCAGAGGCTCGTGCCCGTGAAGCCCAGGTGACCCACGGTGCGATCACCGAGGCGGCTGCCGCAGGAGGGCGTGGGCCCGCTCTTGCCGTCGAAGCCCGCGCGCAACGACCCTCCCGGGCGCGGGCGCACGAGCGGCTCGAGATCCTGCGGCCCGAGCCAGCCCTCGTCGCCCGCGAGGCCGCGCAAGAGCGCCTCCCCGAAGCCGAGCACGCCCTCTGCGAGGCCGAACAGCCCTGCGTGCCCAGCAGCGGCGTCGTCGAACAAGGACCACGCGTTCTCGTCGTGCACCACGCCGCGCACGACGCCGCCGCGGAAGCTCTGCACTTCGGTGGGCGCGACGCGCGCGTCGAAGTCCGGCATCGCGCGACGCAGCTGGCGCGCGGAGCCGACGAGCGCCTCGAGACCGAGCGGCGCGAGCACCTCGCGACGCACGAGCTCGTCGAGCGGGAGGCCGGAGCGCGCCTCGAGCGCGAGGCCGACGAGCAAGTAGCCCATGTCGCTGTAGAGCGGCTCGTAGCCCTCCTCCGGCCGCGGACCCGTGCACTCGGGCCTCCTCGAGCCGGCCGCCACCTGCTCGGCCTCGTGGAGATGCACCTCGCCTCCCTCGCGTTTGGGCGCGAAGAGCTCGATGTGCGCGCGCAGGCCGGCGCGGTGCGCGAGCAGATGGATGAGCGGCGCGTCTGCCGAGGGGGTGCTCGCGAGACTTGGGACGAGCGCGCCGAGCGGCTCGTCGAGCGAGAGCTCACCGCGACGCGCGAGGCGCGCGGCGGTCGCAGCGACGAAGGGTTTGGTCACCGACGCGAGGTCGAAGATGGTCTCGACGCTCGCGGCCGGGGCCGCCTCCGACGGGAACAGGCGCCCGGCCGCGCCGGCTTGGCGCCTCGGAGAGCCACCGACGAGCGCGCGAGCTGCGACGGTGGAGGCAGGTGCCGCGCCGTGGTGCCGGACCACGCGCTCGGCGATCGCGTCGAAGGCGACGGAGCGCGCTGGGCGAGGCGGCCCCCCGGCTGGGTCGGGGTTCGTGCCCCCCGGAGCTCGGTCGCCGCGCACCATGTGGGCTCGATAGCTCGCCCGAGGAGAGCCGTCGACTTTACCGGGCGGGCCCCGCGCGCGTATCCTGCGACGCTGAGGTCCTGACACATGGCCGAGTTCGCTTGGGAAGCCCGTGGGCGCATGGGCGAGATGCGCAAGGGCACGATGGAGGCCGACACGGAAGCGGCCGTGCACGCCCGCCTGCGCGCGCAGCAGCTGAACCCGACGAAGGTGTCGAAGAAGTTCAGCATGAACTTCCAGCTCGGCAGCGGCGTCGACTCGAAGGATCTCGTCAAGTTCATCCGCCAGTTCGCCACGATGATCGACGCAGGCCTGCCGCTCGTGCAGTGCCTGGAGATCCTCGCGAACCAGGAGCCGAACAAGTACTTCCAGGGCGTCTTGCGCGACATCAAGTCGACGGTCGAGCAGGGCGCGACCTTCAGCGACGCGCTCCGCCGCCACCCGAAGATCTTCGACGACCTCTTCACCAACCTCGTGCAGGCGGGTGAGGTCGGCGGCATCCTCGACACGATCCTGAACCGCCTCGCGGTCTACATCGAGAAGAACGTCAAGCTCGTCCGCCAGATCAAGGGTGCGCTCTCGTACCCCACGATCGTCATCTTCATCATGATCGGCGTCATGACGGTCCTCCTCGGCTGGGTCATCCCGGCCTTCGAGAACATGTTCGCCGAATTCGGCGCCAAGGACGGCCTGCCCGCGATCACCAAGTTCGTGATCATGCTGTCGCGGGGCTTCATCTCGTGGCTGCCGCTGCTCGTGCTCTTGGCCATCGGCAGCGTCACGGGCTTCATCTTCTTCTACAAGTCGCGCCCGGGTAAGCGGCTCGTCCACAAGACCCTGCTCAAGCTGCCGGTCATGGGGCCGACGCTCCAGAAGATCGCCGTCGCGCGCTTCACGCGCACGCTGGGCACGCTGCTCAGCTCGGGCGTGCCGATCCTCGACGCGCTCGACATCGTCGCGAAGACCGCGGGCAACGTGATCATCGAGGAGGGCCTCATGTTCGCGCGTGCGCGCATCGCGGAGGGCCGCAACCTCGCCGACCCATTGCGCGAGGCGAACGTGTTCCCGAGCATGGTCGTGCAGATGGTCGGCGTCGGTGAGCAGACCGGCGCGCTCGACACGATGCTCAACAAGATCGCCGACTTCTACGAAGACGAGGTCGACGTCGCCGTCGCCGCGCTCACGTCGATGCTCGAGCCGATCCTGATGGTCATCATCGGCGGCATGGTCGGGACGGTGCTCGTGTCGATGTACCTGCCGATCTTCGACCTCGCCGGCAAGATCAAGGCCGATTGAGCGAGGCCTCACGAGCGGGCGCCCCACCGGCTTCGCGGGCGCCCTCGGATGCAGAGCTCGCGTCGCGCCTCACGCGCCTCGCGGGCCTGCGTCTCGGCGTGCTCACCGTGCTCCTCGCGGTGCTCGCGCTGGTCTACCTGCGCGGTCAGGCGCCGGACGGCTTCTCGGCGCAGGTCGCCTTCGTCACCGTCGCGAGCGCCTACGGTCTCGCCGGGCTCTACGTCTGGCTCCTGCGCTCCGAGGTGGGGCTGCGTACGGTGGCGCAGCTGCAGCTCGTGACCGACCAGCTCGGGTGGACCGCGTTCGTCTACGTCTCGGGTGGCATCACGAGCGGCGCGACCTCGCTCTACGGCTTGAGCTGTCTCTCGGGAGCCATCGTGCTCGGGCTGCGCGGTGGGATCGTCGCCTACGGAGCGGCGGCGACCTCGTACCTCGCGCTCGCGCTCGGCTTCCTGCTCGATCTCCTACCGACGCCACCCGACCAGAACCCGGAGGCCTACGTCACGGAGCTACGCGCGATGGGCTTCCCGCTCGTCGCGAACCTCGCCGCGCTCGCGCTCGTCACCGGGCTCGCCGCCTACCTCGCCGAGCGCTTGCGCTCGACCGACACGAGTCTCGCCGAGGCCAACGCGCGCGCCGAGGAGGCCGAGAAGCTCGCGGTGCTCGGGCGTGTGGCGGCCGGCCTGGCCCACGAGATCCGCAACCCGCTCGGCGCGATCGCCGGGTCGATCGAGCTGCTCCGAGAGAGCCCCGCGCTCGGCGCAGAAGACCGCGAGCTCTGCGATCTGGTGCGCAGGGAGACCGAGCGCCTCGACGCGCTCGTCTCCGACATGCTCGAGCTCGCGCGCCCTCGGCCGCTGGAGCTCTCGCCGCTCGATGCAGCCGAGGTCGCGAGAGAGGTGGCGACGCTCGCGTCGCGGACCGGCCGAGGCACCGACGTCGCGCTCAGCGCCTCAGCCAGCGCGTCGGCGCCGCTGGAGGCCGACCCAGCACAGCTGCGCCAGCTCCTGTGGAACCTCGTGCGCAACGCGATCCAGGCGAGCGCTGCGGGCAGTGAGGTGGAGCTCGAGGTCGGCCTCGACGGCGACGAGGTCGTGCTCGAGGTGCGCGATCGTGGGCCTGGCATCGCGCCCGAAGCGAAGGCGAGGATCTTCGATGCCTTCTACTCGACGCGCTCGAAGGGCACCGGCATCGGCCTCGCGGTCGTACGCCGCATCGTCGAGGCGCACGGGTGGCGCATCGAGGTGCTCGATCGGGAGGGTGGGGGAGCTCGCTTCGTCGTCAGGGCGCCGAAGCCGAGCTCATCGGAGGCAGAGGCTCGAGGCGCAGCGACGCATCGGGGAGCAGACGAACCGCCGAGGGATCCACCATCAGCGTGACGTCACGCTCGCGGGCTGCGCCACGCTCGGCGGGGCGAGCGGCCCAGTGGCCGAGGGCGAAGGCGAGCCCGAGCGCGGCGAGAGCGAGCAGGGCGAGCGCCCAACCACGTGCCTGAGCAGCCGACGCTGGCATCGGTGGGGGAGTATGCCAGGGTGCGCGGGCTTGAATAGGCCCCCGTCGCGGGCCGTCTGCCTCCCCGTCCCCCACCGCAGCTCTCCGGTCTGGTGGGAAGAACCTGCCCACCCCTGCGTACAACCCGCCCGACCGCTCTCGCTTCCCCCCGAAGCCAAGGAGATCTCGTGAAGCGCCGAATCCTCCCGCTCCTGCTCGCCCTCTCCACGTTGGTGTTCTCGGCCTCGGCCTGGGCTGGGCCGGCGACCGACACCGTGAGGTCGAAGCAGACCGAGCTCTTCCAGCTGCTCCAGAAGAGCGACGACGCCAGCAAGAAGAAGATCGCGGCGGTGTTCGACGAGATGCTCGACTACCAGCGCCTCGCGGAGGACTCGCTCGGTGAGGAGTGGGCCAAGCTGAAGCCGGAGCAGCAGACCGAGTTCGCCGACCTGCTCACGCAGCTCGTGCGCCGCTCCTACGAGAAGAACCTCAAGAAGACCCTCGACTTCAACATCGAGTACCTGTCCGAGAAGGCCATGGGCGACGGGTCGGTGATGATCGTGAAGACCCGCGCCGTCCACAAGACGGACAAACGCGAGGAGCCGATCGCCATCGACTTCTCGATGGTCCAGCGCGACGGCAAGTGGCGCGTGAAGGACATCATCACCGACGAGATCAGCCTCGTCTCGAGCTACAAGGGCCAGTTCGGGCGCATCATCAAGAAGGACGGCTTCCCGGCCCTCATCACGAAGATGAAGGACAAGATCGCCAAGGGCGACGTCTGAGCCGAGCCCCACGGCACCGCGACCACGCGGGGCCGCGCGTCGAGCCCCTCCCGGAAGCCCCCGCCACGCGGGGGCTTCGTGCGTCCGTCACGGTCTCGAGCCCGAAACTCGCGTCGCTTCGGGCTCGCTTGCTACGCTGTGTCCCGTGATCGCTGGGCAGAGACGCGCCGCCCGAGACGCTTCCGGCCGGCTGCGACTCCCGCGAACGAAGGGGGACGCGCCGCGTGAGCCGCCTCGCGTCGAGCCGGACCAGCCGAGGCTGCGCCTCGCCGCTGCTCGAGGCAGGCTCGCGCTGGAGATCGAGCACCCCTTCTGGATCGGCCCCATCCGCTGGACGGAGGGCGCAGCCGTGCTCGAGGGGCTGCGCTTCCCGCTCGATCTCGGCGGTGGGGTCGCTCGCTTCCGTCACCGGCGGGGGAGGCTCGCGAGTGGCAAGCTCGAGGTCGATCTCACCTCGCTCGCGCGCTGGCTCGGGCCGCGCCTCACCGGACTCTTCGGCGCCACGCCGCGCGTCACGCTCTCCACCATCGAGGGAGGTGTGTTCGTCGGGATCGCCACGGCGCAGCTGTCGCTCGCCTTCGACCTCTACGCGGCGCCGCTCGCCGCCGATCTGCGCCTGCTCATCGCCGCGCCTCGTGGTGAGGGTCTGCGCGAACCGGCGCAGGCGCTCGCGCTGCGTGCGCTCGCGCAGGCGACTCGCGGCCTGGCGGAGCTGGTCGGCGGCGCGGTGATCCTCAGAGATCCACTGGGGCAGCTCGCGCGTCGGGCGTGGCCCTTGTCTGGAGCGCGCGTGCCGTCGACCGAAGGTGCGGAGCTCGCGCTCGACCTCGACGCCGCACACGCAGGACGCCTCGGCTGGACGGTGCGCGTCGACGAGCCGGAGGCGCCGCTCTCGCCGCGCGTGCTCAGCGCGCTCGAGCGTATCGAGCTCACCGCGAACGCCGACCGCGCGCTCGGCGCAGGAGATCACGACGCCGCGCGCCGAGCCTATTTGGGTGCGCTCGAGCTGGCGCCGCGACACCCCGATATCGCGCGTGCGCTCGCCGAGCTCGACCTGCGCGTGTTCGAGAGGCCCGAGGCAGCGCTCTCCACCCTGGTCGACGTGATGGGCGCGGTCGACGCGGGGCTGCTCGGTAGCGAGGTGCTCGAGGCGGTGGGTGAGCCCGAGGCGGCCTACGCGGCGGCGGCGCGCGCTGCGGCCGAGGAGACCTGGGGCGCGCTCGCCGCGCGGGCTTGGCTGCGCGCGGCGCAGCTCGCGCCGCTCGACGCCTCCCGCGACGAGGCCATCGAGAACGCGCTGCTGCGCGACCCCTCGCTCGAGGGCGCGCGCTGGGCGCGCTTCGAGGCGCGCCTCGGCCGAGGCGATCTGCGCGGCGCGATCGCCGACGCCGACCATCTCGAGCTCAGCGCCGAGGGCCACGTGGCGCGTCACGAGGTGGCGCGTCGGGCAGCCGAAGCGCTCCGTCTGCGTGGCTTCTTGGACGCCGCCCGAGCGCGCTTCGAGCGCTCGATCCGCTGGGCGCCTCGCAGCATCCCGGCGCTGGTCGGTCTCGCGCGCACGCTCTCCGAGCTCGGTCGCAGCGCTCGCGCGCTCGACCTGCTCGCGCGCGCCGCGACGCTCGAGGTCGGCAAGAACGACGCCTCTGGGGAGGTCGCGATCGAGCTCGGGAAGGCGCTCGTCGCGGTCGCTCAGGACCGCTCCGCCGCCGTCGCGCGCGTCGCCGTGCTGCCGCCGACCGCGGAGAGGGCGCCAGAGGCGCGCCTGCTCGAGGCCGGGTGGCGCGCGGAGCTCGGTGATCGTGTGGGCGCGGGCCGAGCGCTCGAGCGCCTGCGCGAGATCGCGGAGCAGCGCGCGGGCTCACTCGCCCCGGAGGCAGCCGTACAGCTCGCTCGCGCGCTCGAGAGCGCGGCGAGCCTCTCTGCGGAGCAGCTCGACGACGCGCGCGCCGCAGAGCGCTGCCTCGCGCTGTCGCTGCGCATCGCGCCCAGCTCCAGCGGCCGCACTCGCAAGCTGCGCGCGCTCGTCGACGAGCGCCTCGAACGAGCCCAGGTCGCTGCGCGCGCCGAGCCGGCGCCTCCGGCTGCGGCACCCCGAGCCTCGGCCGAGCGTCCCGAGGCCGCCGAGCCGGCGCCAGGAGTGCCGACTGCCGCCGTTCCCGAGGCCCTGGCCGGCTCGGTCGCGCTCGCCGCCGACGACGACGCGCAGGCCGACGACGAGCAGCTCGTCGAGCAGCTCAGCCAGAAGCTACGCGCGGACCCCCACAGCGAGCTCGTGGCCGAGCAGCTCGCCGGCGTCCTCGAGCGGCTCGGGCGCGATCTCGACCTGCTCGCGCTCGTCTCGGCGAGGCTCGACGAAGCGCCGGTCGAGCTGCATGCGGCGTGGAAGCTGCGCCGGAGCGCCGTGCTGAAGCGCCTGGCCGAGACGGCGCGCGCCGAAGGCCGGCTCGACGAGGCCTCGCTCTACGAGAGCCTCGCGTCGGGGGACTGAGGCACGCGCATCGCGTGCCCGCGGAGTTGGCCCGTTCGCCGGAGGCGTGGTAGCGCCTCGACGTGGACCTCGCATCGGTCTCTGGAGCGGCTCCGAGCGAGCCTCGGTCGGACTCGAACACGCCCTCCGAGGCGCCCCGCAACGCAGCGCAGTCCGGGCGTCGCAGCGTCATCGTCCAGAAGTACGGCGGCTCCTCGGTCGCCGACGTCGCCAAGATCGGGCGCGTCGCCGACAAGGTCGTGGCCGCGCGCCGCTCCGGCCACGACGTCGTCGTCGTCGTCAGCGCCATGGGCAAGACGACCGACTCGCTGCTGTCGCTCGCCCACGAGGCCTCGACCCTCGAGGGCTCGCGCTCCGAGCCCACGAGGCGTGAGCTCGACATGCTGCTGTCGACCGGCGAGCGCGTCACGATGTCGCTCCTCTCGATCGCGATCCAAGCGCGCGGCGTGCCCGCGATCTCTTTCACGGGATCGCAGTCGGGCATCCTCACCAACGACCGACACTTCGACGCGCGCATCATCGAGGTGAGGCCGCACCGGATCGAAGACGAGCTCCACCGCGGGCAGGTCGTGATCGTGGCGGGTTACCAGGGCATGAGCTACCGACGTGAGATCACGACGCTCGGCCGGGGCGGCTCCGACACCACGGCCGTCGCCCTCGCGGCGGCGCTCGGGGCGGAGCGCTGCGAGATCTACAGCGACGTCGACGGCGTCTACTCCGCGGACCCACGCGTGGTCGAGGGCGCGCGGCATCTGCCCGAGCTCGACCTCGCGATCCTGCAGGAGATGAGCGAGAGCGGCGCGAAGGTGCTGTGCGCTCAGGCCATCGAGTGGGCTCGTCGCAGCGGCATCGTGCTGCACGCACGCTCGACCTTCGACGAGCGCCGCGAGACCGTGGTGCGCCCGCTGCACGTACACGCGCGGCCCTCCGCGCGCGCCGTCGCCGTCGAGGCGAAGGCCCTGCTCGTCGAGGTCGACGCGGAGCTCGGCGCCTTGGTCGACGAGCTCGGTCAGATCGGGCTCTCCTTCAAGGAGCTCGTCGCGACCCCGCGCGGCGCGAGCTTCATCCTGCCGCTCACCAACGTGCCCTCGCCCGAGGCGGCGATGCAGAGCGTGCGGCGAGCCTTCCCTTCCGCGAAGATCGAGACCGGCATCGCGGTCGTGAGCGTCGTGGGCGACGGCCTCTCCGGCTCTGCCGAGCCCTTGCGACGCTTCCTCGCCGCCTTGCGCGCCGCGGGTTGTGAGCCTCGGCAGATCTCCGCGGGCCCGCTCCGGCTGGGCGCCGTCGTGCCGACCGAGCGCGCCGACGACGCGCAGCGCGCTCTGCACGCCGAGCTCGTCGACACGCACTGAGGCGGCGACCGCAGCTCGGCTGCGCTGGCGCCTCGGGGCGAACGCTCTACCCGCGCGACCTCAGTGCGCGGCGCTGCGTCGCAGCTCGTACAAACCCTGAGGCGTCGCGAGGAGGAAGGCGTCGCGCGCGGCGTCCCAGACCAGCCCGACAGGCTCCTCCTCACCGAGCTCCATCGGCAGCGTGGCAGCCGTCTCGGCGCTCGCGCGCTCCGCCGGCAGGCGCAGCACGAGCCCGGCCGGCTCTCTCGAGGCGACCGCAAGAGAGACCGCATCGGCCTGCATGACGAAGACCGCGCTCACGGCGCACTCGATCGCCGAGCTCGCGAAACGATCTCCACCGCCTAGCGAGAAAGCGACGCGGCCTCCGGACACGAGCGCCACGTCGCCGCGAGGGCTCGCGAAGGCCCGCAGCGCTCGCTCCTCGAGCATCGAGCTCGGCATGCGCAGCGCGGAGGCGATCCGCGCTCGGTCGTCGCCGCGGCGACGCTCGAGCAAGACGGCTCCGTCGGCTGCGCGCCGCACCATCACGATGCCAGCCGCCGTCGATGCGAGCGCGAGCACTTCGCGCTCGAGCAGCTCGACCTGACCCGATTCGCCCAGGTCGAAGAGCTGGCCGTGCCGGTCGACGAAGCAGATCCTTCCGCGCGCGAAGCCGAGCTGCTCGACGCGCTCCACGCGGCGCTCGACGATCTCCTCCGCGTGGCCCGATGCGGAGAACGCGGCTGCGCTGCCGACGAGCACACGCGTCGGCGTCGCGATCGCCACGCGCCCATCCGAAGCGGCGCAGGCGAGCACCTGTTCGCCGAGCTCGTGCCTGCGCCAGGGGCCCGTGGCGTGGCGGAGCAGGAAGGTGTCACCCCCGGCGACGACGAGCTCCCCGTCGATCGCGACCGCACGAAAGCGCCCAGGCGCGAGCTCGGTGAGCTCCCAGCGGTCGTCCGCGGCCGAGCCCAGCATGCCGAGCTCGAGCGACGGATCGACCAGCTGCGCTTCGCCTCCCTCGTCGTCCGCGTCGAGTGGCGGCAGCGCGCCTTCGTCGACCTCGGGCTCCTCGCCGGTGCCCTCCTCCCCGCCGTCCGGCCTCGAACCGCGCTCGTCGACGAGGTCGATGCCGAGCGCCTCGTCGATCGCGTCGAGCGCCTCGGCCGCCCCGGCATCGGCGGGCCGGTCCTCGAAGGATCCGTCGTCGTCGTCGTCGCGTGTCTCGCCGAGCCCGCTCGGGGACTCGGCGCCGGCGCCTCGTTCCTCCGGGATCTCGTCGACGAGCGCGAGCTCCTCCGCGTCGAGCTCCTCGTCGGCGATCCCCTCACGCGCATCCTCGGCGCCGTCATCCCAGAGCTCGAGCGGTTCGTCGGATTCACCGGCCGGCCCTTCGACGTCGAGCCCAGCGGCGCCCGGTGACGCAGGCGGCTCGGTGGGTGCGTCGAGCGAGGGCTGATCCGGCTCGTCGGCCCAGGGATCGTCCTTCGCCTCGTCGTCGCGGTGATCGGGAGGCGGCATCGACACGGGTCTTCTTTCGTCGGGTGCTCCGGCTGTCAAGCGCGAAGCCCACGGGAGCGGTACGCGAACACGGGCTCGCGAGCGTGCACCGACGTGTACGCGCGTCTCGCGCGCCTCGGCGTGATCGGTGGAAGACCTGTGGAGAGCTCGTCGTGCAACACGCCTGAGCGCCGCGCGGCGCGCGCGCGGTGCACGAGGCGTCGCTTCCACGCTGGATCCCCGTGCGGATCTCTGCTGGAGTCCTTCGACCCATGCTTCGCGCTTCAGAGCAGCCCCGAGCGCCAGAGCGCAACGCATCCTTCGTGCTCGGCGTCGAAGAAGCGCGCCGCGGGATGGTGTGGCGTGAGCTCGTCGTCGAGCCACGCGAGGTCGTCTACGTGAAGAGCATCGTCGAGGCCTGCGAGGGGCTCTGCTCGATCTTCGGTGAGCGAGGCGGGCGCCTCGTGCTCGCCTCCCCGCCCGAGCGCGAGGCGGAGCTCGAGGAGCTCGTCGCGGATCTGCGAGCCGATCTGGGCCTCGAGCCATCAGCAACACCGCGCGACGCCATCGCCGCGTTCGCAGAGCCCGGAGGCGCGCGTGTCTGAGGTCGAGCCGCGCATCCTCGCCGCGTGGCGCGAGTGGCTCGGCGCGCTCGCGAGCGATCCCTCGGCGGCCATCGCCGCAGCTCAGGTCTACGGCGAGCTCTCGCCCGAGGGCCGCGACGCCTGGCTCGATGCGCTCGAGGAAGATCTGCCGATGCTCGGCGTGCCACGCGTCGCGCTCTACGCGCCCTTGCTCACGATGGAGCACGACAAGGAGAGGCTCGAGCGCATCCGCCGCGCGCTCGGCGAGGACGTCTCCCCGCCCTCGGCCCGCAACACCTGGGCGATCCGAGGCGTCGCGAGCGATCGCACGCGCGTCGCGCTGCTCGTCGCGCCGCTCTACGCCGAGTTCGTGCAGGTGCTCTCCTGTCGCTACTCACCACACGAAGGTTTCGTGTGGGTGCGCCACGAGCCCATCCTGCGCGCGAGCGACGCACCGCTCGCCGGCGCCCTGGTCGACGGCGTGGCGCTCGAGCCCACGCCGCTCAAGCCCGTCGTCGAGGAGCTGGCGCTCGCCGTGCTCGCGCAGCGCCGTCGAGGCGCCGACCTGCCGCCGCCGATGGTCGGCTTCGCCGATCTCTTCGCCGCGAAGATCGACGGCGACACCGTCTCATGATGCTGGCGCCGGCGCCCCAGCGACGGGCCCAGGGCTCGTCGCCGTGGAGCTCGGCACGCCCCACGCGGGTCCTGCTCTGGGTCGCCCTGCTCGCGCTCTGCGCGGCCCTCGGCTGCGGTCCGAGCACCAGCGTGGCCCCACCCCACGGCGCGCCGAGCCCGCCAGCGCCCATCGCGCCCGAAGCCCTCGGCCCGCCCGTCCAGTTCGCCTGGCCGAGCATCCGCGGCGGCGAGGCCACGAGCGAAGCGATGCGTGGTCGCACGACCCTGCTCGTCTTCGGCACCACCTACGACGTCGCCTCGCAGGCGCAGGTGCGCTTCGTCACCGCCGTCGTGCGTCGCCACACGCCGCGCATCAACGCGCTGCTCGTCGTGCTCGAGCAGCCCGAGAACCGTATCCTCGTCGAGGCCTTCGCGAGCGCCTTCGACTTGCCCTATCCCGTCGCGCTCGCCGACGCGGCCACGATCGCCGGCGAGGGTCCGTTCCGCGGCTTGCACCACGTGCCCAGCGTCGTCGTGCTCGACGCGCAGGGGCGCGAGCGCGCGCGCCACCTCGGCCTGCTCGACGAGGCCGGGCTCGACGAGCTGCTGTCGAAGGTCGAAGCCGCGCGCTGAGCGCGTGCGCACGGCCCAGGGGCCGGCGCGTCGAGCCGTGCGTCCGGTCCCGACGGCGAAGGCCGGAGGCTCCCAGGAGCGCTCCGGCCTTCTCAGTCGGGCGATTCGCCCGGCTTCACGCGAACGTCGCGATCACTCCTCGGCGGCGATCTCGAAGCTCTCGACGCCGGGGTGCGTCACGTGGCGCACCTCGGGGTTGTTCTCGAAGTAGGCCTTGCCCGCGAGGCGAGCCACGAGCGGAGCGAAACGCTCCTTGGCTTTGCCGCGCACGAGCTCTCCCACGACCTCGGCGTCGGCGCGCAGGCGCTCCTGCGTCTCCGGGTCCTTGGCCCAGGTGACGAGGGCGCCGAGCTTGGCGGGCGCGCTCGTCACGGCCGCGGCGAGCTTCGTGCCCGCAGCCTTGGCGCGCTTCGCGGCGCGCTCCGTGCGCGTCATCGTGATGAGCGGCGCGATCTCGTTCACGAGGTTCGCCGCGCTGCCGGCCGCGGTGTGCGGCGCGTGGTAGAGCGGCGAGGCGTACTCGGGGTGCTTCGCGAGGAAGTCGCGCACCTGGGCCTCGGTGACGCCCGCGGCCTCGTAGGCCTTCTTGAGCTCCTCCTGCGCCGCGAGGCGGGCCTTGAACATGTACATCTGCACGCGGCTGTAGAAGTTCGTGGCGCCGTCGCCGCTCGTCTCCACCGCGCAGAAGATCGTGCCCGGGTACTTGTTCGTGATGAGCGACTGCACGCCGTCGGACACGCCGCTCGAGGGCATGCAGCCGAAGGGCTTCACGCTGAGCGTCATGTGCGCCTTGTTGTGCACCACGTTCACGATGAGCTTGCCGACCTCCATGTGGCCTTCGCCGCCGCGCAGATCGTTCGAGTAGTGCTCGTGCGCGACCTCGGCCACTTCGTCCATGTCGGGCAGCTCGTAGCCGAAGAGGCCCACCGGCCACGCGAAGACCTGGAAGCCCACGCGCAGCGCCATCTCGGCGAGGCGCATCGTCGCGAGGCGCTGCGCCACGCCGAGGTCGGTCTCTTCGTCGGCGATGCCGCCGAGGCCGAACTTCGCGTGATCGACGCCCTTCAGGTACATGCGCTCGCGCGTGTCGCGGGCGACCTCCCAGATGTTGTAGAGCAGCCACGCCGTGGTGAGCTGGATGTCGTTCTCGGAGCCCTCGCTCTCGAGGAACTTCTGCAGGGCGTAGTTGCCGTCGCCCTCGGTCGTCATCGCCCAGAACTCACCGATGATCGACACCTTCGCGCGGGCGCGAAGCTTGTCGACCTCGACCTTCTCGAACTCGCGGCGGCACTTGTAGAGCGCCCAGAGGATGTTCGTCTGCTCGTAAAGCGCCTTGTAGAGGATCTTCTTCGACTCCTCCATCGCGTGGTTCGTCGCGCCGGGCACGACCTCGTAGGGGCGGATGCGGTACGCGAGCGCGTTGAGCGCGTCGCCGCAGACGATCGCCTTGATGATCGAAATGAAGAAGGCCGGGTTCATCTCGAGCCCGACGTCCTCGCCCGTCGCCTGCGAGAGGCCGCCCTGCTGCTGGAACAGCATCACGCGGAAGCCGTCGAAGCCCGCGTCACGCAGCGCCTTTCGGTACTCGGTGACGTACATGCCGAAGCGGCAGGGGCCGCAGGCGCCAGCGGTGAGGTAGACGTAGTTCTTGACGATCTCCTCGCTCGTCATGCCTGTCTTCTCACGCAGGTCGATGAGGTGCTTCACCAGCCCGCCCACGGTGAAGTACGTGGGGTTGCACTGACCGCGGTTGCCGAACTCCTTGCCGGCCTGCAGCCCCGCGTTGTCGCTCATGCCCATGTACTCGACCTTGTACCCGAGCCCGCGCAAGGCTCCCTCGCAGAGGAAGTCCTGCGCGGCGGTGAGGCCGCTGATGAGCAGCGTCACGTGATCGCGCTCGGACTTCTTCATCGTGAGGTCGAGCATGTCGTCGACCCACTGACGCCGCTCCTTGCGCACGCCGAGGCGCTCCCGCTCGGCCTGCTCGAAGAGCTCGAGCTCCTTCTCGATGTCGGCGTGCGCTGCGCCCGAGGCGGGCTCCTTGGCGCCCGACTTCGCGCCGATGATCGGCAGGCTCTTCTTCCCGTGGGTTCCGGCCGTCTGCTCCATCGTCTTCCTCTTCTTCCCTGACGTTTCCGTGGACGCTCTCTCGGGCGCCGCGCGCATCGCGCAGCGCCGTGACTCTCTCGGCGTGGCCTCGCGGCCCGCGCCTACTCCGCGCTCACCTGGGCCGCTTCGCCCAGGCCGAGCCCCACCACCGCGGTCCGCCCGTCGGGCGTCTTGCGCTTCAGCTGCACGAGCTCACGAGGCTGCTCGGGCTTCTTCGGCGGCGCCTCGTAGCGGCGGAGGCGCTCGGCGAAGGCCGCGATCTGTGCCTCGAGCTCCGGGTCGGTCTGCTTGCGCTCGGCGAGCTGCGCCAGCTTGAGCTGCATGAGCTCCAGGCGCTTCTTCGCGACCGAGAGCTCGAGCGCGCTCTTCTTCTGCGCGAGGTCCTCCAGCGACTCTTGGTAGAGCTTCAGGCTGTGCGCGAAGGTCTTCACGCGGATCTTGATCGAGCCGCCGGGCTTGTTCGCGTCGATGTCGTGAAGCGCCTGGTAGGGCGTCGCGCTCGCCGAGATGATGCTCTCGACGATGCCGTAGGTCGGCGCGTCGTGACCGCACTTGAAGCTCGAGAGATCGAGCACGACGACGTTCGGGTGGCGCGCCGCGAACTTCACGGCCCACACCTTCTGCGCGCTGTTGGCGGAGTAGTTCTCCGGCCACACGTCGTTGATGTCCAGCGGGTGCTGGCCGCGCTCGATCTCGCCCTCGAAGTAGCGTGACAGGTACTCCATGTCGCGCGGGATCGAGCGCACGCTCAGGATCGGGTAGCCGAGGACCTGGAACTCCTCGGGGATGCCGTGGTTGAGCCCCGGATCCGAGTGGTAGGGCCGGCCCACCATGAGGATCGCGATGCGGTTCTCGTGCTCGACGGTCTCGAGGATCGCGCGACCCTTCTCCATGACGTCGGCCTCGTAGGCGGCGAGCGCCTTGAGGGCCTCGCGATGCGCGTGCTCGGCCTCGTCTTCGGTGACGCCGAGACGCGGGCCCCAGGTCTCGAACATGCGCTTCGCGGTGAAGTGCATCTCGGCGAAGCTGAGCGCGGGGTCGAGGTACTCGATGCCGCGCTGGGCGAAGAAGTCGACCTCCTTCGTGAAGGCCGCCTTCATGACGTCGGGCACGCCGGCGACGATGGGGCAGCTCGTCTTGTCCATCACGTTCTCGCCGAAGCTCGGCACGTGCGTGAGGATCGGGAAGAAGATGTACTTGAGCGGCTTCTTCTCGCTGTGCTGGTGGAAGAGCAGGTTGTGCACGTGCGCCTGGCACACCTTCGAGGGGAAGCACGGGTCGACCGAGCCGTACTTGCCGCCCTCGACCCACATCTCCTCGGTCGTCTCGTCGCTGAAGACGACGTTCTGCTTGGGGATGCCCAGCGCCTCGAAGTAGGTCCGGAAGTAGGGCGCGGTCGAGTACATGTTCATCGCGCGCGGCATGCCGATGCGCGTGCGGCGCAGCCTCTCGCGGACCTCGGCCGAGCTGCGGCGGATGGGGCGCTTCACCGCGACGCGCTTGATGCCGAAGAAGCCCTTCTTCACCTCGACGTCGTCGATGAGGCTGCCCTCCTCGGGGATCGGCAGCGGCTTGTAGAAGTGGCGGAAGGCGAGCTTCGCTTCGTAGTCGACGAGGTTCGGGAACTGCTTGGCGACCTTCTTGCGGTCGGCCACGAGCTCCAGCATCGCCTCCTCGCTCTCGACGGTGCCCTTCTCGCAGGAGAAGCCCGCGATGTAGCGCGCGGTGCTGCCGTCGGGCCGGCTGGTGTCGATGAAGGTGCGCTTGCACTCGTTGGGGCAGAAGTGACAGACGGTGGACTCGTCGTTCTTCGTCTCGTACTCGAGCGCGATCGCCGCATCGATGCCGATGAAGGTCGAGGCTCCGCGGCGCTTCACCACGCGGAGCGTCTCGAAGGCCGCGCCGATCGCGCCGGCCTCGCCGGTGTGCGGGTGCACGAAGACCTCTGCGTCGGGCACGCGCTCCTTGATGTAGTCGACCTGCGCCTTCACGGCCGCGAGGTTGTACTGCGTGCCGCCCTGCAGAACGAAGCGCCTGCCGAGCGAGGCGAGGCGGGGGATCTGCACCACGTACTGCCAGACGTTCTTCGGCAGCACCTGCGCGAGGCCGGCGAGCAGCTCCTCCTTGCTGAAGCCCTCCTTCTGGAAGTTGACGCGATCGGTGTCGAGGAAGACGGCGCAGCCGTAGCTGAACTTGGGCGCGAGCTCGGCCTGGAAGGCGGTGTCGGCGTACTCGGTGACCGGCAGCCCGAACTGGTCGGCCATCGCCTGCAGCAGCATGCCGTTGCCGGCCGAGCAGGAGTTGGAGAGCTTGAAGTTCGAGATGTCGCCGTTCTTCATGAACAGGACCTTGATGTCCTGCCCGCCGATGTCGCAGATGACGTCGACGTCGCCGAAGAACTTCACCGCGCTCATCATGTGCGCGACCGTCTCGACGATGTTCACGTCGCTCTTCACGCACTCCTGGAGCACGTCGGCCGCGTAGCCCGTCGCGCCGAAGCCGAGGCACTCGAAGCGCGCGCCCTGACCCTCGACGTAGTCCTTGAGCTGCGCGAGCAGCTCCTTGGTGTCCTGGATCGGGTTGCCCTTGGAGAGCTGGTAGGCCTTGCAGACGATCTCGCCGCTCTCGTCGAGGATGACGGCCTTCGACGAGGTGGAGCCGCCGTCGAGGCCGATCACGCCGCGCACGATCTGGCCCTCTTCGAGCTTCATCGGGCTGAAGCGCGGGATGCGGTAGAGCTCCGCGAAGCTCTCCTTCTCACCGCTCGTCTTCGCGAGCGGCGGGCCCGCGCTCTGGCCGAGGCGCGCCTTGCGGCCGTTCTTCATGTAGTCGACGAGCCCGTCCATGCCCTTGTAGAGGCCGACCTCCGGCGCCTCTTCCATGCCGTAGACGCAGGCGCCGAAGGCCGCGTAGAGGTGCGAGTTCTCCGGCACGAAGATGAGCTCTTCGATCGGGATGTCCTTCGGGTAGTCGTAGCCGCGCTCGTCCCAGACCTCGGGGATGCGCTTGCGCCAGCACTCCTGCAAGAAGGGCAGGTAGGTGTTCGGGCCGCCGAGCAGCAGCACCTTGTGCTTGAGCGTCGAGCCGCGCGTGAGCACGCTGAGGTTCTGCAGGACGATCGCGTCGGCCAGCGAGCAGAGGATCTCCTGCGAGGGGATGCCGCTCTTCACCAGGTTGACGATGTCGGTCTCGGCGAACACGCCGCATTTCGCGGCGACGTGGTGGAGCTTCTCGTCGTCGAAGTGCACGAGCACGGCCTTCTCGGGCGGCAGGCCGACCTTGATCATGCACTTGTCGATCGTCGCGCCCGTACCGCTCGCGCACTTGTCGTTCATCGACGGCTGCGCCGTCTTCTCGCCGGTGCGCGGATCGCTCGAGAACATGATGATCTTGGCGTCCTGGCCGCCGAGCTCGATCACGCTCTGCACGTCGGGGTGCTGGTGCTCGACCGCGAGCGTGACGGCGTTCACCTCCTGCACGAACTTCGCGCCGAGCGACGGACAGAGCGGCAAGGCGCCCGAGCCCGTCATGAAGACGCGCCAGGCGCTCTTCGGCGAGTGGGGGAAGCTCGCCTCGATGGCGGTGAGCAGGTCGACGACCTTCTCGGGCTGCTTCGTGTGGTGGCGCTGGTAGTCGCTCCAGAGCACCTCGAGCGAGTCCGGGTCGAGGGCCACGGCCTTCACGGTGGTGGAGCCCACGTCGACGCCGACGACGATGGGAGAGGTCCGGGGGGAAGCTGCTTGGGTCATCGGGGCTCTCTCGCGTTGCGCTCGGTGCTCGAAGGCGGTCGAGAAGCATCTCGGCGCGCCCTCCCCACAGCGACTGACTGATGGGTCAGTCAGTGCTAGCAGAGCCCTCCGGCGAGCGGCAACACGGCATCGTCTTGTGACGTTACGGAATGTGTGGCCTCGGCCCACGCGGCCGCGCGGCGCAGAGCCTGCGCTGGCCCGATCTTCGGGTGGGCTGCTCGTTGACCGGGCGCGCAGGCTTCGTGCATCGTCCCCGCGATCGCGCCGAGGGCAGCATCGCCCGCGCGGGCGGGAGCGCGTGGCCACCGAGCGAGTCGACAAGAAGGAACGCCGCCAGGAGCTCTTGCGAGCGGCGCGCGACGTCTTCGCCAGGAAGGGCTACCACGACGCGAAGGTCGAGGACGTCTGCGCGGCGGCCGGCGTCGCGAAGGGCACCTACTACCTCTACTTCAAGGACAAACGCGCCGTGCTCGAGGAGCTCGTCGACGGGCTCTTCGTGCGCCTCGCGGCGGCGATCCTGCGCGTCGATCCCGGGCTCGACGTGCCCGCGCAGGTGCAGCACAACATCCGCGCGATCGTGGCCGTCTTCCTCGACGACCCTGCGCTCACGCGCATCCTGCTCTCCTACGCGGCCGGGCTCGATCCGGCCTTCGTGAAGAAGGTGGCCGATTTCTACGAGGTCGTGCGCAGACAGCTCGGCGACGCGCTGCGCGACGGGCAGGGCCTCGGCATCGTCGCGCCCGGTGACGCCGACTTCTACGCGACGCTGACGCTCGGCGCGCTCAAGGAGGTGCTGCTCGAGGCCTCGAGCGACGCGAAGCCTCGCCACCGCGAGGAGATCGTCGGCAAGCTCTTCGCGTTTCTCGAGTCGGGCTACCTGCGCTTCGCGCTCGAGGCGGCGCCGGTCTCCACGCCCCCTCTGGCCACCGCGAAGCGCGGCAGCTCGACGCCGCAGCCACCCGCGGTGGCCGCCACGCCGAGGCCGCCCGCGGTCGCGCCACGCAAGCGCTGAGCGTGGCTCAGAGCGAGGCCTTCGCGCCCGTCTTGCCGAACTCGACGAGCTCGTAGACGTACTTGTCCGGGCCGGCCTCCGACTCGATGCGCACGACGCCGTTGGTCGGCACGGCGGGGTGGACCCAGGTCTTGTTCTTGAACTTCATCTGGAGCATCGGCACCTGCCCCTCGCGGTCGTAGATCATGCAGCCGCGGAAGCTGCCTGCGGGCACGGTCACGTCTTCGCGGCGCTTCTCCACGGCCGCGTCCGGGTAGGAGAAGATGTCGAGCTGTTGGTGCAGCATCTTCTGCGCCATGCCGAGCTGCGCGCCCGAGAGGCTGAGCACGGGGCCTGCGCCCGTCTTCAGCTTCGCCTCGAGGATGTCGAGGCCCGAGGCGCGCCGGCGGTCGCGCACCTTCACGAGCCCCTGCACGATCACGTTGCCCTGCGGTCCAGGGGTCTCGATCTCCACGCGGACCTGATCGCCCTCCACGCTGAGGATCTCGATGAGCTGATCGCCCTCGACCTTGCCGTTCTTCGTCACGCGCAGGCGCGAGAAGGAGCCTGCCAGGATGGGCGGCGCGTCGAAGCTCGTCGGCGTGGGGAAGTCCTTCGCGTCGCCCGAGGCCGCGCTCGCCGTCGCAGAGGGCTCGCTCTTCGCGTCCTTCTTCTTCGAGGACTTCTTCTTCTTGGGCTCGTCCTCGCTCTCGTCGCTCTCCTCCTCGGCGTCGTCGGCGCTCTGCTTCGACGACTTCGAGCCGTCGGCTCCGAGCAGGCCGCCCACCGCGTCGCAGGCGGTCGTCGAGGTGAACAGCGCGAGCAAGAGCCAAGCGGCGAGGGGGCGGATCGTCATGGGCGCGAGGGTTAGCGCCGAGTCGGTGGAGAGCGCAAGCGCATCGTCGGACGAGCAAAGAAAACGCCGCGCCACCCCGTGGGGCAGCGCGGCGCTTGCGTGCGTGCGGACCGAGAGCGCCCCTCGCAGTGGGGCACGCTCGGGCCGCGGGTGGGGTCAGCTCACTGGCAGTAGATGTTCAGGCCCCAGCTGTTGAAGGTGCCGTCGTCCGACGAGGGGAACTCGTCGGTCACGAGCAGCGTCCAGGTGCCGCTGGCGTCCACGCCCTGGAAGTCCGTGAGTGGCTCGGCGGGCGTGAGGGTCAGGGGGTAGTTGCCGATGATGTTGTCGGCGCTGTCGAAGGCATCGGCCTTGAGCAGCACGAGCGTCCCGTCCGGGGCCTCGAGCAACAGCGAGACGTCGCCGCGGTACACGTGGGTGATGTCGATGTCGACGTTGATACTGTCGACCGTACACGGACCCGCCAGCGAGATGGTGCTCTCCACGAAGGTCGGGCTCGCGCCGAAGGGCGCGTTCGGCATCGCCGTGCCGGTGAGGTCGGGCGGCCCGAGCGGCGCGACGACATCGATCGTGAGCGCGTAGGTGCCGCCCGGAGAAGCCGAGCTGTACGCGTCGACGACGACGTAGATCGTCTCGGTCATCGCCGAGTTGTTGACGTAGCTGAGCGACTCCACGCCGCCGCTGTTCGCGTCGCGGCGGACGATGCAGCTGCCGGTGATGTTCGGGCATGCGCTCGAGGCGACGAGCACCATGTCGAAGCCGCTGCCGGTGGTGCTCGCGCTCAGCGTATTCCCCGCGGGAACCTGGACGGCGTACACGACGTCGTTGCCGAGGCCCTGGCCACTGCCCGTGGTGCAGGTGTAGTTGCTGTAGTCGTTGGCCTTGCCACTCGCGGTCGTCGTGCTGCCCGAGTAGGTGCCGGGCCCGACGACAGGCGCCGTTGCGCAGGTGTCGGCGCCGAGGTCCTGCACGCACACCGAGGGCGTGCCCGAGCAGAGGAAGCCCGGCTCGACCTGGCACATGGCTGAGCAGCCGTCGCCGTTCATCGGCGTCGCCTGGGCGTCGTCGCATTGCTCGCCCGTCTCGATGGTGCCGTTGCCGCAGACGGGCGTCGTCACCGCGAAGCGGACGTCGTAGGTGGAGGTGGAGCTCGGCGTGCCCGAGAAGGACTCGACCACGACGTAGTAGGTGCCCGTGGTCGGCGCGAGGTAGACGGCTCCGGGGCCCGTCTCACCGAAGTCGACCGAGGCGTTGCAGGCCGTGGCTCCGCAGGTCGTGCCCAGGATGTGGATGAGCACGTCGAGGGTGCCGAACTCGGTCACGCTCAACACCTGGCCGGCGTTCAGGTCGATCGAGAACACCATGTCCGGGCGCTGGCTGGTGCTGGTGTTCGACACGCAGCTTGCGTCGCTGAACGTGTAGTTGTTGCCGAACTGCGCGATGTTCGACCCCGTGAACGTGAAGCCGTTCGAAGCGACGATGGGATCGTTGCACGCGCTGCCCTCCGGCGCCGCCGTGCAGACGCTCGGTGTACCGGAGCAGACAAAGCCGGGCTCGACCTGGCACATCGCCGAGCAGCCATCGCCGTTCATGGGGGTCGCCTGCATGTCGTCGCACTGCTCACCGGGCTCGAGCACGCCGTTGCCGCAGACCGGCGTGAGGCAGGAGACCGTGAGGTCGAAGGTCGAGGTGTTCGCCTGGTTGGGTGCGCCGAAGATGTCGTAGACGACGACGACGCGCTGACCAGCGGCGACGAAGACGTTCGACACCGTCTCGTTGCTCGAGCCGCTCGTCGCGCTGCCCAGTACAGGGAGCTGGTCGGAGCAGGTTGCGGCATTCTCACCGTCGAGCAAGTAGAGATCGTAATCGCCGGCCGACGCGCCGGTCTTCGTCGTGGAGACCGTGAGGTAGGTGTCGGTCGGGTTCTCGAAGACGAAGACCCGCTCCTTGCCCGGGTACACGAAGGTGTTCCCGGCATAGTCGTCGAAGTTCATGCCCAGGCCGTCGGCCGTGTCGGCCTGGATCGTGCCGGACGTGCAATCGAGCGCAGGTGCATAGGCCTCGTCGCAGAAGGCCGGCATGCCGCCGCCGGTGCCCATGCCGCCGCCGGTGCCCATGCCGCCGCCGGTGCCCATGCCGCCGCCGGTACCCATGCCGCCGCCGGTACCCATGCCGCCGCCGGTACCCATGCCGCCGCCGGCGCCGCCAGTGCCGATGCCGCCGCCGGCGCCGCCCTCACCACCGGTTCCGCCCCCTTCGCCGCCACCGCTCGACGTGGAGGTGGTCGTGGTCGTGGAACTCGTGGTCGTCGAGCTGGTCGTCGTCGTGGTCGTGGTCGTGGTCGTCGTCGAGCTCGCGCCCTCGCCGCCTTCGCCGCCGCCACCGGTGCCGCTGGTGTCGTCGCCACAGGCCGCGAGCGCGAGGCCCGTCAGCAGTGCAGGTACAAGTACTTTACGCATGCGTCCTCCAGGTGGAGGACATGCGCCCTCCGGCCAGAAGGACTGCGACGGCGACGGCGGCGCCGCAAGGGTGTTCAGCCCTCGGGGCAGGGCCTCGACGCCTCGCGGACCGACGCCACGGGGCGTCGTCGACGCTCGACCGCGCCAGGCGCGCTCCTAGAAGCGGAGCACCATCAACAGGAGCACCACCAACTTCAGCAGGTGGCCGATGCCCACGAGCATGCCGACGCGCCCGCCGAGCGCGCGCAGCTCGCGGCCCTCGCCTGAGGCGAGCGCCTCGCCGAGCTTGGCGATCGCCGGGCGCAGCATGGCGAGCTCGAGCGCGAGCGCGACGAAGCTCAGGCTGAGCCCGGCGTGGATCGTGGGGCGCACCTGCCCGAAGCCGCCGTACGCGAAGATCATCGCGAGGCCGGAGGCGATCGTGAGCAGGCCGCCGACGAGACCGATGCTGACCGCGCGGCCCACGCGCCCTGTGAGCAGATCGGTGTGTGGCTTGCCGAGCGCGAGCGTCTTGCGCACGTCGCCTGGCGCGCTCATGGCAGCGAAGAACCAGAGGCCCATGCCGAGGAAGTGCACGAGGCGCAGGGCAGAGAGGAGGTGAGGGCTCATCGGGTGGCTCCGTCGTCACGCAGGCTGAGGGTGCTCTCGCGCGCGGCGAGGCAAGCCTCGCTACCCACGGGAAAGACGCTGCAGTTGAAGGGTCGCAGCGCGTAGATCTGGCACTTGTTGTCGCTCTGTAGATGCTGACACGGCCCGGGCGCGGCCCAGCGCAGCGTGAGCTTGCCGTCGCGCGAGCGCTTCACGTATCGGCTCGTGGTGAGATCGGGGCGGCCGCCTTCACGGAAGCGCTCGAGGTCGTCGGCGTCGAGCAGCACGTTGGAGTCGTGGCAGCAGGCGCCGCAGTCGAGGCAGTCGAGCTCGAGCTTGCGCGTGGGGCCCTCGAGCGCCCCGTCGCGCTCGCACCAGTCGAGCACCGCGTCGATCGAGTGTTTGCCGACACGCGCGCTGGCGAGCCCCTTGCCGGGCCCCTCGGGCACTCGGCGCCACAAGCGCTGCTCGAGCGCGAGCACGGCCCAGTGCCCCAGCTCCGAGATGCGCCCGTCGGCCCCCACCGGCAGCCACATGTCGATGCGTTTGTCGTCGTGCACGATCGCGGCCGCGCCGCCTGCGCGCACGTGCTCGGCCGCGCGCGAGGCGTGGCGGGGGACGAAGCGACGCCAGACGGGGCGGAGTACGGTGGACGAGGACATGAGAAGGCTCCCGCGCATGTAGGCCCGAGCGGCGCGCTCGGTCAACTGCTCGCGCAGTCGTCGGGGCTCGCCGCACGGCGGAGCGGGCAGCTCCCCGAGCGCTCTTCGGCCCGGCCCGCTCCGAGTCTTCAGTCGGCCGCGCAGCGGAAGCCCACGGTCACGAGCGAGGCCTCCGCGGGGATCGAGAAGCGGTGGGTCGCGAGCAGCGCGGCCTCGCCGTCGAAGAAGCTCGCGCCCCGAACCACGCGCGCGCTCGATGGAGCGCGCTTCGGGTCGGTGCCGCCCGTGAGCTCGCCGTAGCCATCGGCGGTCCACTCCGAGACGTTGCCGGCGAGATCGTAGACGAGCTCCTCGGTGCGGTCCTGCGCGTAGCTGCCCGAGACGCAGCTCTCCACCTCGACGCCGGGCTGGCGACAGCCGACGTTGCGGTCGAAGCAGGCGACGTCGCAGGCCGGCGCACCACCGCCCCAGGCATGGCGCCGCCCATTCGCACCTCGCGCGGCGAGCTCCCATTCGGCTTCGCTGGGCAGGCGGGCGCCGACGAAGGCGCAATAGGCCTCCGCTTGCGCGGCCGTCACGCAATTCTGTGGGTGGTCGTCGGCGCCGCGCCTCGCATTGCAGCGCGATTGCCAGACCTCGGCATAGTCGGGGTCGTCGGGGTTCGAGGCCTTTTCGGCCGGGGTGCAACGGCCGGCGTTCACGCACGCGCGATAACGGGCCACGGTCACCTCCTGCCGATCCAGCCAGAAGTCGCGGCTGATCCGCGTATCGACGCTGCCCGTGCCCATGGCGAAGGCCGCCGCGCGGATCTTCACCATGTCGGCCGAGGGAGGCGTGCTCGGGGCGGTGGGCTCGGTGCCAGCGCCCGTGCCGCCCGCGCCGGCGTCGGGGAGCTCGGGGCTCGCCGCCGAGGCGCTGGCGCTGGGCAGCGCCGCGACGCTGGCCGAGGGCTTGGGCCCCGGCCTCTTCGCGGAGGGCGCTGCGCTCGCCGAGCCGTTGGCCCTCGGCGGCTTCGTCTCGTCTGCGAAGAAGGTCGCGTAGGCGAAGGCGCCGCCCCCGATGAAGAGCCCGAGCGCGAGCAGCGGACCGAGCCAGCTCGTGATCGAGCCCTTGCGCTCGAGGTGCGCGGGCAAGGCGCCCGCGCCCGGCGACGAGGAGACGCGCGCCGGCGCGGCTCCGCTCGAGCCGCTCGAGCGGCGCTCCGCACGCTCGCCCTCGGGGGTCTCGGACATCGGGTCGTGCTGGGCGTCCTTCGCGGACGACGCGCCGCCCGCGCGCCCTCGACGCATCGACTCCGCGGGCAGCGTGGGCCCTAGCAGCGAGCCGCTCGACCCGGCGCGCGCGCGCGCGCCCGCGGGGCGTGAGGCGCCACTCTCGAGGCGCGTCGCGCCGGCGACGGAGCTCGAGGCTCCGGTATCGCCGGGCTCGGGCAGGGTGTCGTAGCCCTCGATCCCGGCGGCCGCCTCGAGCTCCGCCCAGAAAGAGCCTGCGTCGGGGTAACGCTTCTTGGGCTCGACCTCGAGCGCTCGCGCGAGCACCGCTTCGACCGCGTCGCTCACCTCGACGCCCCGCGCGCGCAGCGTGGGCCGGAAATCGGGGTCGGCGGAGGCGACGTAGAGCTCCGTCGGATCGTCGCCCTCGAGCGCCTTCTTGCCCGTGACGCACTCGACGAACACCAGCGCGAGCGCGAAGACGTCGGTCCAAGGGCCGGTCGCGCCTCGCTTCTTGTTGAACTGCTCCGGTGCGCCGTAGCGAGGCGTGAAGGCGGTCGGGGCCTGGGCCGTCGACTCGAGCGCCGTGGTGCGCCCGTAGTGCTCCGAGAGCACCTTCGCGATGCCGAAGTCGAGCACCTTGAGCGTGCGGCTGCCGCCCACCTCGGTGAGGATCAGGTTCGCGGGCTTCACGTCGCGGTGCGCGATCTTCTGCTGGTGGGCGATCGCGAGGGCCCGCGCCGCGGGCCCCAAGAGCTCGATGGCCGCGGCCACGCTCATGCCGCCCTCGCCGCGCTCCTCACGCTGCTTCAGCACCGCGCCGAGCGTCTGCCCCTCGAGCCACTCGAGCACCAGGTAGGGCACCCAGCGCTCCGAGGGCGTCGTGAAGGCGCCGACGTCGAGCGCCTGCACGATGCCGCTCGAGAGCTTCGACAGACGGTGGAGCAGCCGCCCTTCGTCCTGGAGCTTCTCGAGCAGCTCCGCGCGCCCGGCCTCGTCGAGGTCTTGAGGCACCTTGAGGCACTTGATGGCGATGAGCTCGCCGAAGCCCTTGTGCACGCCGCGGTAGACCACGCCGAAGCCGCCGTCGCCCACCACCGACGCGACGCGGTACTTGCCGTCGATCGTCACGCCAGCCAGGTCGAAGGGATCGCGCTCGCTCACTCGGAGGGCGTCTAGCGCGGGTGGGCGCGCGCACCAAGCCGAGCCCGCGCGCCCCGCGCTTGCTCGCGTCGCCGGCCGCTGGTACTCCGGCCCCGCCATGACGACCTCAGGACGAAGCGAGCTCGCCGTTCCAGGGCCCTTCGACGAGGCCTTCCTCGCCGACCTGCCCTATTCGCCCGAGGTCCTCTTCTTCGACGAGCTGCTCGAGCTCGACGCCGAGCAGCGCCTCGTGCGCTGCCGCATGCCTACCTCCGAGGACATGCTGCTCACGCGCTCGCAGCGCGCCCACCCGGTGCGCCACCCGCGTCACGTCGCGGGCGCCGTCATGGTGCACGCGACGGGCATGCTCGGCTTCGTGCACGCCTACCATCTGCTCGGCCTGCGCCACCACGAGGGCTGGATCGGCTACGGGACCCACCTGCACAGCGCCGTGTTCCGCAAGCTCGTGCAGCCCGGCGAGCCGATCATCGCGACCTGTCGCGCGATCAAACAGCGCCTCGGCGCGGAGCGGCACTTCGTGCGCTACGCCTTCGAGTTCAGGCACGAGGGGCAGATCTGCTACCAGAGCGAGCAGTCGGCCGTGTGGATGCGCGTGGCCGAGGGTCAGGCGCCGAGCGCCGAGCTCTGAGCCGCCAGGGCCCGTGCCTCGAGCGCGCTCGCTCACCGAGCGTCTCGACTCCGGCGCGCGGAGGTGGCAAACCCGGCCGGGTCATGTCGGACGCCGAAGACGAGCTCGACTGTGCGCAAGAGGGGGTGCTGCTCCGCCCGCTCGAGCTCGCCACGATCGTGGTCTCGGGCTCGGAGCGCGTCTCCTGGCTCAACGGTCTGGTGACCTGCGATCTCTCGAAGAAGGCCGCAGGCGACGCCGCCTACGGCCTGAAGGTCCAGAAGACCGGCAAGATCGAGGCGGAGCTGTGGATCCTGCTCGGCCCGGAGGACGCGCTCGTCGGTGTGCGTCGTGACAAGGCCGCCGAGCTGCTCGAGGTCTTCGATCGTCACCTCGTGATGGAAGACGCCGAGGTCGCGCTCGAGGAGGCTCCGCGGAGCTGGTGGATCGCCGTCGGACGGCGCGCCTCCGACGCATCTTCTCGTGCGCGCGACGCCGGCGCACGTGCCGGGCTGACGATGCGCGGCGGCCTGCCCACGGCGGTGATCACCGTCGCCGGCGACGGCGTGGCGGTGCGGGAGAGGGTGCTCGCGGACTGCGAGCCGGCGCTGGTCGCGACCGAGCCGGGCTGGACGCGTGTGCGCGTCGAACACGGCATCCCCGAGTGGGGCGTCGATTTCGACGACAAGCACTTCCCCCAGGAGGCCTCGCTCGAGATGGACGCCGTCTCCTTCACGAAGGGCTGCTACCTCGGGCAGGAGGTCGTCTTCATGCTCGAGAAGCGCGGGCACGTGAAGAAGCGGCTCGTGCAGCTCGTGCTCGAGGGGGACACCGAGCTCGGCGCGACCATCGAATCGCTCGAGGGCGAGCCCCAAGGACAGGTCACGAGCGTCGCCAATCGCCCCGCGCGCAGCCTGGCGCTCGGCTGGGTCAAATACAAGCAGGCCGCCGACGACACCGAGCTCCGCGTGCAGGGCGTGACCGCCCGCGTGACCGCGCTGCTCGCCGTGCGACCGAGCTGAGCCCGGCGTCGCGCGCCGGCCGCGCCGCGCGCATTCACGCTCGTCGCGCGATGGCGGCCATGGAACGACGAGGGGCGACCTCCACGTGGAGGCCGCCCGTCTCGTCACCGACGCGCTCACCCGTAGAGGGCGCGCCCATTCGGCTCAGGGGAAGATCTCGCGCTCCTCGTAGACCTTCTTGATGCGCTCGAGCGCGACGCCGTAGGCGGCGACCCGCAGCGAGCACTTCTTCTGGCGGGCGAGATCGTTGACCTCGCGCCACGCGCGGCGCATCGCCTTCTCGAGCCGCTCGTCGACCTCCTCGAGCGTCCAGCTCTCGCTGCGCTTGTTCTGGACCCACTCGAAGTAGCTGACGGTCACGCCGCCCGCATTGGCGAGCACGTCGGGGAGGATGTCGATGCCGCGGTCGATGAGGATCTTCTCGCCCTCGGGCGCGAGCGGGCCATTGGCACCCTCGGCGACGAGCTTCACCTGCAGCGCCTTCGCCTCGGCCTCGCCGACCTGGTTCTCGAGCGCGCAGGGGGCGAAGATGTCGGCCTTGATCTTGAAGAACTCGTCGCGCGTGATGGCCTTGCCGGCGGGGTAGCCGCCGATCGAGCCCGTCTTCTTCACGTAGTCCTGCAGCTTGTGCGGGTTGAAGCCCTCGGGGTTGTAGAGGTAGCCCGAGTGGTCGCCGACGGCGATCGTCGAGACGCCCATCTTGGAGAGGATGACGGAGGTGTGCGAGCCGACGTTGCCGAAGCCCTGCACCGTCATCGTCGAGCCTTCGAGGTTGAAGTTCTTCTCCTGGGCCCAGTACTCGATGCAATGCACGAGCCCCTGCGCGGTCGCCTTCTCGCGGCCCACGGTGCCACCGGAGGCGATGGGCTTGCCCGTGACGACGCCCTTCACGGCCTGCTTGCCGGAGTGGCCCATCATGTTCATGTACGTGTCCATCGCCCAGGCCATCGTCTGGGCATTGGTGCCCATGTCCGGCGCGGGGATATCCGTCTCCGGGCCGATGTTGTCGCCGAGCGCGTGGATGAACCGGCGCGTGATTCGTTGCAGCTCCGCACGCGAGACGCTGCGCGGGTCGAACTTCACGCCGCCCTTGCCACCGCCATAGGGCAGGCCCATGAGCGCGCACTTCCAGGTCATCATCGAGGCGAGCGCCTTGACGTCGTCGAGCGAGACCGACTCGTGGAAGCGAATGCCGCCCTTGAAGGGACCGAGCACGTTGTTGTGCTGGATCCGGTAGCCCTTGAAGAGACGAATCTCGCCATTGTCCATCTTCACGGGGAAGTGGACGATGACCTCGTTCTTCGGCTGGCTGAGGATGAGGCGGATGTACTCGGGCAGGCCGATGACCTGCGCGGCCTCGTCGAGGTACTTCTGGATGACTCCGAAGAAGTCGTACCGCGGCGGGACCTGCTTGATCGACTGTGCGATGTTCGACGTGGACGGGGGCGGTGCGGGCAATGACTCGCTCATGAGTCGCCGTTCTTAGTCGCACTGCGAGGGCTCTTCAACGTCGCTCGGTGAGCTCGCAGGTGGCGCTGCACCGATTCTTTCCATCGCGCGCTGCGTCAACGCGACGCGTTGTCTCGTCGCCGAGCTTCGATGCGCGGAGCTCGAGCGTGTCTCAGATCTGAGATGCGCGTCCGCTCGGATTGGGCGTCAGCGCACGAACAGCACGTAGAGGTACGCGATCGTGCCGGTGACGAGCAGCGCGTCGACGCGATCGAGGATGCCGCCGTGGCCGGGCACGACGCCGCCCGAGTCCTTCACCCCGACCGAGCGCTTGAGCAGCGACTCGCCGAGATCGCCCGCCTGGCCGAGCGCGCCGCCGACGAGCCCGAGCGCTACCGCGTGGCTGACCGGCAGCGAGCTCAGGTAGCCGAAAGAGCCGAGCAGGGCGCCGGCCACGCTGCCGCCCAGGCCGCCGATCGCGCCCTCGACGGTCTTCTTCGGGCTGACGGCAGCGTAGAGCTTGTTCTTGCCGAGGAAGCGCCCGGCGAAGTACGCGCCCGTGTCGCTGAGCCAGGACAGCATGAGCGCGAGCACGACGAAGCCTGGGCCGTCGCTGCCTGCGTCGCGCTTGAGCAGCGCCAGGGTGGCCATGCCCGCGCCGACGTAGAGCGGCCCGAAGCTGAGCGAGCTGAGGCGCAGCGCGGCCGTGCGCATGTCGCCGAGCCTCGCGAGCACCACGAGCTGGCTCAGGATCGGCAAGGCGAGCATCATCGCGACGAGAATCTTCGCGTCCATGCCGTAGTGCCAGAGCACGAGCAGCACGCCGATCGTCTCGAGCACGGCGATCGTCTGACTGAGGCGGTCGTCGGGGTGCAGCATGCCGTAGAGCTCGTAGGAGCCGACGACGGCTGCGGCGGTGATGAAGGCGAGCCAGGCCCAGTTCGGCCCCAGGTAGAGCAGGGCGAGGATGAGCGGCGCCGCGACGAGCGCCGAGAGCACGCGCATCGCGAGGTTGGACGGCGGCTGCTTGCCTGCGCTCGGCGGGGCGCTCTCGCTCGAGCTCGGGGAGCTTTGCGCGTCGAGCTTCGGGGGGTCGAGGTCGGCTCGTTCGGTCACGGACGCTTGGCTCCCTCGGGCGCAGGGTCGACGGCGATCGAGCCCAGGCGGCGCGATCGGTCCTGGTAGACGTGGATGGCTTCGAAGAGGTCGGCTTCGTCGAAATCGGGCCAGAGCCGGTCGGAGAAGACGAGCTCCGAGTTGGCGGCGCCGTAGAGCAGGAAGTTCGACAGGCGCTGCTCGCCGCCCGTGCGAAGGATGAGCTCCGGCTCCCCAGCGGAGAGGCTCGGCATCCTCGACGAGACGAGCGCCGCATCGATCGCGCTCGGATCGAGCTCACCGCTCGAGGCCTCTCGCGCGAGGCGTTGCGCCACGAGCGCGATCTCCTCGCGGGCCCCATAAGAGAGCGCCAGCGCGAGCGTCATGCGGTCGTTGTCGGCCGAATCGCGGGCGAGCGGGTCGAGCGCGTCACGCACGAAGGGCGGCAGGCGCGAGATGTCGCCGATCGCCACGAGACGGATGCCGTTCTCCAGGATCTCGTCGCGCTCGCGGAGTAGGTAGTCCTCGAGCAGACCCATCAAGGCGTCGACCTCCCCACCCGGGCGGCCCCAGTTCTGCTCGCTGAAGGCGTAGAGCGTGAGCGCCGACAGGCCGAGGCGCCGCGAGGCGCGCACGACGCGGCGCACGGCGGCCGAGCCCTCTCGGTGCCCAGCCTCACGCGGCTCGCCGCGCAGCTCGGCCCAGCGGCCGTTGCCGTCCATGATGATCCCGACGTGACGGGGGAGGTTCCGAGCCTCGACGAAGGGCATCGCGCCCGGCCACCTTCGCGCGGGTCGCCCCGCGCGGAAAGGACAAAGAGCGGGAGTTGACGGCGACGCGCCCGCTCGGCATGACTCGCGGTCATGAGCCAAGGGGTCGGTCTGACGGTCACGCTGCGCGTCCGCATGGGCGCTCACGACGCGCACTACGCCGGTGAGCTCGTCGACGGCGCGCGCATGTTGGCGCTCTTCGGCGACGTCGCGACGGAGCTGCTCATCCGCCTCGACGGCGACGAGGGGCTCTTCCGCGCCTACGAGATGGTCGAATTCCTCGCCCCGGTGATGGCAGGTGACTACATCGAGGCCACCGGCGTCATCACGCGCGTCGGTGCCTCGAGCCGCGCGATGGCCTTCGAGGCGCGCAAGGTGATCCAGAGCGCGCGCCGCCCGGATCTGCCCGCCTCGGCCGCCGACGCGCTCGCCGAGCCGATCGTCGTCTGCCGAGCCGTAGGCACCTGCGTCGTGCCGAAGGCGCTGCAGCGTGAGCCGAGGCTCGTGCTCCCCTCGCTCAGCGCGACGGCGCCGGAGCACGCCGTGCTGCCCGAGCCTCGTCCGATCATCACGCCCGCGCCGCAGGTGATCGTCACGCCGCCGCCGAGCCACGTGATCCTCACCGCGGCCATCGTCGGCGCCGAGGTCACGCGTGAGCACACGCCGCACCTGCCGATCACCGCCGAGGAGATCGCCGACGAGGCGGCGCGCTGCCGCGACGCGGGCGCAGCCGTGATCCACCTCCACGTGCGCACGCCGGACGGCAGGCCGAGCCAGTCGTCGGAGCTCTTCGCCGCCGCGATCGACGCCATCCGCAGGAAGACCGACGTGATCGTGCAGACCTCCACCGGCGGCGCCGTGGGCATGAGCGTCGACGAGCGCTCCGGGCCGCTCGCCTGCAGGCCCGAGATGGCGACGCTCAACTGCGGGACGATCAACTTCGGCGACGAGGTCTTCGAGAACTCGAGGCCCCACATCCGAGAGCTCGCGCGTCGCATCCAGGCGGCCGGCAGCATGGCGGAGCTCGAGTGCTACGAGGTGGGCCACGTCGACGAGGCGCTCGCGCTCTTCCGGGAGGGCCTCATCGCGGAGCCGCTGCACTTCCAGTTCGTGCTCGGTGTGCCCGGAGGCATCGGCGCGCGCCCCGAGGTGCTGCGGTTCTTGGTCTCCCAGGTGCCGCGCGGCGCGACCTGGGGCGTGGCCGCGGTCGGCAGGCACCAGCGCCCGATGACGGAGCTCGCGATCGAGCTCGGCGGCCACGCGCGGGTCGGCCTCGAGGACAACATCTACCTCGACAAGGGGGTGCTCTCGGAGGGCAGCGCGCCGCTCGTGGCGCGCGCGGCAGACTTCGCCCGGTCGGTCGGGCGAGAGCCGGCGACTCCCGAACGCGCGCGCCAGCTGCTCGGTCTCGCCCCGGCGAGCGGCCCCGGCACGCCAGCGAGCTGATGCTCGCGTCGGGGCTCGCCGCGCACCTGCGGAGCCGTCGCGGCCTCTTCGCGGGCATGCTGCTGCTCGGGCTGCTGCTCGCGCTCCTGCCGGGCCCCGCGGCGCCGACGCTCGAGGGGCTCGCCGAGCAGCTCTCCTCCGCTTCGGGCACCGAGGTCGACGGCCGCGAGCTCGTGTGGTTGCGCTCCCGAGGTGTGTTCGCCGACCTCGCGGGTCGCGAGCTCGTCTTCATCGGGCGAGGCGCGGACTCTCGCGAGGTCTACCGCGCCCGCGTCATCGTGACGCCAGGTGGCCGCCCCGTCTTCGTACACGCGCTGCGCCAGCTCAGTGAGACCGAGCTCGCCGACGAAGAGGGCCTCGACGCTCGGGACGGTTGGGTCGGCTGGGGCGTCCGTTCGGGAGGGCGGCTGCGCTCCCTCGAATTCGGGCGCGCCGAATCCGTCGGGCTCGACGCGACGGCGCGCAGGGTGGTCGTCGTGCTTCCGGACGACGCAGGCGAGCCGCGCTGGGAGCTCGGGCGCGGCCTCGTCCGGCTCTCGCTCGGCGAGCGCGCCGTCGAGGTGTCGCTCGACGCCGCGGAGGCCCGACCTCGCGGCGTCGTGGCTTTGCTCGAGCTCGGGGAGAGCGGCGGGCTCGCCTCGGCGCGCCCACCCTGGGCGGGCAGAGCCGAAGACGTGCTCGTCGTGCCGGCGACCGTCTCGTCGAGGGAGGGCTCGCGCGACGGGCCCGAGGCCCCGGAGGATTACACGGCCGACGAACGATTCCCCGCGCAGCTCGTGGGCGCGCCCGAGCCGGTGCGCGTGCGGAGGCAGGGGGCGGCGGTGGCGTACCATTTCGACGGTCGACAGGTCGCTTGGCGACTCGTGCCCGGTGAGCGCGCCCCCAGGAGCGCGACGGGCGCGCGATACGCGGGCAGCGACCTGGGTGATTCACGCGAGGCGCAGCCGCTCGCGACCATTCGATGGAGCGCCCCCATTCGAGGGCCTGGCTCGACGTCCTATGCATTCGACGGCGTCCTCTATGGGCCATCGAGTGGCGCCGTTCCCCATTTGTGGATTCATTCGCGCGGAGGTCTCGTGCTCGAGCCTGCCGCGGGGCGCGAGCTCCGCGAGGGGCTGCCCCGTTCCTTCGCCGCCCTCCTGGGGCAACCGGGCGTGCGCTCCTCCGTGGCGTTCTGCACCACGAGCGCGGGTCATTGGGTACTCGTCGACTCCGAGGACGGCGAAGAGAGCGCGCGCGCTCTCTTGCCGAGCTCCTGCGCGACCATAGCGACGATGCCCGTCGAGCTCCGCGTCTCGGGGCCGGGGGAGCCCGAGCTCTCGCGCGAGGGCCCCGCGCTCCTCGCCGTGCCGCGTCGGTTCGAGCCCGAGGTCGCGCCTCCTCGGGGTGAACGGTGGGCCCCGCGCCCGCCAGGCTCGGCCTCACCCGCGTGGGCGCCCTCGGTCTTCGGCACCTCCGAGCTCGAGCGCCTCGGCACGAAGCTCCGCCTGAGCTACGTGGACGCCTCGCGCTTCGACTGGGTCCTGCGTGCCGGGGAGCGCGAGCGACCGGCGCGAGGAGGGACGAGCTGGGCCACCGAGCTCGGACCGAGGCGCGAGCACGCGAGGCTCGCGCTCCCGCTCGCGAGCGGGCTGAGGCGAAAGCCTCGGGGCCTCCGCATCGAAGGGCAGAGCGGGCTGCCCTTCCGCTCGGGCGAGGCCCTTCTGCTCGTGGGGGAGGGGCGCGTCGCGCTCGAGGTCTCGGGCACCGGACTCGAGGAGCGCTCCCTGCACGCCAGCGAGCTGCGCATGACGGCGGACGGCGGACGGCTGCTCGCGGCCGCCCGCGAGCGCGGTCCCAGGCAGCGCCGAGCTGACCTCTGCGTCACGGCCTCAGGGGGGCTCTTGCTCGCCGAGGCCGACTTCGACAGCCACGAAGCGACGGCCTCGACGCTGCTCGAGCTGGGGTGCACACGTTCAGCGGCGCTCGATCGGGGCACGGAGTCCGCGTGGCGCCTCGACGCGGACGGCGACGCTCGCGGACCCTACGAGCGCACGACGCTGGTGGCCTTGGATCGTGTGCTCGCGGGCTTCGACGGGCGTCCGGAGCGGGCCGTGTCTCTGGAGACACCCTGAGCGACTTCTGCGCATGAGCGATGCGGATGAATCCCATGTGACTTCATGAAAACAATGGGTTGAGATCGAGTGGTGAGTCTCACGGGACACCTCTTCGGCGAGGTGATCGCGAGGGCTGAACCGGCTCCGCCGCGCGGGTGGAGCACGGCGAGCCGAAGGGCTCGGGCCTCGACGCAGCTCGGGGGCGCCGGAGCGGAGCACGGGTCCACAGGGTTGAGTAGGTCGTTCGGCTCCGGGCCCGCTGCACGGCCGAGCAGCGCCCGCCGCCCTGGATGCTTGCTCAGCTCCGAGCTCGGTCCTCGCTGGTGCGCCAGAGCTCAGGTGAGCCCCCGTGCCCGAAGCGAGGCGCCGATCGTCCGACGGCCGGCGCGGGCGTATTCGAGCGGGAGCGCGCGCCGCGCGGGCCCATTCACCTGAGAATGTTGGCCGCAGTTTTCCATCGGTGCGACGATGATGCTGCGGTCGAACATCGGGCCGTGCACGGGAGCGGCGGTGCCGCCTCGGCGCTCAGACGCTCCACGCTTCACTCACTCAGCGGCTCGAGGACGGAAATGTCGGAAGGCAACAACCTGGTCGGCGTCGATATCGGGACGAGCTCGATCAAGGTCTGTCAGCTCAAGGACACGAGGAAGGGCCCTCGGCTCATCAAGCTGGGGTTCACGTCCCTGCCGAGGCAGACGATCGTCGACGGTCACGTGCTCAACGCGCAAGCGGTCGTCGAGGCGCTCGAGCGGGTGTTCAACGAGGCGAAGATCAAGCAGCGCGACGTCGCGCTGAGCATCAGCGGGCAGGCGGTCATCATCCGCAAGATCACCGTGCCGATGATGACCAGCGCGGAGCTCGACGAGCAGATCCAGTGGGAGGCGGAGCAGCACATCCCCTTCGACATCAAGGACGTGCACGTCGACTACGAGGTGCTGCGTCGCAGGCCGGAGGCCGGTCAGATGGATCTGTTGCTCGTCGCTGCCAAGCGCGACGAGGTGAACGACTACACCGAGATCGCGAAGCAAGCGAAGCTCCGGCCGATGGTCGTCGACATCGACGCCTTCACCGTGCAGAACCTCTTCGAGTACAACCGCGGCATCCCGCCGGAGATGACCTTCGCGATCATCAACGTGGGCGCCAGCCTCGCCTCGATCAACGTGGTCTCCAAGGGGGCGAGCGCCTTCACGCGCGACATCGCGAACGGCGGCAACTACATCACCGAGCAGATCCAGAAGCAGCTCGGCGTGCCGTTCGAGCAGGCGGAGGAGTTCAAGTGCGCGAGCGTGCTCGGAGGCGGCGGCGTGCCCCCGCAGGTGCCGGGCATCATCGAGACGGTCTGCGACAGCATCGCCGGTGAGATCCAGCGCAGCCTCGACTTCTTCCACGCGACCAGCGGAGAGCCGGAGATGCACCGCATCTTCCTCACCGGCGGGTCGTCGAATCTTCCGCAGCTCACGAACGCGATCGCCCGTAGGTCGCGCGTGGGCGTGGAGCTCATCCCCCCGCTCGAGAAGATCGCGGTCGAGGGCAAGGATGTGAACCCGCAGCTCCTCCAGTCGAGGGCTGCTCAGCTCTGCGTGGCGCTCGGCCTCTCGATGCGCAAGGACAGGGAGCGACGGCTGTGATCCGAATCAATCTCCTTCCACAAAAGCAGCGAAAGAAGGCCGCAGGGCCCTCCGTCGCCAGCGGAGCCGGTGGCCAGAAGTGGCTGCTCTTCGTCCTGGCGGCGCTGGTGCTCGAGGCCGTCGCGTTCCTGATCTTCCACTCGAGCAAGGAGTCCGAGCTCGAGGCGCAGAACCAGAAGAACCGAGAGCTGCAGGGCCAGATCCAGAGCATCCAACAGCTCGTGCAACAGCACGACGCCGTGAAGAAGGAGCTCACCGAGCTGCGCGCGCGCGAAGACGCGATCGCCTCGCTGCAGAAGGCCCGAACCGGCCCCACGGCGGCGCTGCTCGAGCTCTCTCAGATCCTCACGACGGGCAAGGGCCCGACGGTGGATCCGGATCGCTACCAGGAGCTCAAGAAGAACAACCCGCTCCAGGTCTACAACCCGGGCTGGGACGCGCGACGCGTGTGGCTCTCGAACTACAAGGAGGAGCAACGGGTCGTGCAGATCGAGGGGTCGGCGCGTGACTCGAGCGACGTCTCCGAGCTCGCCTACCGCCTGAACGCCTCGTCCTACTTCTACGACGTGCGCCTCTTGCCCGGCAAACGCGCGACCGCCTCCGACTCGAGCGTCGTGAGCTTCGGCATGCAGATGAAGGTGAGGTACTGATGGCCGCCAAGGCAGGAGTGCTCGACCGCCTGTCGATGCCCGCGAAGTTCGTCTTCGGCCTGGTGCTCATGGCCGTCGTCGCGGTGCTGTACTTCGTGATGTTCTTCGCCGACATCGACGCCCAGATCGCGTCCGCGGTGTCCTCGGAGGCGCAGCTCCAGGGCGAGCTCGCCCGCGCCGAAGACGCGCGCGCCGCCTACCAGAAGGACGTCGAGGAGAAGACGCGCAAGCAGCAGCAGGCGCGCGAGCAGAAGAAGGTGCTGCCGGACGAAGCGGAGACCCCGGCCTTCCTGGCGGCGATCCAGGGCGTGGCGACGGTCTCCGGAATCCAGCTGAGCTCCTACAATCCCGAGGACGAGGCGCCGGCGCAGTACTACGCGAAGGTGCCGATGTCGCTCGCGATCAAGGGGCGCTTCCACCAGATCGCGCGCTTCTTCTACGGCGTCGGTCAGCTCGACCGCATCATCAACATCGAGGACATCGAGATCAAGGTCGTGCAGGCCTCGGCGCTCAGCGACGAGGTCAGCGTCGAGGTGAGGTGCCTCGCCACCGCCTTCCGGGCGCTGGGCGCGGGCGATGCTGGCGGAGCCGGCGGACGGCGGAGGCGCTAGTCATGAATCGCATTTGGATCCTCGGAGCGGCGCTCACCCTCTCCCTGCTCGGCTGCGAAGACGAGCCGGTGGCTCCGCCTCCTCCCACCGACCCTCAGCAGCCCGCGACCGTCGGAGCTCAGCCTGCGCCTGGCACGCCCGCGGCGCCCGGCGCTCCGACGACGGGCGACCAGTCTGGGCTGCCGCCGCTCCCCGACCGCGAGATCAGCGAGCGCGACTTCCTCGAGTCGCCCACCAACCGCGACCCCTTCCGCGCCTTCGAGGACACGACCCAGGCCAAGGAGACGCGGCGCGTGGAGACGCAGCGACGCGTCGTGGTCGCGAACTACGCGCTCGAAGAGCTCAAGATGTCCGGCATCGTCTCGGGCGGGGCGGGCCGCGTGCTCGTCACCGATCCCACCGGGCTCGGCCACGTGCTCAAGGTGGGGGACTTCGTGGGCAAGGCCGAGGTGGTGCACAGCGGCGGCCCTGGAGGAGCGAGCGTGTCGATCAACTGGCGGCTCGACCGGATCCGCGACAACGACGTGGTGTTCGTGCGTGAGGATCCTTCGCGACCCGACGTGCCGGCCACCACCAGGGTGCTCTCGCTCCGCACGAAGGAGGAGCTGAACCCTCAGATCCGCACGGGCGTCCGCAACGCGGCCCTCGAGAACGAAGACTGAACGCGGTCGGGTCCGGTGTCGGCGCGAGAGCTGCGCGCCGGCCCACCCTCTGGTGACGAAGCGGCGGCGCCCCCCCAGGCGCCGCCCTTTTCGCGTTCGCGCCTCGCTCTGGGCCTTCGCGCCCACGCGGGCGGCTCCTCCCGGAACATCGGCTGCCGCAAATTGGGCCGTTCCGATCTCGGCGTTCTAACGTCTTCGATCGATGAAGAGCCCCAAGCTGCGTAGCCTAACGCGCGCCGCGTCCTGCGGGAGAGCTCGCCACGGTTCGTCGACCTGGTTTGCGGGGGTGGGTGTCTGGATCCTCACGGTGATGATCGCCGTGACGGCCTCCGCTGCACCGACCGTCCACAAGGTCACCGACGTAGCGCTGAGCGCTCCACGCGAAGGCGCTGCGCGCATCGTGATCAAGACCACCGGTCGCGTGACCTACGGCGCGCGCATCGCCGATGGTGGCAAGCGAATCCTGCTCGACGTGCACGGCACGGTCGTCGCGGGGGCGCCTGCTGCGATCGTCGAGGGCAACCGGGTCGTCGCTGGCGTGATGACCCAGTCGTTCCGCGAGTCGAACACCACGCGCGTCCTGCTCCAGCTCGCCAAGAGCGCGGAGTACTCGGTCAGCGTCGAAGACGACCACGTCGTGGTCGACCTCGAAGAGGCCGAGAAGACCGCGCCGATGTCTCGCCGCGCACGCGTCGAGCGCGCGCCGAGTTCGGCGGCCGCGATCAACGAGGCCGCCTCGGTCCGCGACGTGCGCTACGGCCGCCTCGGGAACCGAGAGCGCATCGTCGTCGAGCTGTCGCGAGGCGTCCGGCCCGTCGAGGTCGCGTCCAAGCGCTCGATCAAGATCGAGCTCAAGGGGGCGGCCCTCCCGGCCTCGCTCGAGCGCATGCTCGACGTGGGGGCCTACGGCGGCGCGGTGCAGAGCGTCTCTTCGTACCGGAAGCTCGGCGCCGAGGACACCACCGTGGTCGAGATCGAGCGCAGCCCGGGCTCGGAGCACTCCATCACCACCGAAGGCAACAGCGTGGTCTGCGTCGTCGCCTCCGGGCGCCTCGCCTCGAGCGAGAGCGGACGCGGCCTCGATGGCGGCGCCGCGCGCCGAACCAAGACGGTCGCCCGTGAGGACGACTTCTCGCTCCCGACGGTCGAGACCTCGATCGAGCCCGAGCAGGCCGACGCTGCGCTCCCGGGCATGGCTGCCCAGGCCGAGGGCACCGAGGGCGCCGCCCGCGCGACGGGACGACGCATCGACCTCGACCTCAAGGACGCCGACGTCCACGACGTGCTGCGACTGCTCGCCGACGTCGGCCGCGTGAACATCATCACGGCCGACAACGTCTCGGGCAGCGTCACGATCCGCATGCGCAACGTGCCCTGGGATCAGGCGCTCGAGACGGTGCTGCAGGCCAAGGGGCTCGGCATGGTCCGCCGCGGCAACCTGATCCGCGTCGCGCCGCTCGCCGACCTCAACAAGGAGCGCGAGCTCGCGCTCGCGCGTCGCAAGAGTGAGTTCGAGCTCGCGCCGCTCGAGACGCGTCTCGTGCCCGTCTCCTACGCCGACGCCGGCGACCTCGTCCCCCGCGCGAAGGATCTGCTCTCGCCGCGCGGCACCATCGCGGTCGACGAGCGCACCAACGTGCTCATCGTGCGCGACATCACGGGCAACCTGAACCAGGTCGAGGAGCTCGTGCGCTCCCTCGACTCGCAGACGCCGCAGGTGCTCATCGAGGCCCGCATCGTGGAGGCCACGAGCAGGTTCAACCGAGAAATCGGCATCCAGTGGGGTGGTGACGCCTCGTTCAGCCAGGCTGGCGGAAACGACACCGGCCTCGCCTTCCCGAACTCGATCGGCATGATGGGCGCCGCCGACGACGCGCAGACCCCGACCGACGGTCTCGACACCGCCCAGAACCAGGTGCAGAGCCCGAACTTCGCCGTCAACCTCCCGGCCGCGGTCGGTGGTGGCACCGGTGGCGCGCTCGGTATGGTGTTCGGCTCGGTCGACAACAACTTCAACCTCGCGGTGCGACTCTCGGCCGCGGAGTCGAGCGGCATGGTCCGCATCGTGTCGAGCCCGCGTGTGCTCACGCTCGACAACAAGCAGGCGCGCATCAGCCAGGGTACCCTCATCCCCTTCTCGCAGGTGAGCGCCCAGGGCGTGCAGACGGTCTTCCAGGAGGCCAAGCTGCAGCTCTTCGTGAAGCCGCACGTCACGGCCGACGGCAGCGTGTCGCTCAACGTGAAGATCAACCGCGACGAGCCCGACTTCGGTAACCGCTCGGCGCGAGGTGATCCGACGATCCTCAAGCGCGAGGTCGAGACCGAGCTGCTCGTGCAGGACGGTCACACGGCGGTCATCGGTGGCATCTACCGCCGCAACTCGAGCCGCAGCCTCGCCCAGGTCCCGCTGCTCGGCGACATCCCGATCCTCGGCGTGTTGTTCCAGCGCCGCGCCTCGAGCGACCAACGCGAAGAGCTCGTCATCTTCATCACTCCCCGCATCGTCAACCGAGCCGAGTCGCTCGGGCGCTAGTCGACGAACATCGCTTCGAGTAGGGTCCGCCGCATGCGCGGAGGGTCCCCGCCAGAGAAGCCGCGAGAGCGAGGCCCGTCGGGTCTCGCTCTCGTGTCGTTCTGCGTCTCGTGTCTCGCCGGCGTGGCCTGCGCCCAGGTGAGGCCCGGCGAGTCACCTCGCGCCGTCGTCGCCGCCGGGCCATCCGCGGACGCCGAGCCTCGCTCCGGCGCGGGCGTCGTGCCTGGAGCCGCGCCGGGCTCGGCCGGCGAGGCCTCCGAGGCCGACGGTCCCGCATCGTCGGGGCCGGCGCCGCTCGAGCCGTCTCCGGAGGCCTCGGGCGCGATCACCGCGCGGCCCGAGCCTCCTGCTTCCGAGAGCGCACCCGCGAAGCTACTGCGGGCGAAGCTCGAGGTGGGCGAGCCGCGCTACACGGCCGGCGAGGTCCCGAAGGCCAAGGCGAGCGTGGAGAAGCTCGCGTCGAAGCTCGAGGCCTGCGTCGACCAGCATGGCGGCCTCGAGAGCGCGAAAGGCGGCTCGATCGAGCTGCAGTTCCTCGTCACCTCTCGCGGTGTGGCGGAGGGGGTCGACCTGCGCAAGCCGAGCGGCCTGCGCGTCGAGGCGCTCCGCTGCATGCGCGACCTCCTGCAGAAGCGCGGCGTGGGCACGCCGAGCACCGATCCCGTCGGCGTGACGATCGACTTGCGCCTGCGCGCCGCCGAGTGACCCCATGAGCACCGAGATCCATCGTGAGGCATCGAGGAGGAAGACCTTCTCGATCATCTCCCACCCCGACGCGGGCAAGACGACCCTCACCGAGAAGCTGCTCCTCTACGGAGGTGCGATCCAGCTCGCCGGCGCCGTGAAGGCGAAGAAGGCGCGCGCGCACACCGTGAGCGACTGGATGGAGATGGAGCGCGAGCGCGGCATCTCCATCGTGTCGAGCGTGCTGCAATTCCCCTACGGCGGCCGCCTGATGAACCTCGTCGACACGCCGGGCCACGCCGACTTCAGCGAAGACACCTACCGCGCGATCATGGCGACCGACGCGGCGGTCATGCTTCTCGACTCGGCCAAGGGCGTGGAGCGCCAGACGAAGAAGCTCTTCCGCGTCTGCAAGATGCGGAAAATGCCCATCTTCAGCTTCGTCAACAAGATGGACCGCCCGGGGCGCGACCCCTTCGAGCTCGTCGGCGAGGTCGAGGAGGTGCTGGGCATCGGTGTGTACCCGGTGACCTGGCCCGTGCTCGAGTCGGGGCGTTTCCGCGGCGTGTACCACCGACACGAGAAGCTCGTGCACCTCTTCGAGCAGGTGGCGCACGGCTCGGAGCGCGCACCCGAGCGACAGTTCGCGATCGACGATCCCGCGCTGGAGAGCGTGCTCGAGAAGGGCACCGTGTCGGCGCTGCGCGACGAGCTCGACCTGCTCGACGCCGCGGGCGACGCGCTCGACCCGGAGCGCCTCGCGCACGGCGAGGTCACGCCGATGTTCTTCGGCAGCGCGCTCACCAACTTCGGCCTGCCGCAGTTCCTCGACGCCTTCGTGACGTTGATGCCGCTGCCCGAGCCGCGCATCACCGACAAGGGCCCGATCGCGCCGGACGACGAGCGCTTCACCGCCTTCGTCTTCAAGATCCAGGCGAACATGGACCGCGCGCATCGCGACCGCATGGCCTTCCTGCGGGTGTGCAGCGGCAAGTACACGCGCGGCATGAAGCTCCGGCACGTGCGGCTCGATCGCGAGATCCGCCTCACGAACCCGACGCAGTTCATGGCGCAGGACCGCACGGTGGTCGACGACGGCTTCGCCGGCGACATCATCGGCGTCTTCGATCCAGGGATCTTCCGCATCGGCGACACGATCACGAGCGGCGTGAACCTCGCCTACGAACCCTTGCCGCAGTTCCCACCGGAGCACTTCGCGCGTGTGGCCATGGTCGATCCGATGAAGCGCAAGCAGCTGAAGAAGGGGCTCGAGCAGCTCGCGCAAGAGGGCTCGATCCAGCTCTTCAAGCCGCCGGAGGGGCGCGAGGGCGAGGCGATCGTCGGCGCGGTCGGCGAGCTGCAGTTCGAGGTCGTGCGCCACCGGCTCGTCGCCGAGTACGGCGCCGACGTGAGGCTCGAGCGCATGAGCTTCACGATGGCGCGCTGGGTCGAGGGCGAGCTGCCTCCGATCGCGCAGCTCGAGTCGCTGCTCTATGGCTACGGCGCGCTCGACGTGCACGGGCAGCCGGTCGTGCTGTTCAAGGGCGAGTGGCAGCTCGAGACCTGCGCCAAGGCCTTCCCGAACACGCGCTTCGTGGAGCTCGGCGTGCGTGGTCCGCAGGTGGAGCAGGAGTGAGCGTCGAGCCGCCGCAGCTCTACCCGCCTGCGCGCGAGCTCGAGCCCGTGCTCGGCAGCCGTGATCTCTTCGGCGGTCTCGAGCCGCTCGTCTACGCGAACCACGCGGGCATCTCGCCGCCGTCGATCCTCGTGCGCAAGGCAGTCGCGAACATGCTCGCCGACTACGGCAAGCACGGTGCCGGCTCCTTCATGCGGTGGATGGCCCAGCGTGAGCGCCTGCGCGGCAAGCTCGCCTCGCTCGTCGGCGCGCCGCCCGATCGCATCGCGCTCACCTCCAACACGACGAGAGGCGTGACCGAGGTCGCGACCTGCTTCCCCTGGGCACGAGGTGATCGGGTCTTCGTCTTCGACGGGGAGTTCCCGGCCAACGTGCTGCCGTGGCAAGCGGCGGCCGAGCAGCACGGGCTCGAGATCGTGCGCCTCGATGCCCACGCCTACCTCGCCGACGAGGAGGCTGCGCTCGCGCGCCTCGCCGAGGAGGGCCGGAAGGGCGTGCGCCTCTGCGCCGTGAGCGCCGTGCAGTTCCAGACGGGGCTGCGCATGCCGCTCGCGTCGATGAGCCGCGTCGTGCGCGGCGCAGGGGGGCGGCTCTTCGTCGACGCCGTCCAGGCCTGCGGCATGGTCTCGCTCGACGTGGTGCGAGACGGGATCGATTTCCTCGCTGCGGGCGCTCACAAGTGGATGATGGGCCTCGAGGGGGCGGGCTTTCTCTACGCGACGAGCGAGCTCGAGCTCGTGCCCCGCACGATCGGCTGGCTCAGCGTCGAGCAGCCCGTCGACTTCTTGCTCGAGGGGCCCGGCCGCCTCCGATACGACAAGCCGGTGCGCCGCGAGGCGTCGATCTTCGAGGGCGGCAACCTCGCGGCGGCGAGCTTCGTCGCGCTCGAGGCCGCGCTCGACGCGATCCTGGCGCTCGGTGTCGACGCGATCTTCGACCACGCGCAGCGCTTCAACCACGCCGTCGAAGAGGGCGCGCTCGCGCTCGGCTACCGCTCGCTGCGGTCGCCTCGGCCCGGGCGGCGCTCGGGCATCCTCGCGCTCTCGCCGCCCGGCGAGGTGTCGGTCGTCGAGCTCCACCGAGCCATCTCCGAGCTCGGGGTCGCGACGGCGATCCCCGACGGGCGCCTCAGGATCTCGCCGCACTGGCCCAACGCGATCGACGAGAGCGAGCAGGTCGTGCTCACCCTCGAGCACGCGCTCGCGCGAGTCAGCTCACGACGCTGATCTTGACCTGCGAGGCCGCGAAGACGAAGTCGGCCTCGAGCGACACGAGCACCGGCACCATGGCGCGCGCGAAGGCGTCGTGGTCGCTCAGCTCGGTGAGCTCCTGCGCGAGCGACGACGCGAGCTCGAGCGCGATGGCGTCTTCGCCGTGCGAAGCGTAGCGACGCATCCGCTCGACGGGCAGACCGCTCTCGAGGCCTTGGGCCGCTGCCTGCGCGAGCACCGCCTCGGCGATGGTGGGATCGACGGCTTGGTGCTCGAGCGCGCGCTCGAAGTAGAGGCACGCGATCGCGGCCGCTTCGCGCCGGAGGTGCCGCATCGCGCTCGGGCCGAGGGCCGACTGCCACTTGTCGAGCTCCTCGGCTCGGCTCTCCGCGAAGCGACCGAGCGCCGCGGTGGACTGCGGCACCATCGCGTTCAGCATCTCCTCGTCGGGCTCCACGCGGCGGAGCACCACCAGGTCGTAGTTGCGCAAGATCCCGATGAGCACGCGCGTCTTCACGTCGCGCAGCAGAGGCGCGAGCGAGAGGCCCGCCGACTCGGGCGTCGCGCCCGGCTGGACGAGGATGTCGCCGCGGACCGCGAGCATCTGTGACGACGAACCACTGCGCCGCCCCATCGCGAGGGAGGGCGGGGGGGTCGAGCGCCGCCGCGGAGGCGGCGGAGCCGAGTTCACCCCCACGAGGTGCAGCGCCACGACCTCCACGCCTCGGATCGCAGCGGTCGCGGAGGCGCGTGGGCCGCCGAGCTCGCTCGAGAGCTCCGGCTCCGCGCCGAGCAGCTCCGCGCCCGTCGCGGCCTCTTCGAAGCGCTGCTTGAGGCGCGTCGCGTAGATATCCGCCTGTTCGTCGGCCTCCGACTGCGGCACCGGACCCTCGAAGTGCAGGCTCAGCTTGGCACGCACCGTCGCGCCGTCGCGCGGGCGGCCCGCGACCACCCTCGAGATGGACTCCACGTCGCTGGAATCGTCGTCGGAACCGAAAGGCCAGAGTCTCATGCGTACCCCAGAGCACAGTCTACGGGCCGGCCTCCGAAAAGGCGAAATCGGAGCGAAGCCGCGCGGCGAGTTCGCGCCCGCTCGTCCCCGCGGTTGAGCGACCCGAGCGCCCCGCGCTCAGGCCTCGATGCCGAGCCGCTTGAGGCGGTAGTACAGCGTGGTGCGCTGGATCCCGAGGGAGCGCGCCACCTCGGCCTTGTTCCCGCCGCTTCGCTCGAGCGCGGAGAGCAGCTCCTTGCGCTCGATGTCCTCGAGGCGCGTGGCCAGGTCGGAGGAGGGGGCCTGCTCGCTCGCCGGCGCGGTGGGCGCAGGCTCGGGCTTCGCCGCCCGGGCGCCGCGAGGACCGAAGGCCAGGTGCTCCGGGCGGATCGAATCGCCGCGAGCGAGGACGGCGGCGCGCTCGAGCACGTTCTCGAGCTCCCGCGCGTTGCCCGGAAAGTCGTAGCCATGGAGGAGCGCCGCCGCTTCCTCGGAGAGCGAGGTCGCAGCGCGCGCGTTCCTCCGGCTGTACTTGCTCAGGAAGTGCTTCGCGAGCGGGACGATGTCTTCTCGGCGCTCCCGCAGCGGCGGCAGCCTGATGGGGAACACCTCGAGCTTCGCGGCCAGCTCGGGCAAGAGCTCGCTCCGGTCGAGCGCGTGATCGAAGGCGTGGGGCACGCTCAGCACGAGCCGCACGTCGACGCGGTGAGCCTCGGTGCTGCCGATGCGCTCGACCACGCCTTCACCGAGCAGGCGCAAGAGACGAGCCTGCAGCGGCTTCGAGGGCGTGTCGGGCGAGTCGAGCCAAAGCGTGCCGCCGTCGGCGAGCTCGAAGCGACCGGCCCGATCGTCGTAGGCGCCCGGGAAGGCACCCTTGCGCCAGCCGTAGAGCTCGCGCTCGAGCGCCTCGCCACGGAAGGCCGCGCAGGTGACCCGCACGAAGGGGCGCTCTTCGCGGCTCGAGCCCACGTGGATCGCACGGGCCACGACCTCTTGCTCGCCGCCGGGCTCCGTCTCGATCAACACCGGCGAGCTGCTCTCGGAGGCCTCGTCGATGCGCTTGCGCAGCTCGACCATCGCCTCGCTCTCGCCCGCGATCTCGCCGTAATCGAGCGGGTCGCGCTGCTCCCGCTCCAGGTAACCCGCGTAAGAGGCGAGCTGTTCGCGGAGGCGGCGGTTCTCGCGCAGCGTCGAGTGCGCGCGGATCCCTTGGCGGAGGATCGCGGTGAGCTCCTTCGAGTCCCAGGGCTTCTGCACGTAGCGGTCGACCGCGCCGGAGTTGATCGCTTCGACCAGCACGGGCAGGTCGGCGTAGGCGGTGAGCAAGACGGCGAACACGTCGGGGCGCCGCTCCTTGGCGCGCCTCAGGAACTCGATGCCGCTCATCTTCGGCATGCGCTGGTCGCTCACGACCACGGCCGCGTCGAGCCTGTCGAGCAGCTCCAGGCCGGCCTCTCCACCCTGCGCGTAGTGCAGCTGGAAGGCCTTTCGGAACGCGAAGCGGAAGGCGTCGAGGTTGTCTTCTTCGTCGTCGACGACGAGGACCGGGACGCTGCGGTAGTCGAGCTCATCCATGGTGGGCTTGGGCCTCGGCGAACGAAGGGGAGGCGGGTGGGAGCGTGATTCTCGCGCTCGGCCACTCGGGGAGCCATGCTACTCTGCCGCTCCCTCGGGGGGCACATCGGCTCCCCAGCGCAGCCCGCCCATCGCGAGGCGGGCGCTCTGCGGGCCCCAGGAGACGAGACGACATGCTGGAAGACATCGTGAAGGACTTGAAGAGCTCCTCGGAGAAGAGCATCGAGGCCCTTCGCCGTGACCTCTCCAAGGTTCGAACCGGTCGGGCGCACCCTTCGATGCTCGATGGCATCCGCATCGACTACTACGGAACGCCCACGCCTCTCGGGCAGATGGCCTCGGTGAGCGTGCCCGAGCCCCGCCTCTTGACCGTGAAGCCCTGGGACAAGGGGCAGGTCAAGGTGATCGACAAGGCGATCCGCGAGAGCGATCTCGGCCTCAACCCGCAGACCGACGGTGATCTCATCCGCATCCCGATCCCCGCGCTCACCGAGGAGCGGCGCAAGGACATGGTGAAGATCATCCGCAAGAACGGCGAAGAGAGCCGCGTAGCCGTGCGCATGCACCGCCGCGACGCGCTCGAGATGATCAAGCAGCTCGAGGACGACGGCGAGGTCAGCGCCGACGACTGCGAGCGCTTCCGCAAGAAGGTGGAAGAGACCGTGGCCGACATCATCAAGCACGTCGACCAGGTGATCGCCGCCAAAGAGAAAGACCTGCTCGAGGTCTGAGCGCTTGTTCGTGTGGGGAGGGCCGGGCGACCGCCGCGCGGCGCGCTTCGTGCCGCACTTCGGTCGGATCCTGAGCCCGCCGGGGCGCCTTGACAGGTCAGAGGGTGCATGGGAGCGTCGTGGACGATGAGCGGGTCGGTCAGGGCGATCGCCGCGGGCATCACCGACGTCGGGCGTCAGCGCGAGCACAACGAAGACAGCTTCGCGATCGACGACGAGCACGCGCTGTTCGTGGTCGCCGACGGGATGGGTGGTCACCAGGCCGGAGACGTCGCGAGCCAGCTCGCCACGTCGACGATCGCGTCGTTCTTCCGCACGCTCGGCGGTGAAGACGTCACCTGGCCCGCGCACTTCGACCGCACGCTGTCCGACGAAGAGAACCGGCTCATCACGAGCATCGGCCTCGCGAACCGTCGCATCTTCGAGCAGAGCCAGCAGCAGCGGGCGCTGCACGGCATGGGCACCACGGTCGTCGGGGCGCACTTCTCGTCGAAGAAGCGGCGCATCTACGTGGGGCACGTGGGCGACAGCCGCGCCTACCGCATCCGAGGAGGCAAGATCGAGCAGCTCACCCGCGACCACTCCCTCGCCAACGAGCCCTTCCCAGACCTCACCGAGGAGGAGCGCGCCGAGCTGCCGCGCAACGTCATCACGCGCGCCTTGGGCATGCAGGACAACGTGGTCGTCGATCTGACCAGCGAGGCGATCGAGCCGGGCGACGTCTACGTGCTCTGCTCGGACGGCCTCTCCGGCATGCTCAGCGACGAGGAGATCCTAGCGCTGATCGACGGCGCGACGGACCTCGAGGCGGCGTGCGCGCGGCTCGTCGAGCGCGCGAACGGCGCGGGCGGCGAGGACAACATCACCGCGCTCGTGATCAAGATCGAGGAGCACGACGAGGCGCCCGCTTCGCGCCCCAGCGTCGAGCCGACGCCGCCCGCGCCCAGCCCCGTCGGCTGAGCTGCGCGCAGCGCCAGTCAGCCCAGTCGCGCGCAGCGCCAGTCGGCCCAGTCGCGCGCAGCGCCAGTCGGACCAGTCGCGCGCAGCGCCAGTCGGACCAGTCGCGCGCAGCGTCAGTCGGCCCAGTCGCGCGCAGCGCCAGTCGGACCAGTCGCGCGCAGCGTCAGTCGGCCCAGTCGCGCGCAGCGCCAGTCGGACCAGTCGCGCGCAGCGCCCGAGCTGGCCCTCACTCCTCGGTGGTCGCGCCGTCGCAGTTCGTCACCTGGAAGTAGCCCTGCGAGATGGAGCAGGTGCTGTCCTTGCTGGTGAGCGAGGGGCAGGCGAAGCTGGCCCAGATGGCGCCCGAGGCGACGTTCTGGTCGGGGCTCACGAGCCAGAAGGCGCAGGGCACGTCGGTGGGCGCGTAGTTGTTGCCGGCGGTGTTCGACGACGCGAACACCGCGCGCCCCTCGGCCGGCGACGACTCGCTGTTCTCGTTCGAGATCTTCGGGATGCTCACCTGGAGGAAGGAGCCGCTCGCGGAGATCTTCGCCGAGACGCTGAAGCCGCCCGTGGCCGGGGTGACGGAGCAGCTGACGTCGGCGTCGGTGCCGTCCGAGATGAGCGTCGTCTCGCCCGAGGGGCCGACCTCGCCGACCGCCACCGTGTGGCTCGCGATGCTGCAGGCGGAGCCGGTGTCGGTGAACTGCACGCTGAAGGCGCCGGCGGGGATCGGCAGCGGCGGATCGCTGCAGCCGGCCGAGAGAGCGGTGAGCACGGCGAGCAAGGGAAGGAACGGTCGCATCGAGGGCCTCCAGCGTGTATCCGAGTGGTATCGCAGTTCGGCGGTTCGGGGCAACGCGCCGGCTCAGGCGAGCTCCAGGGCGCGCTCGAGGTCGCCCCAGAGGTCGTCCTGGGCCTCGACCCCACAGGAGAGGCGCACGAGCCCGTCGTCGATGCCGAGGGCGCGGCGCTGCTCCACCGGGATGCTCGCGTGCGTCATGATGGCGGGGTGCTCGGCGAGGGACTCGACGCCACCGAGGCTCTCGGCGCAGGCGAAGATCTCGAGCCCCGAGAGGAAGCGGCGCGAGGACTCCAGCCCGCCTCGCACGACGAAGGAGATCATGCCGCCGAAGGCGCGCATCTGCTTCGCGGCGATGGCATGACCCGGGTGCGACGCGAGGCCGGGGTAGTAGACGCGCTCGACCTTCGGGTGGGCGGCGAGCTTCTCCGCGATGGCGTGGGCGCTGCTGCTCGCCTGGCGGACGCGCAGGCCGAGGGTCTTGAGCCCACGCAGCACGAGGTAGCAGTCGAAGGGGCTCGGGATCGCGCCCATGGCGTTCTGGAGGAAGCGCAGGCGCTCGGCGATGGCTTCGTCGGAGGTCACGACGGCGCCGCCGACCACGTCGGAGTGGCCGTTGAGGTACTTGGTCGTGGAGTGCAGGACGACCGAGGCGCCCAGCGCGAGCGGGCTCTGGAGCACGGGCGTCGCGAAGGTGTTGTCGACCACGACCGGGATGCTTCGCTCGCGCGCGACCTCGCAGATCGCGGCGACGTCGAAGATCTTCAGCATCGGGTTGGTCGGCGTCTCGAGCCAGATCATCTTCGTGTTCGGCCGGAGCGCCTCCCGGAGCTTCGTCGGATCGCTGAGGTCGACGAAGCTCGGCTCGAGTCCCATCGGCCGGAGGACCTTGTCCATGAGCCGGAAGGTGCCGCCGTAGAGGTCGTCGCCCGCGAGCACGTGATCGCCGGGCGCGAGCGTGCAGAGCAGCGTGGTCGACGCGCCGAGGCCACTCGAGAACGCGAAGCCGTGGCGGCCGCCCTCGAGCGCGGCGACGCAGGCCTCGAGCGCGTTGCGCGTGGGGTTGCCGCTGCGGGAGTACTCGAAGCCCTGGTGCTCGCCGGGGGCGCTCTGGGCGAAGGTGCTCGCGAGCACGATGGGCATCATCACCGCGCCGCTGACCGGGTCCGGGGGCTGCCCGGCGTGGACGGCGAGGGTGTCGAGAGCGTAGCTGCGCGAGGGAGCCGTGGCCTTCATGGTGCGCCGACCTTCCTACGCCAGAAGGCGCGTGTCCATCGCTCTCGGGCTCAACGGCCCCGCGCTTCGAGCGCCGCGAGCAAGCCGGAGAGATCGGGAGGGCGCGCGGAAGGAGCGAAGCAGAGCTGTGCGCGGAGCGCCTCCGTCAACGAGGGCGCGAGCCCCGCACCGTCGAACGCCGACAGTCCGTGGCCGTGCTCGGCGATCGTGAGCAAGGTCGAGGGTCCGGGTGGCACCGAGAGCAGCCGCGCACCGAGCAGCAGCTCCGCGATCAGGACCGAGAGCGCGTAGCGGTCGGTGGCCTGGCTGGGAGGGGCCTCGCCGCGCGCGAGCTCGGGTGCCACGTAGGGGAGCGTGCCTCTCGCCGACGCTGGGCCGCGGTGCTGCAGTGAGCTCGAGGAGCCGAAGTCGATGAGGCCGAGCTCGCCGTGTGGCGCGACCAAGAGGTGCACCGGCCCGAGGTCGCCGTGCACGAGCTCGAGCGGGCTGCCGTCGACCGCCGGTGCGGCGTGCAGCGCGCTCACGAGCCGGGCGGCGCGCGCCGCGAGGTGCCTCGCGAGGTACGGCGGCAGCGGCCCGGACCAGGCCTCGCCGAGCTGGGAGAGCGAGAGCCCCGGGACCTCGGTCTGGAGCAGGTAGGGGCCGTGCTCGTCGCTCCCGACGCCGACGAGCCGCGGAAGGCCGGGCAGCGCGACGAGGGAGAGGGCGCGCGCCTCGCGCACGAGCGCCTCGGCCGCTTCGGGCTCTGCCTCACGGCCTCGGCAGACGCGCTTGGCCACCACCAGCGCGTCGCCTCGCTCCACGAGCGCCGCCTCGAGCAGCTCGCCTCGGCCGAGATACCGGCGGAGCCGAGCGCCCTCTGGGGCGGCGAAGTCACCGAAGCCGCTCATGGTCTTCGGTCAGTCGTTGGGGTGAGTAACGGGATTTGAACCCGCGACACCTGGAGCCACAATCCAGTGCTCTACCTGCTGAGCTATACCCACCATGAGCGGCCTCAACCGCTCGGCCGTGCAGCTTACTCAGGTCGCTTGCCGAAGCAAGCGCATCCAGCGCGCCGGCCTGACAAAGCTCGGGGCGGCTCGCGGATCGGCGGCGGAAGCGCGGGCTCAGAGGCGAAAGATCGCGCTCGCGAGCTCGCGCGCGGCCTCGATCTCTCGGCGGTGGGTGTCCGAGACGAGCTCGTACCGAGCCGCGCCGAGCGTCTCCGCGGAGCTCGGAGCGGCCGTGTGGTCGAGCCCGCGGAGCGAGGCTGCGAGGCTGCGCTCGACGCCCTCGAGATCGTAGCCGCCCTCGAGCACCAGCCCGATCCGCCCCCCAGCGTGCTTCGAGGCGAGGCCCGAGAGCGCTCGGGCCATCCAGCCGAAGCCTCGATCGCTGAGCATCATGCCAGCGAGCGGGTCGCGTGCGTGGGCGTCGAAGCCGGCCGAGACGAGCACGAGCTGGGGCGCGTAGCGCTCGAGCACGGGCACCACCACGCGATCGAAGGCCGCGCGGTAGACCTCGTCGTCGGCGCTGGCGGAGAGCGGCAGGTTGAGGTTGTAGCCCTCGCCCGCGCCGAGGCCGCGGCGCTCGCGCTGGCCGGTGCCCGGGTAGAAGGCGTCTTGGTGAAGGGAGATCACCAGCACCGCCGGGTCGTCGTAGAAGGCCTCCTCGGTGCCGTTGCCGTGATGCACGTCCCAGTCGACGATCGCGACGCGCTCGAGCCCACGCGATCGGGCCTGCGCGGCGGCGACGGCCACGTTGTTGATGAGGCAGAAGCCCATGCCGCCCGCAGGGCGCGCGTGGTGACCGGGTGGCCGGAGCAGCGCGACCCCGTGCCGGGGCCCCTCGTCGTCGAGCAAGGCGTCGACCAGGGCGAGCGCTCCTCCGGCAGCACGGTGGGCGGCATCGACCGATCGTGGTGCGAGGAAGGTGTCGGCGTCGAGCGAGCTGTACCCACCACGGCGCGCTTCGAGGTCGTCGAGGTAGGCCTCGGCGTGGACGCGCAGCAGCTCTTCGCGGGTCGCGTCGCGCGCAGCCAGGCGCTCGAGTCGGACGCCCTCGCGCGCCAGCTGCTCGACGGCGGCGCGCGCCGCGAGCAGGCGTTCGGGCCGCTCCGGATGGTGCCCTCGCGCCCGGTGCTCGTCGAAGAGCGCGTCGTCGACGACCCAGAGGCTCCTCGCGGCTGCGCGGAGCGGCTCTTGCGGTCGCGCCGCGCCTCGGTCGGCCGCCGATTCCATCCGACCGGCCCTTAGCAGCCGGCTCCGGGTCCGACAAGCACACGATTGTTGAGCTCGCATCGCGGGTGCTAGCCTCCGAGGCTCACCCAGGCAGCACGCGGGGAGCTCGGGCCGCGTCTGGCTCGCGAGCACACCGACGTGAGCTGCGTCCAACGAAGGAACGCCACGGATGCGCCTGAAGATCATCGCGCTGTTCTCGCTGATCGTGATCGTCGTCGGCGGGCTCGCCTATGGGCTCTCGCGCGCGACGCTCGCGGGGGTAGGTACCGACGCGGCCGCCGCGCCGCGGGCGCTCTCGGCTGCGGTCGCCCAGCTCCAGGTGGAGGGCTTCGCCGCCGAGCGTTGGATCGCCGCGCGAGCGGCGGAGTCCGCCCTGAGAGAGCCCTTCGGCGCCGGAACGCCCGCTGCGCGCTCCGACCAGGCGACGGCGGTCGCCACGAAGCTCGCCGACTCCGCTGCGTCGGCGCCCGAGCTCTTGGGCATCCAGCCTTCGATGGTCGCGCTCGTCGACGCGAGCGGGCGTGTGCTCGGTCGTGACCGCTCGACGCTCATGCGCGGCGACGACCTCGCCGCCGCCTACCCGGCGCTGCGCAAGGCGCTCGACTCGGCGATCCCGGGGATCGACGTCTGGGTGAGCCGCGCGCGGAACGAGTCGCTGCTCGCGTCCTTCGCGCCCATCCAGGACGACGACGGCAAGGTGATCGGGGCGCTCGTCTTCGCGAGCCAGCTCAACGACGAGCGACTCGGTGCGGCGAGCGAGCGCACGAGCGGCCAGGCGCTGGTGGTCGCCGTCGCCGGCGAAGGAGGGCTCGACGTCGTGGCTCGCTCCCCGCAGGTCGACGAGCCGATCTCCGCCGCGCTCGCGAAGGGTCCGGCCGCGGAGGGCGCGCTCCGGGCGCTCGGCTCCGGCGAGCGCGTCGATCTCGAGGGCTTTCCGGCCGGCTACTCGGCGCGCGCGCGCGCGCTCGAAGGATACGGCGATGGCAAGCGCGCGGTCGTCGTCGCCGTCGCGAAGCCGCCCGCGCTGCGTCTGAGCGTGGCTTTGCTCTGGCCCTCCGTCGGCGCGGCGCTGCTCGGCATCCTGCTCGTCGGCATCGCCGGCACGGTGCTGCACGCCTACTACGCGCGGCCCATCGGCGAGATCGAGGACGGGCTGCTCGCGATCATGAACGGTCAGACGAACAATCGCCTCGAGGTCGAGCACGAGGAGCTCGGCGGGGTCGTGTTCCGGATCAACTCGCTGCTCAACCAGCTCTTCGGCGTGACCGAGGAGACGGACGAGGAGGGGCGCGTCTCGACCAGCCCGACCGCAGCACCGCGCGCCGAGGCCGACAGCGCTCCGGACGCCGAGCGTCCGCGAGACGGAGAGAGCTGAGGGCGCGCCGCTTCCCGCGCCCCCGGGGGCCTCAGCCCGCGGGCGCGGAGGCCTTGAGCTTCACGAACTCCTCGAGATCGGGCACGAGCGTGATCTCGATGCGGCGGTTCTTCTGCTTGTTCTCGGCGGTGTCGTTCGCCGCCGCCGGGTCGTGCTCGCCGTAGCCCGCCGCCGAGAGGTTCTCCGGCTTCATGCCCGCCTCGAGCAGCAGGCGCACGACCGACACCGCGCGCGCCGTGGAGAGCTCCCAGTTCGAGGGGAAGCGCGTGGTCGAGATCTTCACGTTGTCGGTGTGACCACCGACCTGGAACCTGCGCTCGGGCATCGACGCGAAGACCTTGCCGACCTCGAGCAGCGTGCTCCGCCCCTCGGCCTTGAGCGAAGCGCTGCCCGAGTCGAAGAGCACGTCGTTCGGCAGCTCGATGACCATGCGCCCCTGGCGCATGATCACGCGCAGCTTGCCCGCGTCGGCGAGCTTGCTGAAGCGGCGCAGCAGATCCTGGAACTGCGCGGCACGCGCCTCCGCGGCTGCTTGCTGTCGCCGCAGCTCCTCGAGCTGCTTTCTCGTGTCGTCGAGCGTCTGCGCCAAGGAGCCCTTCTCGCTCACGAGCTGCTCGACGTTCTGGCCCGCCCGGGCGAGGCGGTCTTGGAGTGCGGCGTTGAGCACCGCGAGCTCGTCCAGCTTCCGGATGAGGTCGGCCTGAGCCACGTTGGCGGTGTCGAGCTTCGCGTCGCGCGCGGCCATCTCGCCCTGGAGCCTGGCGATCTCGGCCTGCGCGGCGCGCAGCTTGCCGTCGAGATCCGCGGCCTGGTTGCGCGAGAACTGCAGGTCCGCGAGCACCCGCGCGTGCTCGCTCTTCGGCACGCAGCCGGCCGCCGAGGGCAGCGCGGCGGCCGTGAGCAGCCACGCGATCAGCGCGCCCGGGACACGCCTCGAGGGCCGCACGAGCGGCTCCGAGGCCCGCGGCGCTTCCATCGACCGGCTTTGCTTGCTACCCACTGAACACGTGCCGAGACTCATGCCTCGTTCAACTAGCACGCCCCGGCCGCGGTCCGAAGCCGCCGCGCGGGCCGGGCTCTCCGCCGCGGGCGTGCTCGTGTGCGCCGGCTCGTGG
>CALKVW010000021.1 GCA_938004785.1 uncultured Polyangiaceae bacterium
CCCGTCGAGGGCGGCGCGCAGCGCCTCGGCGCGCTCGCGCTCGGCTGGGCTGGCGGGCGGCGACAGCTCGCCCGGCACGGCCCGCTCGTCGACGGTCGGAGCCTCGAGCACGCCGCCGAGCGCGCGGCTGAGCAGCGCCTCGTGCAGCTCGGGGTCGAGCTCCGCCGGGGCGTAGGCGGCGCGCAGCGCCTCGATGCCCGCGGCGAGCTCCGCGGGCTCGAGCTCGCCGCCCGACCCCGAGTCGCGCGGTGCGCGCGGCGGATCCTCGTCGTGCGGCTTGCTCACGAGCGCACCTCCTCGAGCTCGCCGGCCGCTTCCTTGGAGAGGACCTTCTTCAGCGCGCTCATCGCGCGGTGGAGCACCACGTCGAAGGTGGACACGCTCACGTCGAGCTCGCGCGCGGCCTCCTCGCGTGGACGCTCCTCGAGCACACGCAGCCGGATCGCCAGCGCGTAGCGCGGGTTGATCGCCGCGAGCGCGCGCTGCACCTTGCGTCGGGCCGCCTCGAGGTCGTGCGCGGCGAGCACCTCGACGTCGGGTGCGGCCGGGCCGAGGCGCTCGGCGTGCTCGAGCTCCTCGGCGATGTCGTCGGGCTCGAAGAGCGTCTCGCGTCGCCGCGACCGGAGCTGGTCGAGCGCGATGCGCATGGCGACGACGCGCAGCCACGGGTAGACGCCACAGTCCTGCCACTCGTACTGCGAGAAGCGCTCGACCACGCGGGTGTAGGTCTCGCTCAGCGCGTCTTGGGCGCGCGACTCGCTCCCGAGCCTGGGCAAGAGCACCGCGCGGTAGAGCAAGGGGCCGTAGGCCCGGAGCAGCCTGCCCAGAGCGACGCGATCGCCTGCCTTGGCGCGCATGCAGAGCTCGCGCTCCAGCTCCGGCTCCAGGCGGGACACCACGGCGCGCACGATACCCGGAGCGCCATGGGATGACACCTCGGACCGCCTCGGGCGCTCGGGCCGACGCGCGGGCGCCGACCAGGCGACCGTGAGCGCTCTCAGCCCGTCGAAGGGGCTGGGCAGGTCGAGCGAGAGCGCCATCGTGGTCACGCCCGAGAGAACGCGGCAGCCGGGCCGAGCTTACGCCCGGCGGGGGCTCGGAGCGGCGGTTTCGGGGCGACTCTCGGGCGCCTCGGACGGTGGGGCGCGGCGCGCACCTCGCCTCGTGCTAGCCAAGCCGGATGAGCTCGAGCCCGCGAGAGGTCCGCTGCAGGCACTGCGGCGCACTCAACGACGCCGCCTTCACGACCTGCGTTCGCTGTGGCGAGCCACTCTCGGCTGAGGCCTCGCGCGCGAGGGTCGAGCCGCGACCGCGCGTGGTGCGGGCCTCGGCCGGCGACCCCGACCGGCGCCCCGTGGCGACCCTCGGCATCGCCGCCCTCTGCGCGGCGGTCTTCGCGGTGGAGCTGATGATGGGCCTCAAGCGCGGCGCGGGGCTCCCGCTGCTCGGAGGCGGGCACCCTGCCGACATGCTGCGCGCCGGTGCGCTGATCGGCAGCCTGGAGCCGGCGCTCGCCGAGCCGTTCCGCCTCTTGTCGGCGGTGTTCGTGCACTTCGGGCTCCTGCACTTCGGGATGAACATGTGGGTCTTCGTGAGCCACGGCAAGATCGTCGAGCGTGTGCTGGGCTCGGCCCGGCTGCTCACGGGCTTCGTGCTCACCGGAGCGCTCTCCTTCGTCGCCAGCGTGGCTTGGGCGGAGATCCTCGGCGGGCGCGGCGCGCTCACTGCCGGCGCGAGCGGCGCGGTGCTCGGCACGATGGGCCTGCTCTGTGGCGTGATGGCCCGCCGCAAGGACCCCGTCTACAAACGCCTGCTGGGCGAGATCCTCGTCTACACGCTCGTCTTCGGCTTCGCGGTGAACGCCTCCGGCTCCGGTGTGATGATCAACAACGCGGCGCACATCGGGGGCCTCGCGGCGGGCTTCGTGCTCGGGCTCGCCTGGGGGAGGCGCGATCTGCCGCCCGAGGGCACGCTCGCCAAGGGGCTCGCGGTCGCCTGCATCGTGGCCTCGCTGGCCTCGCTCGTGCTCGCGCAGCTCTCTCCCCTCGCCTCGCTCGTGGAGCGCTGATCGACGCGCAGACGACGCGCTCAGAAGCGCTCGGGTCTCACGACGTTGCGGCGCATCGACACGCTCATGAGCAGCGCGAGGCCGAGCATGATGTTCGTCACGCTCGAGCCTCCGTAGGAGAAGAGCGGGAGCGTGACGCCGACGACGGGCATGAGCCCGCAGGTCATCGAGACGTTGATCACCGCGTGCCAGAAGAGCATCGCCGTGACGCCGACGCAGAGCACGGCGCCGAAGCGGTCTCTGGCCTGCGAGGCGATGCGCACGGACCACAGGCAGAGGAACACGTAGAGCGCGATCAAGACGACGCTGCCCACGAAGCCCCACTCCTCGGCGAACACCGGGAAGGGAAAGTCGGTGGACTGATCGGGCAGGAAGAGGAACTGGTTCTGGGGGCCCTTGAGGTAGCCGTTGCCGCTGAACCCGCCGTTGCCGATCGCGACGCGCGCCTGGTAGGCGTGCCAGCCCTTGCCGAGCACGTCGGCCTCGGGGTTCAAGAACACGTCGACGCGCGTGCGCTGGTAGTCCCTGAGGCCGTACTTGTAGAGCAGGGGGATGCCGACCGTCACGGTGCCGAGGAAGGCGAGGATGCTCTTGGTGTGGAGCTTCGTCACCGCGGCGATCGTGAGAAAGATGAACACGTGCACGCTCGCCGTGCCGAGATCGGGCTGGCGGAGCACGAGGAAGGAGGGCACCGCGGTGATGATCGCGGGCACCACGAGATCCTTGAGCGTGCGACCTTCGTTCTTCGGGTCGTCGTGCAGGTACTTCGCGAGCGCGACGATCAGGCAGAGCTTCGTGAACTCGCTCGGCTGGAAGCGGAACGCGCCGAACTCGATCCACCTGGCCGAGCCGCGCACGTCGCGCGCGAGCACGAGCACCACCACCAGCGTGAAGACGCCGACGCCGTAGATGATGTAGGCGAAGCGCTCGATGTGTCGGTAATCGAAGGCGCAGATGAGCGCGCCGACGACACCTGCCCCGAGCAACCAGTAGAGCTGGCTGATGTAGCGCTCGGCGACCGGACCCGTGTAGACGCTGGTGGCGCTGTAGAGGTTGAGCACGCCGAGCAGCGCGATGAGCACCGCGCCGACGAAGAGCGGCCAGTCGAAGCGGGCCGAGAGCGCGTCGTTGCCGCGCATCAGGGGCGCGCCCCCGCGTCGCGCGTCGGCGATCCGGCGCCGCCCGCTGCGCCGCGCTTCTCCGCGAGCTCGTTGTAGGTGCGGATGACCTTGAAGGCGATCGGAGCTGCGTGTTTGCCGCCGGCGCCGCCGTGCTCGACGAGCACCACGATCGCCACCTCGGGTGCGCTCGAGGGCGAATATCCCGCGAACCAGGCGTGGTCGCGGTTGAAGTACCAGACGCGCTCGGCCTCGACGCCGCGCACCAGGCGGTGCCCGACCTGCGCGGTGCCCGTCTTGCCGGCGAGATCGACGCCGGCGATGCGCGCGCGGAACGCGGTGCCGCGCTCCTCCTGGGCGCCTGCCTTGAGGGCCTTCTGCACGAGGCGCAGGTTGTCCGCGTCGAGGGGGATCTGGCGTCGCACGCGCGGCGAGAACTCCTGCACGACCGTGCCGTTGCTCGTCTCCACCGCCCGCACGAGCTGCGGCTGGTAGAGCGTGCCGCCGTTCGCGAGCGCTGCGTAGGCGAGCCCGAGCTGGAGCACCGTGACCGTCGTGGCGCCCTGACCGATGGCCGCGTTGAGCGCGAAGCCCTGCAGGTACCGCCCCTTGTTGCGGTAGGTCATCCAGGCGCGCGTGGGCATGCGACCGGAGGCCTCGGCGTTGATGCCGAGCCCGGTCTTCGCGCCGAAGCCGAAGCGCTGGCCCGTCTCGGCGATGACGTCCATGCCGACCTGGTACTCGCTGACGAGCTGCCAGAAGTAGACGTTGCAGCTCTCCGCGATCGCCTTGTGCAGGCTCGTCGCGCCGTGCACGTGGGTGCAGCCGTAGGTGCGGCGACCGAACTTCGTGAAGCCTCGGCACTGGATCGAGGCGCGCTGGTCGATGAGGCCCTTGTCGAGGCCCGCGATCGCCGTGAAGGGCTTGAACGTGGAGCCCGGCGGGTAGGCGCCGGAGACGGTCTTGTCGAGCGCGGGCTTGAGCGGGTCGGTGTAGAGGCGCCGGAAGGCGTCGCGGATCACCTGCTTGCCCGACGCACCCGAGAGCGCGTTCGGGTCGAAGGAGGGCTTCGAGTAGAGGCCGAGGATGCGCCCGGTCTTCACCTCGATGACCGCGACGCCCCCGGCGAGCTCCCCGCGGAAGGCCTTGTCGATGCCGACCTGCAGCTCGGCGTCGAGCGTGAGCCGGAGGTCTCGCCCCGGGATCGGATCGACGCGCGCGTCGCTGCCGATGATCTCCTCGCCGCCCTGGCGACGACGACCTCGCGCGTCGACGAGCACCTTCTCCCAGCCGCGGGTGCCTCGCAGGTAGCTCTCCCACGCGCGCTCGGTGCCGGTCACGCCGAGCCGGTCGCCCTCGACGTAGCCGCTCGAGCGTAGGGTCGCGAGCTTCTCCGCGTCGACCTCGGCCATGTAGCCGAGCACGTGTGCGCCGACCTCGGCGTAGGGATAGTAGCGCACGGGCACCGGCACCACGCTCACGCCGGGCAGCTCGCTCGCGTTGGCCGAGAGCTCGGCCACCGCGTCGCGCGAGACGTCCTCCTTGAGGAGGATCTGCTGATCGCGGCGCGGGCCCTCGTCGGCGCGGATCTTCGCGATCCGCTCCTCGAGGCGCATGCGCTCCTCCTGCTGCAAGCCGAGGTAGCCGGCGAGCTTCGCCCAGGTCGTCTCCGGATCGAGGCGACGAGGCACGACGTAGACGTTGTAGCTCGGGCGGTTGGCCGCGAGCACCCGGCCGTAGCGATCGCGGATGATGCCGCGTGTCGTGGCGAGCGTGACACGCCGCACGATGTTCTCGAGCGCGATGGCGCGGTTGTCGTCGTGCTCGACGACCTGCAGCTGGAACAGCCGCACCAGGATCCCCACGAAGGCGAGGAACATGAAGAGCGCGATCCAACGGAACCTCCGCCGGAACTCGCTCGTGTCGGAGCGCTGGACGAAGAGGCTCACGGGCCCGACCTCGCGTTGCCAGCGCCCTCCCCCGGCGACGGCGTCGCCGCCGTCGCCACGTGCACGCGCTCGGCGATCCGGAAGACGAGCGGAGCGAGCAGCGCCGTCACCACGGCGTGACCGGGGACGAGCACCGCGAGCCCGCGCGCGCGCGCGGCGTCGCCACCGAAGATCGCCGTGAGCACGACCACGAGCACCCCCTCGAGCAGCGCGAAGACGAAGGCGAGCGCGCCGGTCGTGAGGATCGTCTGCGCCGCGAGCCGCACGCCCGCGAGGCGCGCGAAGAGGAACTGCGCGACGCTGATGAAGGTGAAGAGGCCGATCGGCGCGCCGACGAAGAGATCGAGGAAGTAGCCCAGGGTGAAGGCGAGCGCGGCGCCGCGCCCGATCGAGTACTCGTGCACGCCCATGAACACGACGAGCGGCAGGAGCAGGCTCGGCGTCGCGGCGGTGAGGTGGACGGCGTCGAGCAGTCGGTAGAGGTTCGACTGGACGATCAGCAGCGCGAGCCCGAGCGAGAGGAAGGCCGTGTTCCTCATCGCGGTGCGCCTCCGACGCTGCTGGGTGGACCCGGGGTCGGCAGCGGCTCCGCGGCCTTGCCGCCGAGCACGACGAGCACCTCGTCGAGGCGTGAGAAGTCGACCGTGGGCGTGCAGGTGACCGACTGGTAGATGCCGAAGTCGCGGCGCACGACCTTCGACACGGTGCAGACGGGGATGCCCTTCGGGAAGCGCAGGCCGACGCCGCTCGTCACGAGGCGGTCGCCCACCTCGATCTCGTCGGTGCGCTGCACGTACTCCACGTTGCAGGCGTACTCGCGCTCGTCGCCCGTGCCTCGCACGTAGCCGCGCGCCCCCGTCCGCTGCACGAGCACGTCGACGCCCGCGCCCGCATCGACGACGAGACGTACGTCGACCGTGTCGCCGGCCACCTTGAGCGTGGTGCCGACCACGCCGTCGGGCGAGAGCACCGGCAGGTTCGGGGCGATCGACGGCGAGGACTTGTCGAGCACGACCCGCAAGACGCGGAAGAACTCGTTCGTGTTCTTCGCGATGACCTGCGCCGTCACGACCTCGTCCTCGAGGGAGGACTTCAGATCGAGCAAGCGGCGCAGCCTGCGGTTCTCGGCCTCGAGCGCCTCGAGCCGGCCGACGCGCTCCTCGAGCCGCGCGTTCTGAGACGCGAGCGAGGAGTTGTCGCGCTTGACGTCGACCAGGTAGATGTAGTCGCCCCAGAGGTTGGAGACGCCGCGCGCGAGCGAGGACGCCGCGTACTGCACCGGCGTGGCGAGCTGCACGAGCAGGCGGTCTGCCCCCGTCGCCTCCTTCGGGTCCTTCATGCTCGCGCGCAGGAACCAGAACGGCACGGCGAGCGCGAGCACGACGATCAGGATGTCGCGGTAGCGCCGGAGGTTCATCGCGCCGCCTCCTCGCCGCGCGCTCGTGCACGAAGGGGCCCTGGGGCGCTAGGCCTCACCGCCTGGCCGACGCGCGTGCGCCTGGGGAGCCGCCACAGGCAGGCGACTCCGAGGGCGACGCGGCACGGTGAGAGAGCGTCCACCGTGGCTCAGCTCAAGGTGACTTCCTTGAGCAGCTCGAGGTGCTCGAGCGCCTTGCCGCTGCCGAGCACGACCGCGCTGATCGGGTCGTCGCAGACCATCACGGGCAGGCCCGTCTCCTCGCGGAGCAAGACGTCGAGGTTCTGGAGCAGGGCGCCACCGCCCGTGAGCACGACGCCCTTGTCGACGATGTCGGCGGCGAGCTCCGGTGGCGTGCGCTCGAGCGCCACGAGCACGGCCTCGACGATGGCGTTGATCGGCTCGGCGAGCGCTTCGCGGATCTCGTCGGAGTTCACCACGACGGTCTTCGGGATGCCGGCGACCATGTCGCGGCCCTTCACCTCCATCGTGAGGGGCTGATCGAGCGGGTAGGCGTTGCCGATCGTGATCTTGATGCGCTCGGCCGTCTGCTCGCCGATGGCCATGTTGTACTTGCGCTTGATGTACGCCATGATCGACTCGTCCATCTTGTCGCCGGCGACGCGCACGCTCTGCGAATAGACGATGCCGGCCAGCGAGATGACGGCGACCTCGGTCGTACCTCCGCCGATGTCGACGACCATGTTGCCGGAGGCCTCCGTGATCGGCAGGCCGGCGCCGATGGCCGCGGCCATGGGCTCCTCGATGAGGTAGACTTCACGCGCGCCGGCGCTCTCGGCGCTCTCCTTGACGGCGCGCTTCTCGACCTCGGTGATGCCGAAGGGCACGCAGATGACGATGCGAGGCTTGACGAGCGTGCGGCGGCTCGAGGCGCGCGCGATGAAGTAGCGCAGCATCGCCTCGGTGATCTCGAAGTCGGCGATGACGCCATCGCGCAGGGGGCGCACCGCCTGGATGTTGTGGGGCGTGCGCCCCAGCATCTCCTTGGCCTCGCGGCCGACGGCGAGGACCTTCTTGTTGCCGCGCGAGTCGCGCTGCACCGCGACGACGGACGGCTCGCACGAGACGATGCCGCGACCGCGCACGTAGATGAGCGTCGTCGCCGTCCCGAGATCGATCGCGAGATCGTTCGAGAAGAGGCCTTGGACCCAGTCGAACACCATAGTTGCCGCTTGCGCTGCGGAGGTCGAGGGCCGGAGCTAGCCTCGTACCGTCCTACCTCGACCCACCCCACCGAGGGCGTCCGACGTGGGGCCGGAGGCTTGCACGGCGAGACACGGGGAGCAAACGAGACAGGGAGAGCGGAGGGGACGCGGGGGGCAAACCCACCCCCGCGATGCCGCCATGCCTGCGGCCGGAGCTCGGAGAGCCAAGGGCGCGGCGGGACGAGCGGGCAAGTGCTGGCGTGGCCGAGCCCGACGGCGCCGCTCGGGGCAGCGCTCACCCGGCCGAGCGCCTCAGCCCTTGGAGATCTTGCCCTCTTTGTGCTCGAGGTGCTTGCGGCACGCCGGGCAGAACTTCTTGATCGTGAACTTCTCCGTCATCGTGCGCTTGTTCTTGGTCGTGTGGTAGTTGGCACGGCCACAGTCGGCGCAGGTGAGCTTGATGATGTCGCGCATCGCAAAGACTCCTGAAAGGGAGACGGCACCCTAGTCGAGAGCGCGAGAGTGTCAAGCCTTGCCCCCACTCGCCGAGCGCTTCGGCGCCGTGCGCCTCGCGCCGTCGGTCTCCCCCAAGCCTGTGCTCGCGCGCGAGCGCGCTCCGCGCAGGCGGGGGAGACGACACCCACAGCGCCGGGGGCGGCCGCACAGGCGTGCGTCGGATGCGAGCGCCACGTTCTCGCTTCGAAGCCGAAAGGCCGCGCACTGGGGTGAGCGGCCTTTCGGCTTCGCGGCTTCGCACCACTCTGCGCCCGCAC
>CALKVW010000022.1 GCA_938004785.1 uncultured Polyangiaceae bacterium
GCTCGCTCGTCGGGCACGCCCGACGGATGATCTGCCCCTTCACGACGCACCACGGGGAAGAGACTACCACCCGCGCGACCTACGCGGGCGATACCCCGGAGCAGGCCGCAGAGGGCTGCGACCTCGACCTGGAGCACCTGCAGAAGATCGAGGCGGGCGCGCTCGACCGGACCTTGCTGACGCGGGGCCGCCTCGCCGTGGGCCATCGCCAGCCGATCGCTCGCTTCTTCGGCGCGGAGTAGCCGCCCGCAGCGCGGGTCGCGGACGCGTTCGGCCCGCACCTCGCGGACACGGAGCCTCCGGCGGGCCTCCCCTCCCCTGCGCGATCCGTCGAGCCCAGCTCAATCCATCGCGCGCAGCTCGGCGTCGAGGCGCTCGTCGAGCGCGTCGGGCCTGGCCGCTTCGCCCTTCGCGCCGCTCGCCTCGGGCAGGACCGGAGACTGCTTGCGCCAGCGCAGCACCATGCGCGCGACCGCCGCGCCCGCGCCGATCACGACCACGCCCGCGAGGACCGCCGCCCAGCCCATCGCGCGCGACTGCGAGGCCGCGCGCACGCGCTCGCCGTAGCGCGCCACGAAGTCGGCTTCGATCTGTGCGGGAGTCTCGCCGGCGTAGAGGCGCGAGCGGATCTCGGCGCGGAAGCCATCGGGCGCCGCGCCCTGGTGGCTGTCGAGCGTCTGGTTCCAGCAGCAGGGCGCGACGAGCCGCTTCAAGAGCTCGCGCTCGCCGGGTGCGGGCTCCGACGGAACCTGCGGTGCGGCGCCGGGCGCACGGTCCTCGGCGAAGGCATCGGTCGAGAGTGAGCCCGCCGCGCCGAGCGAGAGCGCGAGCACCACGAGCGGAGCGGCGAAACGACGTGCCGTGTACACGCCTGGCACTCTAGACCGTTCTCGTACGAGCGCCAGCCCGGCGCGGCGCAGCGTGCTGGGCCGCCGCGTCTTCCGAGAGCTGCGACGGCTTTGCGGCGAATCAGCCCGCCGTGGGAAGTGAAGCCGGACGAGATCGACGTCGAGCCCGATTTTGTTGGACCACCATCGAACTTCGGCGCTCGAGGGAGACGGTCGATGCCATCGGCCGCGAGCGGCCGAGCCCAGGAGCGAGCTGCCCCTGAGCTCGTCCGCGCTGGCTCACACGCGCGGATGAAACATTCGCCGGGTCATCGCGATGACGCGGTCGAGCAAACAAAGCCCCACCGTGGTCTCGTGCTCCGCGACGTAGCCCCAAGCGAGGGCGACGGCGATGGCAGAGCGCGACTCGTTGGCGCTCCCGGCCGCGGTATGGAGGCGGGCGCGCCTGTTGCCGGGATCGCTGTAGGCCGCCTCGCCGAGATTGAGCGCCATGCTCGAGAGCGCACGGCGGAGTTGGTCGGCCAACACGCGGTCGTGCCGTTGGACACGCGCAACGACGCCGCGCAGCTCGGTGACGGCCTCGAGCGCGAGGGAGTGGACCTGGAGTGACATGACGGGAAGCTCCTTCCGGCCCCGAACGTCGGGGCTCGCCCCGTCGGGCCCCGACGGTCGGGGACGGAAGGTCGCTGCCAGAACCGGAACCGGAACCGGAACCGGAGCCGGAACCGGAACCGGAACCGGACCCGGAACCGGACCCGGAGCCGGAACCGGGTGATCCCTCAGAGGATCATCGTCCTGCGGCCCTCCACGATCACGCGCCGCTCGAGGTGCGCGCGCACCGCGCGGGCGAGCACCACACGCTCGACGTCGCGGCCCACGCGCACGAGCTCGTCGGGGCCCATCTGGTGCGTCACGCGCTCGACGTCCTGCTCGATGATGGGGCCTTGGTCGAGATCCTGGGTGGCGTAGTGCGCCGTGGCGCCGATGAGCTTCACGCCGCGCGCGTGCGCCTGGTGGTAGGGCTTGGCGCCCTGGAAGGCGGGCAAGAAGCCGTGGTGGATGTTGATGACCACCGGCGAGGCCGCGAGGAACTCGGCGCTCAAGACCTGCATGTACCTCGCCATCACGACGAGATCGACGTGGTGGCGCGCGAGGTGCTCGAGGATCTGCTTCTCTTGCTGCGGCTTCGTCTCTTTCGTCACCGGCAGGGCGACGAAGGGGATGCGGAAGCTCTCGGCGACGGGCTCGAGCTCCGCGTGGTTGGAGATCACGAGCGGGATCTCGCAGCCGAGCTCGCCCATGCGCTGGCGCAGCGCGAGGTCGTAGAGGCAGGTAGGGTCCTTCGTGACGAGGATGGCGACGCGCGGCTTCACGTCCGAGTAGCCCACGCTCCAGCTCGCTCCGAGGCTCTCGCAGAGCTTGGCGAAGCTCGCCTCGAGCGCGCGTTTGCCGGTGGAGCCGCCGAGCTTCGCCGCCGCGGAGGGCGCGGCGAGGCCGTCGAGCGCGACCACGAGGCGCATGAAGAAGCGCGCACCGGCCTCGGCGTGCAGATCGGTGTGGTTCGAGGCGTCGACGATGTTGAGACCGAGCTCGTAGAAGAAGCCCGACAGACGCGCGACGAGGCCGGGCTGATCGGGGGCGGAGACGAGGAAGGTGGCGGTCGTCACGGGCTGCACGCCGCGGGGTATCGTCGACCAGGCGCGACGACGCAAGCTCGTCGGCGCGCGCGCCTAGGCGCCGAGCGCGGCCACCATGCGTTCGGCGATGGCCCGCGCGCGTTCGGCCTCGTGCGAAGGCACGGCCACCCCACCCACGACCGGGTGCCCTCCACCGCCCTCGGCGGCGCAGAGCGCGGCGATGTCGCGGTCGCGCGGGGCCCCGCTCCAGGGGTTGTAGCCGACGCCGATCTTGATGAGCTGCGGCGTGCGCACGAGCGCGACCGAATACACGCAGCGCGGAAAGGCCACGTAGGTGGCGAACTTGCCTGCGCTCGCCGTGGTGTCGTCGAGCAGATCGACGAGCGCCACGCGCCCCATCACGCGACCGTGGGCCTGGACCGAGGCGAGGTGCCGCCGCTTGTCCTCCGCGATCGCCGCGCCGAAGCGCCGCAGCTCCTCGTCGCGCAGGATCTCCTCGAGCGGGCGGGTCGCGAGCAGCGGCGCCCAGCGCTGGTAGAAGGCCGAGTCGCCGTGGCGCTCGATCACGTCGGCCAGCGCCACCGCCGGCGCGCGGGCGAAGAAGGCGTCGTCGGGCTGGTCGAAGCGCGCGGTGTCGATGCGATCGGCCCAGGCCACGAGCTCGCCGAGCTCGTCGAGCTCCACGCCGTAGCGGTCTCGAGCGACGTCGTGCACGAGCTGGGTGCAGCTGCCGTAGCTGGGCTCCCAGTGGAAGCGTCGCTTCCCGCGCGAGGCCTCGACGCGCTCGGCTGCGATGCGCGCCTCGTCGCTCGAGCCGAGCCCGGTGACGTGGTGGTCGAAGTAGAAGTCGAGCCTGTCGCTCTCCGTGTAGCGAAAATCGAGGATCGCGTTGAGCTCGCCGCTCAGCCAGGACTCGGGCACCGCCCTGAACTTGGGGCCGTAGCCGCAGGATCGGTACTCGAAGGCGAGCGAGCCTCGGTCGAGCGCGCCGCTCTCGAGCACGTCGAGCAGACGCGCGAAGAGCGCCGCCGAGGCGAGCCCGTCGAAGCAGTGCCCGTGCGAGCAGACGACCGCGCGGCGGGTGCTCATGTGCGTTCGCCTACACCGTACGCGTCGGCGTTGGTAGCCTCGCGAGCGTGCGATGGCCCCACGGAGCCTGGCTGCTGTTCGCGATCCTGGCCACGGGCTGCGGGAGCAGCGAGCGACCCGCGGCGCGCGTGGAGCGCAAGCCCGTGAAGCCGGTCAGCTTCCAGACGACGCCCGAGCCGAGCTCGACGCGAGGTAGCAGGCCTGGCTTCTACGTCGCGATCGACCCCGAGGGAGAGCGCCTCCTGCGCGAGCGCTTCGACGCACCCGCGCGCGCGCTCGGCGTGGGCGAGGCTCCGGAGCTCACGCGCATCGCCGTCGAGGACACCGCGCGCGCAGAGGCGCGTGGGCTCGAGCTGCTCGACGGCCTGAAGCACGTCGAGCTCGCCGAGGGCGAGCGCGCCGAGCTGCCCTTCGAGCTCGTCCAAGGATCCTGCGCGACGGTGATCGCGCACGGCGGCCTCGGGCTCAGGGAGGTCGACGCCTTCTTGATCGACGAAGGGCCCACGCTCGAGGTGCGCGCGGCCGATGGCCGCAAGGGGCCAGCCTCGGTCGTGGGTGGTCAGCGCGGCTGCTTCGTGTGGACCGAACGCGAGCCGAAGCGGCTGCGCGCCGTGGTGCAAGCGCGCAGAGGCTCGGGCACGCTCGTCTTCGCGGTCTACATCGCGAAGTGGTGAAGCGCTCGCCGCGCCGCGGGCGTCAGCGCGTGCAGTCGACGAAGACGCGCTTCGTGCCGCCCGGCTGAGGCTGCGTGAAGCTGCCCTCGAGCAGCGGCGGGTTCCACCTGGCCTCGGAGTACTCGAGCAGCACGTCGTCGGAGGTGTGCGGCACGCGCATGCGGATCCGGTGAGGGATCTCGGCGTCGCAGCTCGGCCCGCTCGGCGGGATGGGATCGTCGAGGCCATCTTCGTCGAGGCGTGGCGAGGCGGTCGGCACCGAGCGGTGCTCGCCGAGCTCGACGTCGTAGAGCTCTCGCCCGGCCTGCGAGACCAGCACGCGGCTCACGCGCACGCGCTGCTCGGTGTGGGGTTTCAGCCAGTCGTCGGGGTGCACGCGCAGGCGGATCTCCTCGCGCGCCTGGTGCTGCCCCGCGAGCGAGACGCGGTAGTAGCCGCTGTCGCTCCACTCGATCTGGCCCGAGCCGGGCGCGTGCACGAGCACCGGGGCCTCGCCGCGCAGCAGCGAGACGAGCGCGTGACCGGGGACCGGGATCTGCGTGAGACGCGCCAGGTTGCAGGGCTTCGCGGGCCCCTCGAGGAACTGCTTCTGCTCGAGATCGAGCATCTTGAAGTCGCGCCCGTCGCTCGTGAGCGTGTAGAGCGTGACCCCGAAGGCGCTCACGACGTCGAAGCGCACCCGCTCGGGCAGGAGCGCGAGCAGGTAGGTCTCGCCCTTCACGCGACCGCGCGTGGAGAAGACGTCGAGCTTCGCGGTGCCCTGCACGCCGTCGGCGCAGGCGTAGCTCGCGCGCATGCGGCCGAGCGCCGCCTCCGCCGTCGGGAAGACCGACGGAGGAGGCGGTTGGCCGCAGCCGGCGAGCGCGAGCGCGCCGAGCAGCGACGCGCCGCGAAGCGCGCGTGACTTCATGAGGCGCGCAGCGCGTCGAGCAGGTCGACGTCCACGATCGACACGGGCAGGCGCGTCTCGATGACGCCGACGCCGTGCTGTTCGCAGAGGCGCGCGAGGCCTTGACCGTCGGTGAGGACGACGGGCGCCACGCCCGCGACGTCGGCCTCCTCGCGGGCGCCCGAGAGCACCGAGCCGGTCGTCACGACCCAGCCCAGCGTCGCTGCGCCGTAGTGGTGGAGCGAGCCTCTCAGCTCGGTCACGCGCTCGCGACCGACCTCGCGGCCATCGCGACGGATCACGAGGGCGATCTTGAGCTCGCCGGTGGGCGTGCGCAGGGTCGCCGCGAAGTGGCTCTCGGCGTTGTTGACGCCTGCGCGACGGATCGCGCGGACCTGCGAGACGCCCGCGCGCTCGAGGGCCATGATGGCGAGCTCGACCTGCGCGTGACCGGGCAGCTCGGCGAGCTTGCGCACGAAGACGCGGCGCGCGGCCTCGCGGTAGCGCTCGACGGCGGCGAGCGCGTCGGCCTCGAGGTCGGCGAGCTCGGCCGACAGCAGCCAGTCGGTGAGCGCGACGCGACCGCCGGTGAAGCGGAAGCGCGGACGCTGCCCCGAGGCGAGGCGCCTCGAGTTGTCGGCGCGCACGCTCGCAGCGACGATCGACTGCACCAGCTGCAGCTCTCCTTGGATCTTGCCGCGGCGCTGCGCGGCCTCTGCGATCTGGCGGAGCGACACGGGCCCGCCCGAGCGCTCGAAGGTCCCGAGCACCGCGGCGACGGTGTCGCCGAGATCGCGACCGCCGAGATCGTCGAGCGCGGGTGCGCCCTCGGCGAAGGGATCGGGCTGCTGGCGGTCGCGCTCGGGTGGTTCATCT